>JAISVZ010000143.1 GCA_031271295.1 Clostridiales bacterium | reverse complement strand
GCTTTTGGTATAGCTTTATTTTGCAAGGCTGCCTGCATTGAACGAAGTTGCTCAATGGTAAGCCCAGAAAGAGTGGCGATAGTTTTATGTTTAACCTTACCGTCTTCACGGAAGGAAGTCCGAATAAAACCACAAGGATTTTTGCGGTGAGTTTGGATATCAATATGATAAGAACCAGATTTAGAATTCATAAGATTGGCCTCCTTAATTAGTCTGGCCACATAATATCACAAATATCGGTCATTGTCAAGATATATTTGTTTTTATATCTGGCTACAATCTAAGATGAAAAAGTGCCTCTATCCCTTGCGCGGTGCGGGATAGAGGCACTTTTGCTTCAAGAAAATACGTTGTTAGATAAACGTCATAAAACAAATAGAAAAATATTCGTTCTTACTATTGGCAAATACAATAATATGTGTTATTCTTTAGTTGTTAGGAGGGAATACTCATGAAAAGCTATTCCTCGCGGGAAGTAATCACAATGCTGCGCGCAGACGGTTGGTATCTTGTTTCGATTGAAGGAAGTCATCATCACTTCAATCACCCGGTGAAAAAAGGCAAAACCACGGTAAAGCACCCTTGCAAGGATATACCGCCTAAAACGTTGCGCTCTATTGAGAAACAATCGGGGTTATTGTTCAGATAACCCCGCTCTCTCCTATAACTTCATGAAAGGGGGTTAATCCCATGAAAAAGCCGGACAAATATGTTTATCCCGCTGTATTCACTTACGAAGACGGATACGAAATTGCGGTTGTTTTCCCCGATTTAGAACTTGCGACAAGCGGAAAGGATGATAGCGACGCTTTAACTATGGCAAAAGAAGCGCTGGGGGGACGCTTGTGGTGTATGGAACAGGACGGCGATGACATACCCGCACCTACACGCCTTCGCGATGTAGTATTAGAACCCGGCGAACGCGCCGCGCTTGTGGAAGTCTATATGCCGTCAGTCCGCATGGCACAAGTCAACCGCTCGGTTAATCGCACTGTTACTCTCCCTGCGTGGCTTAATGCTGCCGCTCTTGAAAAAGGTATCAACTTCTCACAGGCTCTACAATCTACGCTGATGAACGAGTTAGGGATAATACGTTAGGTATTTGCGGGGAAAGTCACTTTTATTTGCAGGCAAGTTTGCACGGGTGCATACCCGTGCAAACTTGTTATTTTAAGATATTCTAACTGAAATCAAGCCAGATGAATTTTTTAAAAGCGTGAGGATATCGTCCGGAACAAATGACACTGGAGGCGAAATATGGCGTGTGTAAACGAAAGGAGTGATTGCATTGGCAAAATCGAAATCCGAATCGAAAGACAAGCCTAAGGAAGAAAAACCCGTTTCCGTTCAACTTTCTATTACGAAGGAAAACAATACGAAGCGACTGGTAAAAGTCAAACGGATGCCGACAAAAAAGCCGCTATAAAGGAAGAGAAGCTTAAACGTGGTGAAGAGGGTATTTCGAGCAATATGACAGTTAAAATATGGGCTGAGGAGTGGCTCGAAACTTATAAAAGGCCGTCCGTGGGTGAAGGGCAGTACAAAAACTATCTTGCACACATTAACGGCGTTATAATCCCCGCTATCGGCAGCCTAAAGCTAAAAGACGTTAAAGATATCCACTTACAAAAAATCCTTAACAGCCGTGCCGGCAAAAGTGGTTATGATTTAAAAAAACTGCGCGGGACGATTAAGGCAATTTTCCACCGTGCAGTTAAATCAAAGCTGATTGCATACAGCCCCGCAGAGGAATTAAGGCTTCCGGCGGCAAAAGAAGGTTCGTACCGTAGTATAACTGACTACGAACGTGAAAAAATATTAGCTTTGGCAGAAACACATCATGCAGGGCTTTGGATTAAAGCTTTGCTGTATGCAGGCATTCGCCCCGGCGAAACACGCGCGTTAGACTGGAGGCATATCGACTTCAAAAAAGGCTTATTAAAATTGAGCGTGCAATGAAAGCGGCGACAAAAATAATAGGCCCGCCTAAAAGTGATGACGGTATACGGTTTGTGCCAATAACCGATACGCTGTATCCGGCATTGTTCGCCGCGCGGAAAACGCCGTTTGAACCAGTGTTTACTCAACCAACAACTGGCAGACGCCACACTATATCAAGTATGTCTTGCTTGTGGGATAACTTTAAACGCGAGCTTGATATTAGTATGGGCGCAAAGGTTTACCGCAATGAAATAATTTTAAGTTTAGTAGCGCAAGATTTAGTACCCTATTGCTTGCGCCATACTTACGGAACCGATTTACAGGATGCGGGAGTACCGATTAATGTTGCGCGTTATCTTATGGGACATAGCGATATTGCGTTGACATCAAAAGTGTATACCGATACAACGGAATACGCCATAAAAGATGCTCTTGAAAAAATGAATCAGAATGAAAAAAGAATCCGTAAAATCGAATAAGGGAATAATGGATATCATAATGGAAAAGGCTTAAAAAACGCGATAAAAAGGCGATTCATCTCAGCCTTCCAAGCTGGTCATGTGGGTTCGATTCCCATCACCTGCTTAACGCAAAAGAGCCTTGGAAACAGGGCTTTTTGTTTTTAAACGCGAAATTTTAGTGTATGGCATAATTTTTTCCTGCTTTCTTGTAATTGTGCAGGTGCTATGATAATATTTTGTTAAGCGGCGGTGAAATTTTCGAACTGGGATAAACACCTCTTGCATATACTGGGATAACTGCGCAAACGCTATTGTCTGGAGAGTGAAGAGATGGATAAACCCCGCTTGCTTATAGGTTCGTGTATTTGCCAAACTCCGTTAATACTGGAGAGGTTTTTAAATTCGCTCGGAAATTTAGACCTTTCCGGGTTTGAAACAACATTCATGTTCTACGACGACAACCAAAACTCCGCGTCCGCCCTGTTATTATATGAGGCGGCGCTGCCCGGAGATGTTAAAATAATTTCCGGTCAGGCGAAGGACGCGCAATACTATGTTGACGAAACAACCCATTACTGGAACGATACCTTGGTGCTTCGCGTTGCCTCAATGAAAAACGAAATTATTTCATACGCGGCGGAAAACGGGTTCGACTATCTGTTTTTAATAGATTCAGATATTCTTGTTGACAAAAACCTGCTGATGCACTTAAAGGAGCAAAATAAGGATATTTTAAGCGAAATATTCTGGACGGTGTGGCAACCGGGAACACTGCCTATGCCAAACGCGTGGCTTTTCGATATGTACGAGATGGCGCACCCCCGTTTGGACGATGAAACAAAGTGGGCTAAAACTGTGGAGTTTATGGAAGGGTTAAAGGTTCCCGGAGTTTACGAGGTGGGCGGTCTTGGCGCGTGTACCCTTATTTCGGCTAAGGCGTTAAAAGCGGGCGTAAACTTTTCTCCTTTAAAGAATGTGTCGTTTTGGGGGGAGGATAGATGGTTTTGCGTTCGCGCCGCCGCAATGGGGTTTGAACTTTTTGTAGATACGTTTTATCCCGCCACGCACTTATACAGAGAATCGGATATTCCGAAGCAGGCATCGGAATAAAGCTAACATTTAAAAGAAACTACGAAATACGCGGAGGTAAAAATGAATATAAGGCAATACTACGAGGAAGAGGAAACGCGCAGCTTAAGTGAGTTTGCGCAGCTTAGCCGAAACACAATAGGACGGACAAGCGCGGAGGAAAAATGCGATTTACGAACAGACTACATGCGCGACAGGGACAGAATAACTCACTGCAAGTCCTTCCGGCGGCTTATGCATAAAACGCAGGTTTTTATTGCTCCCGAAGGGGATCATTTCAGAACGAGGCTTACCCACACACTGGAGGTTGCGCAAGTTTCCAGAACAATTGCCCGCGCGCTTCGGCTTAACGAGGATTTAACCGAGGCGATAGCATTGGGGCACGATTTGGGGCACACGCCCTTTGGCCACGCGGGCGAGGACGCGCTTAACGAAATACTGCCCGGCGGTTTTACCCATAACACGCAGAGCATTACCATAGTGGAAAAACTCGAAAAAAACGGTAAGGGGCTCAACTTAACCCATGAAGTATTAGACGGAATCCGCGAACACCGCAGTAACGGGTTTCCCAAAACAGCGGAGGGCAAAATAGTTCAGTTATCGGACAAAATAGCCTACATTAACCACGACATAGACGACGCGATAAGGGCGGGCGTATTAAAAAACGGCGATTTACCCAAGGAATGCACGGATGTTTTAGGATACAAAAGCAGTTCGCGGATAAATTTGCTTATACGAAGCGTGATTAAAGCAAGCGTTGGCACAGGCAATATAAAACTTGAGGATGATACCGCCTTGGCAATGAAAAGGTTGCGCGAATACCTGTTTGAAACTGTATACGAAAACCAACTGCAAAAAAAAGAGCGCGAAAAAATAGGCAGAATCATTTCGGTGTTAATGGAATACTATACTCAAAACCCGAAAGCTCTTCCGCCTGAATTTCTGAAAATGTACGGCATGGGAGAGGATTTAATAACGGTTGCCGCAAACTGTATCGCCTGTATGACGGACCGATTTGCCATAAAAAAGTATGAAGATATTGTTATGCCAAGGGCTTGGCTTGGCAGGTAACAATACCTTCAAATTGCCGCGATAGTAATATAAATTTCGCTGTCGCTAACGCTTGTGCTAATTTTCACCGGCGTATCGTGCGGGTTTGCAAATTTTAAGTCTATTCCCCCGTAAGATACTGCGGCATCCATTCCCTCCTGCACATAATAAACATCCTTGGAATGAGCGTGCCGTTCCGTAATATCCATTCCCGCTTTAAGCGCGGCGTTATAAAGCGTTGAGCTTACCTGGCACACGCCGCCGCCGTAACCCTTTTTGTCCTTGCCTTTTATAAAAATCCGCGAAAGCTGGTATCCGTTTTCCTTGGTTGTAGGGCCAACCGCTTCGTTAAACGACAATTCCTCGCCCGGCAGAATTATTGTTCCGTCCAGTGCCTTTGCGGCAAGTTTTATGTTAGAGTTGCGCGATTTTAAATGGGGAGAAAATTCTGTTTTAAACTCTCCAAGCAAAGTATAGTTTTTGGCGCAGGGATCATAATAATTTCCGGCATAGGCATAGGATGCAATTTCGGTATTATTAAGTAAACTCCCGCTTTTGTTATTGCCTGAGGCATACGCTGCAAAGATTGTTACCGCGCAAAACAAACAAATCATCAATGCGAAAAGAGCCAATTTGGCTTTATTTTTTTTCACTGTAAAAACCCCCTTTTATTCAAAATATTCTTTACGTAGTATTTGAAAAACCTTGAGGGTTATTCAATATTATTTTTTCATAAACAGATAAAATATAGAAAAAAATTCGTGATTTTGGGTTTTGCTTGCAAATTCTCATAGAAAAACATATAATTAATCCGCTGGAGATTTTCTAAAGTTTTTATGCCGGAGGAATCATAAGTGAACAAATCACATGCAAGCAAACCGTATGCGGGTAAATTCCGCAAAAAACTCATTTGCGCGATAACCGCGCTGATATTTATAACTCAAAACATAACCGTTGGGGGCATAAGTCCCGTAGGCGTTTACGCCTTAACCGACGAGTTTATTTTTACGGACGCGGTAGCAAATACATACACCGGGCGCGTGGAAGCGGACGCTTTAATCTCAAACCTTACCTTCGGCGACATGCCGGGTAACCCCGCGTACGAAGCCGTTACGCGTATGGGTGCGCTTAACGTTATAAAAGGGTATGAGGATTTTTTCTTTCCCGCCTCTCCCGTTTCAAACGCCGAGATGCTCTCTTCCGTGCTTCGCGCAATGGGCAGGGAAAACGACGCCATAGCTTTGGCGGAGCGTTTGGCGCCAACTCTCCCGGAAGGGTCGGACCTTTCGCGCGAACGTAAAATAGGTTATCTAAGCCTTGCAAACCAGTTGGGCTTTATTACAGGTGCGCAGTACGCGAACGTTCTTGCTGCTGACCAGGCTTCGCTTAACCCCGTGGGCAATTTTATTTACGACGCGCCGGTATCGCGCCAGCAGGCGGCGTTTTGGCTGAATCTGGGTATTAATCAAATGTCGCAAACGGCTTTCGACGGCGTAAATATCGGTAACGTTCAGCGTACATACAACTTTAACGATTGGAAATCGGTTTCGGCGGTAAACTTAACGGCGGTGGAACGCCTTGTTTCGGCCGGCGCGCTGCTTGGGGATACCGAAGGCAACCTTCGCCCAAACGATTTTCTTACAAACGCGGAACACGCGCAAATGTTTAAGGCGCTGGATAGTATCTATTACAATTTAATCGGCGTTGTTAAAAAGAACGGTACGGTTGGCGGCTATAAGGACGCCGCGCAGGCGCAAACGGGCTCGGTAAATTTCGGCAGGGATGTTTATGTCAGAGTTTCCGACGGGCAGATAGATGTGCTTAAAAACTATGCCCGCGCCTCAAACTCAAGGCCTGTCGTAATTCAGGAGGTTCCGGTTTTCAGGGATTCGCAGGTAACGGGGCTTACTTCCCTTGAAGAGGGCGACGAAATTGAGTATTTGGTGCGAAGCGCCACAAACGAAGTTTTGTATGTGCAAACGGCAAGGTCGCAGCCGGTTATAATTGATTATGTAACCGCGAAGCTTAAAACCATAGATGTAACGGCCGGAACAATTACCGTTGTAACCGACGACGGTTCGGCCGTAACCTTCCCCATGATAAGAGGGCTGTATTTTACCGAGGATGAAAAGAATTATGTTTATATTGATTACAACAAAAAAACCGAGACAGTAAATATACCTATAAGCTCAACTTTGATGCTTCGCCTTAAAAACAGCGTTTGCGACGAAATTCATTTTATCGGCGAACCTAATTTGCAAGACGAATTCCGGGGTATCGTAATTGAAAACAATCCGGATTTGGGGTACTTGGTTGTTATAGATAACAACGGCAAGCAAATAGTTAAAAATTTTTACGAGAGTGATATCCGCGTAAAAAAGCGGGAATATTACGACGCGGACGACGAAATTGGCTATATAAGCGAAGTTTTCCCCAATTTTGAGTATAACCCGCTTGAATCGGATATTTACGCCGTAGAACCGGGCGATATCGTTTTTATAAGAAACAACCCGGACGATTTGGATTATATCGAAAGCATTTCCGCCGCAACGAATTATATAGCCAAATACGGTAAAATTCTTCAGTTTACCTTTAACGGCGATTATTACGAGATGCTTTTGGAATATGAAAACAAACAAACAACATGGTTCGACGTTTCAAGCGAGCTTTTTATTACGCGAAACGGCAAACCGGCAGATGCGGAATCCGTTGTGGTTGGGGATTGGGCGCGGGTGCTTGTTAACCAGGCAATAATTGCTCCGGGTTATGTTATGGAATCCGCAAAGGAAATTATTCTTGAAAGCGACGGGCATTATATTTCAACAATTTTGCGCGGTCAGCTTTCGGGCATGAACGCGGTGCAAAACCAGTTGCTTGTGCAAAACGTGCAGGAGCTTACAAACAGGGGCTGGGTTAACCACAAGCAGGCGGCAAATTTCAACCTAACCGGCCGCGATACCGAATATTTTTACGACAATAAGCAAATAAGCCTTGAATACGCTCTAAAATACTTCAAACGTTCGGATAACGAGGTTTATATCGCGCTTGAAAATAATTACGCGGGCGAAAAGGTAAGAAAGGTTACGTTCCGCTCCGGCAGGGATCAGCTTTTAAACGCGGATACGGTTATTTATTCAGACGGCAACGGCGGTTTTTCCGTTTTGGGAAGCTCCGATAAAATTTCCACCGACGCGGGTACAATTGTACGGCGTTACGGAAGGCTTGTCAGCGGAAACAATATTAATATACCGGATTACGCCGTGGTTTCGCTAAACGGAGGCAATAACGCCGCCGTTGTGGATATTTCGGACGCGCCGGGTAATTCGCAGGTTATTATGGCAAGAGGCCGCGTTCTTTCCGTAGATGAAGGGAACGATTTTATCGTGCAGTCCATGTCGGTACTTACCGGCGACGAATGGCTATACACGCCTATAGCGCGCGAATTCGCGATAGATTACAACACCGTTTATGTAACGGCGGAAGGTATTACAAACCTTGAAAGGCTTACGGATTACAACAGCGCGGTAGACGAAACCGTTACAACATCGGTGGATAAGGTGTACAATATTTTAACCGACGGCGCAAGGGCTTCAAGAATTATTGAATCCCCGTACTGTACGCGCGCGGTAAGAGGAACGGTTTACGCGGTGGATGAAGCCGCAGGCAAAATATACCTTAACAGCGCCTCTTATTTAAGTAACGCCGCAAATTCCGCCGGCAGGTGGGTTAATGTAAGCGCCACAAGCGCAACGCTTGAAATAACCGTGCATCCCAACACATTTATAACGAAGAATAACCAAACCGTGGGGCTTGGAAGCATAAAAACCGGCGAACAGCTTAAGATAATGACGGACAATTTGCCCGACAGGGTAACAACCGGAGCCATACTGGACGGATATATGGTTTTTGTGGAAAAATGACCAAAGCCGGTGTTTCGCGGCGAACTACAGATATGCGGGAGGTTAAATATGCAGGCATATGAATTTTACGCAAAGCCGGAAAACGGGAATATTGCAATACCGGATAATTACAGGCATTTAATTACGGATGAAATAACGGTAATAATTCTGGATAAAAAACCTTCGCTGTTTGAACATGAAAAAATAAATTCAATGCGTAAAACCGAGTTGTTATCTCCTCCAATGTTAAAAACGAAAGGTTGGAAATTTGACAGGGAGGAAGCCAATGAGCGGTAGGTTTTTTTTAGACACGAATGTAATAATCTATCTGTATTCCGAGGATGAAGATAGTAAACGTCAAGCGGTTTACAACCTTTTAGATGAACATATTTGCATTACAAGTACGCAGGTATTTAACGAGTCAAGTAACATATGGTTCAAGAAGTATTGTTTATCTAAAACACATATCAAAAAATATTTAAATGAGATAGAAGCTGTATGTGATGAGGTAACGGTAATTCAAAGAAAAACGATAGACTACGCGTTAGACATCAAAGAGCGGTACGGATTTTCTTATTATGACTGTCTTATGTTGGCATCTGCTTTGGAAGGTAACTGCGGGATCATTTTCTCTGAGGATATGCGTGACGGGCAGATAATCGAAGGCAGGTTAAAAATTTCTAATCCGTTCAAAAACCGGACTTATTAAAATGAAAGGCGAATAATTATGAAAAGAATGTTCAAGAGCAGAATAACCAGCAGAGTTTCGAAAAAACTTTCTTTTGCGGTATCGTTAATTTTAACGCTTGCGCTGCTTCCGGTATCCGTTTTTGCAAATTCCGGTGATATAGGGTATTTCGGCGGTATTACGGAAGGGCGGCGTTTACCCAAAACAACCGAGCTTTTATTGGCAAGCGAAAACGACGATGAGGAAGAGGTAGAATTTATCTACAAGGAGGTAATTTTCCTTTCGGGCGAGCCTGTGGAATTTGAGGGGCTTTTATCCGTGGAATCCTCCGGGCAGGTAACCGAAGCGGAAAATGTGGGTACATATGAGGTTACATACCGGGTTACCGCAAGCGATACAACCGGAGAGGACGCTCTTATAGACCGTAACATTATCTTCAACGTTAACTGGCGGCGCGAGGGCAAGCAGATTATAAAGGATATGGAATCCTCCACATGGCGGGAAACCGTGCGTGCGGGCGATGTTACCTTTACGCTTGACGAGCGGCAGTCTTATTTTAACGTGAGTATTATTGAAGACCATACGGCGGCGGTAACCTATTACCGCGGGGATACTTCCCAGCGAGCGGTTTATACCGGCGGGGATACTCCCACAACGCACGAAACATACGGCTCGTTCTACGGGTACGGCTGCGCGTGGTCGAACACCGAAACGCACCGCATGGACGGCACGGTTTATAACGATGAATGGCAGATGCAGTACCAAATAAGGCCGTCGGTATCGGTATCCAAAACTCTGCAATACACCGAAAACGAACCTACCGCAATAAGCTTCGACGGCAACTATAAAGAGGTTATGGCAAACGAAAGCGGGCTTTTTTACGATATTTTCGTATCGCCGCCGCAGTTTTTCGATACGCCGAAAACCGGGAGCGCGAATATTCCCTCAGCCAACGTGTTTGAGCAGCTTATAGCGCCGGATTTAAATTTTTTAAAGGGTCACTACGCCGAAAGTGATATTAAAAAGCTTTTTGCAATGCAGGTTTTGGGCGGCGAACCCAAGTTTTACATCCCAAACCAGGCAATAACAAGAAGCCAGTATACAACGGCAATAGTGAAGGCTTTAAAACTTCCGCTTGTGGAAATGCCAACGGAAAACCGCAGAAACCCGGCGGTGGTAATGCTGTTTCCGGATGTATCGCAGGATGACCCTAATTTTCAGTTTATAATGACGGCGTATAAGGCGGGCATAGCCGTTGGGCGCTCTAACGGTAAGTTCTTCGCGGATTCGCCGATACAGCGCGAGGAAGCTCTTGTTATTCTGCTTCGCTGCTTGGGGCTTGAAAACTTGGGGCTTGACCCAACTCCAACAACACTTTTTACCGACGACGGCGAAATTTCAAGCTGGGCAAGGCGTGAGCTTTACGCGGCGGAGCGCATAGGCATAATATCTCAGGACGAGGACGGGCACATACACCCGAAGCAGCAGGTAACAAAAGCGGAAGCGGCAGCGCTTATAGGAAGCCTTATTAATTATATGAGAAGCGAATTGAAGCTTGATTACGCCGAACATATAGTGGATTATGTGTATTGACACTTGGGGAGGTATTATGAAGCGTAGTTTTTTCAGAAAGATAACCGCTGTTTTATTATGCGTAGTTTTGTTTGTTTTCCCGGTTAGCGTATACGCCGAGGGGATTCCGGGCGAAAATACGGACGAAAAAGCAAGCGAGGCGGGGTATGATTTATACGAAACCATTTCAATTTTGGTAGATTCGTATGCCGGAAGCGATTTAACCGTAGAGCAGCTTTATATGGCGGCGCTAAGAGGTATGGCCGCCGAGCTTGACGAATACAGCTATCCGATGACCGCGGGCGAATTTCAGTCTTTCAGCGGCGACATGGGCAAGTTTACGGGTATCGGTATAGTTTTGGGGAAAAATGAGCTAAACGGCACGACAATTGTGGATGTTTTGAAGGGTTCGCCGGCGTCACGCGCCGGAGTATTGGTAGATGACGATTTAATTAAGGTAAACGGAACCGATGTTACAAAATTAACCACCACCGAAGTTGTGGAGATAATATTTTCGGTTGAAGGCGCCGTGGAGCTTGAAATAAAACGCGGCGAAGAAACGCTTAAAGTTTCTGTTGAAAAAGAAGAAATTATTGTTGATACGGTTGAGGAACATAAATTCGGCGAGGTTTTCCCCGAAGCGGACCCTGCCGTAAGCGTAAAAATCGGATATGCTAAAATTTTTGCCTTTGGCGAGCAAACCCTGGATGAATTTCAAAAGGTAATAGAAGGTATGAAAAAGAAGAACATGGAATATCTTTTTCTGGATTTGCGCGACAACAGCGGCGGCATTCTTGAAACGGCGGAAGCAATTGCAAAGCTTATTGTACCAGCGGGAGCGATATATCATATAAAATTCGCGGACGGTTCAAGCTATGCGGTATCTTCCGAGCTTAAAGAGCCTCCTTTTAAACATATTGTCGTACTTACAAATTATTACACAGCTTCCGCTTCGGAGCTTTTGGCGGCTGCGCTGCAGGATTCTAACGCGGGTACGATAGTTGGGCAGAAAACTTTCGGCAAAGGTACCGTACAGAGCTTAATGCCTATATTGGTCGGGGGCGTTTTTAAATATACAACGGCGGAGTATTTGCGCAGAAGCGGCGCGGCGGTTAATAAAATAGGGGTTAACCCGAATGTTGGCATTGTTAAGCCGCACTATTTGGAATTATACGCGGATACCGAAACGCAAACAGCCGAAATGATAACAGGTGTTCTGAGCATTCTTAAATATATCGGGTACGAGTACGAAGGAAAATCCGAATACGGCGACGCCGCAAAGGATGTTATTAAAAAGTTTCAAACAGATAATGAGCTAAGCGCAAACGGCATTGTAAATTACGAGACATGCGAGGCGCTTAATGTCGCGCTTAACGCAAAGTTAATTGAAAAGGATTTGGAAGAGCTGAGGGCGGGCTACAATTACCTGTTAAAAAATTTTATAAATAAAAATTAATAAAGGATGGAAATTTTAATGAGCTTAAAGTCAAAAGTTGGCGTTATAGGCGCTACGGGTTACGTAGGGCAGCAGTTTATAAATTTACTTGATAACCACCCGTGGTTCGATTTGGTATCGGTTGCCGCTTCTAATTCTTCGGCGGGCAAAAGCTTTGAGGAGGCTGTTTCGGGGCGCTGGAAGCTTGGCGGGCAAATTCCCGAATACGCAAAAAATATGGAAGTAAAATCTATTGACGATATTGAAAATTTCTGCGGCGGTTTGGATTTTGTTTTTTGCGCGGTAAAAATGGAAAAGGAAAAAATACTTGAACTTGAGGAAAAAATAGCAAAGCTTGAAGTGCCCGTTGTTTCCAATAATTCCGAATACCGCATGTATCCCGACATACCGATGATTATACCGGAAATTAACCCGCAGCACAGCGAAATTATTAAAGCGCAGCGCAGCCGCCTTGGCACGAAGCGCGGCTTTATTACCGCTAAACCGAACTGCTCCATTCAAAGCTACGTTCCGGCAATAACGCCGCTTATGAAATATAAACCAACAAAAATAAGCGTTTGTACCTATCAGGCAATATCCGGCGCGGGTAAAGCTTTATCGGACGCGCCCGAAATTATAAATAACGTTATTCCCTATATCGGCGGCGAGGAAGAAAAAAGCGAAAAAGAACCTCTTAAAATTTGGGGGCAAATTGTGGGCAACGAAATTGTTTGCGCCAAAGCTCCCGTTATTTCCGCGCAGTGCTACAGGGTTTGCGTGCAGGACGGGCATACGGCGGCTGTTTCCGTATCGTTTGAAAACAAACCGTCTGTTGATGAAATTTTAAGCGCCTGGGAAAACTTCGAAACCGAAGCGCAAAAACAGAAACTGCCGTCCGCGCCAAAGCCGTTTATCCGCTATATGAGCGAGGCAAACCGCCCGCAGCCAATACTTGATGTTAACTTCGGAAACGGGTTCGGCATATCCGTAGGACACCTGCGCGAGGACAATATTTTCGATTATAAATTTACATGCCTTTCGCATAATACGCTAAGAGGCGCGGCGGGAGGTTCGCTGCTTACCGCGGAGCTTTTGAAAAGTTATGGGTATTTGTAAAATATAGCAGTGCGATACCGGCAGGGTTAATGCAGGCTGCGGCGCAGTCTGTTGCTTGCCCGCCGGGGAGAGAATGGGGGTTGTGCATAAGTGTCTGTATCAGAAAACTTAAAAGAAATTTTAGAAATGCAAAAACGAATAACCGCCGATTTAGAGGTTGAGGCTTCGCAAAACGTAAAAACGGATTTGAATGCGGAAAACGAAAACCTTAGAAGGGAAATTCTGAATTTGCGCAAAGCGGTTGCGGCGCACAATTCAAGAATTGAAATTTTGTCGGAGCAAAACGACGAGCTTAATAACGCCCTGTCGCAGCAAAGCTATAACGAACGAATGGATGTAATAAAAGCCGCGATGAAAAGCTCCGAAAAAATTAGGCTTATTTCGGCGGCGCAAAAAGAGGTTCTTGAAAAGCTTGCGCAAGAAACCGAAGTTATTATAAATTCCGATTTAACGGTTGAAAACGAATCCCTTAAGGCGGAAGTTTCAAAGTTGCAGCAGAATGTGTTAAGTAATAACGCAAAAATAAAAAAGCTGACGGAGCAAAATACGGAGCTTAAATCCGCTTTGTACGACCAAATGTACAGCGAAAAACTGCGAATGGTAAACAGCGCCAAAGAAAAAAGCGACATATATTTTAGCTCCGTTGCGGAAAAAGGGAATAACTCACTAACGCAATTGGAATACCGGCTGAAAAACCGCATCAATTCACTTAACAAGGAAATAATCAAACTATCTTCTGACGCGGGCGGCGCGATATTTCGGGAACTTGAAACACTCTCGGAGAAAACGGATAAGCTTCTTACATCCGCCAGAGAAAATTTGCGTGACGGGGGTTATGATATTTCCAAGTACAGCAGCGATGAATTTGAAAAGCTCGCCCAGGAGCAAATAACCGATGACGAGATAGAAGCCATCAAAGGGAAAAATAATTTCGAAGCTTTTTTGGGCGGGAATATTTTAAACAAGGCGGGCATTGTTTTTGTTTTACTTGGGATTATTGCCGTTTCGCAGTATACCTTTGTGCGCCTGTCGGATTTTTTAAAGGGAATAGTATTATTCATTATAAGCGGCGTTTTCCTTGCCGGCGGGGAGATGCTTAACCGCAAAAGAACAAGCGTTTTTTCGCTGGGTATTACAAGCGCCGGTGTTGCAGGTATGTACGTTTCGCTTTCGGTCAGTTTTTTCGCGCTTAACATTATGGGCATGTATCCGGCGATAATTCTGTGTATATTAATTACCGCCGCCGCGTTTGCTCTCTCACAAAGATACAACTCTCAAACCATCGCCGCATTTGCGCTTATAGGAGGATACTTACCTATTATATCCATATCCGGGAGCGCCGTTTTAACATATGGTGCGATGGTTTATTTTGTTGTTTTAAACCTGCTCGCGCTTTTAGTTTCCTTCTATAAAAAGTGGAAGGTAAGTATGTTTATCGGGTTTTTTCTAAACATCATAGGAACGGCTGTAATTTTAGTGAGTGTGTATTCGTCTTTGAGTGACGGCAATTACACCGCGCTAACGTTATCGGCTGTCGCATATCTGTTTTTCGCGTTCGCGATTTATACGCTTATTCCAATCCTTAGCAGTTACCGAAAAAAGCAGAAAATTTCAACTCCGGATATTGTAATCCTTGCGCTTAACACTTACATATCCGCAATTATCATGTATTCGGCGCTTGCCGCCTTTAACCTTTCGGATTTTAGCGGCGCGGTAACTTTGCTCTACGCCTTGGTTTACACATGCCTTGGAAGGTTTATGGAAAAAGGTTTTTTGGGCGAAAAACGAATGGCGGCAATGTTTTACCTAACCGGGCTTGCGTTTGTTGTTTTGGCTGTGCCGCTGCAATTTGGGGTTAGGTGGCTAACGCTTGGATGGCTTGCCGAGGGCGTTCTTATTGCGGGATACGGAATAGTGAAGGATATAAAAGGTTTTAAACGAGCGGGTTTTATAGTTTTTGCTCTGTGTTTGTCTATATTCGTATTTTACGATACAACAACGATGATGCTTTCGGGCGATAAATTTTACGATTTTTACCCCTTTAAATACTTTGCGGTAACGCTTGGCAGTATTGTTTTGCTTGCGGCTTTCGCTGTTAAAACCAAATTTGCCGAAGAAGCAGAAAGGATATATAAATACCTTACGCTTATTAACGTGTGGGTGTTCTGCCAGTTTTTAGTTTCCCTAATGGGGGACTATCTTAACGCTAAGTACGGGGACATATTATATTCCGCGTATTTTACAAATTATATAACATCGGCGTTTTCGGTTGTGGCAACCTATGCTTTGGCTTTTGTTTTGCCGCATATTAAAGGCATTAAAAGCGGCGGCACAAAAATATTATCTATCGTTTTTCTGATTTTGGGAAACCTGTCGTATTTAATTTTGTCCGGTTTTTTCTCTCTTGTTCCAAACCCGGAAATTTACGGGTATCCGAGCGCGGTTCATACGTTTTTGGCGGGCGCGGCGCTATCCTTGCTGTGCGCGGCATCCGTGCTTTCGGTTAGGTCGGTTTTGCTGTATTTTGTTATTGAAAAGAAGCTGCGGGCAAAGTGGCTGCCGTTTTTGCTGTCGGTTTTTTTCCTGTTTTCAATGACACAAAACCTTGTTTTGCAGTTTAACCTTTCGGTTACGAATATTTTTATCAGCATGATTTATGTTGTTGCCGCGCTTTTGTGGATTATTTACGGCTTTATTAAGCGCTTCCCGTTTTTGCGGCGCTTTGGGCTTGGGCTTTCGGTTTTGGCTGTGGTAAAACTGTTTTTTGTAGACCTCGGCTTTTTAACCGAGGGGCTTAGAATTGTTTCGTATTTTGTGTTTGGGCTTGTGCTGCTTGGTATTTCGTTTGTCTACCAGTATTTTAGCCGAAAGATTATGCCGGAAATTGCGGAGGAAAATTTGCAAGAGTAGAATTTGCGCGCAATTTGCGTGGGTATCCGGCAAGGGTTGCAGGGGATCCGGCGTGGATGTTGCCCGTAATTTGCGTGGATGTCCGGCAAGGGTTGTAGAGGGCTCCGGCGCAAATATATCGACAAGCGATATAGTTTGCACCGAAGCCAATCCATGCATGTTCTTTGCAGGCGGCATTGTTTCATTATATGCCCATCAGTTGCTTTTTCTTTGCGTCAAATTCATCTTGCGTAATAACCCCGTCGTCAAGCAGTTTTTTATACTTAGCCAATTCATTGAAAATTGCAAGTTTAATTGCCCGCCCAAATAATGCCAGTTACGAAAAAGTCAATAGCAAGGTCAAGAGAAGGGTGGAGATTTTCCCGGTGAATTTTCCGGGAAAATACTACCCGACC
>JAISVZ010000188.1 GCA_031271295.1 Clostridiales bacterium | reverse complement strand
GCGGACCCAAACATTCAGCGTGTAGTTAAGGGGCTTGTGCTTCTTGCCGCGGTTGTCTTTGATATCATTTCAAAAAACAGAAAACAAGCGGCTTAAAATGATGAATATTTCTTCTTATTTTGTCAAATAATACATTTGAAAAATTAATATTTTGGCATACAAAAAGAAGAGATGTTAATAAAAACGGACGCCATAGAGCGCCGCATAATCTAAGGAGGAATAAGGTTTGAAAGCAACCGGTATTGTGAGAAGGATTGACGACCTCGGGCGTGTGGTAATCCCGAAGGAAATCAGAAGAACCCTAAGGATAAGGGAAGGAGACCCTCTTGAAATTTTTACAGACCGTGAGGGCGAAATTATCCTTAAAAAGTACTCGCCGATAGGAGAACTCGGCAACTTCGCGAAGGAGTATGCGGAAAGTCTTGCGCAAACTTCCGGGCACATAACATGCATTGTCGATAAGGATCAGATTATTGCTGTATCCGGCGCGGCAAAAAAGGATTTTTTGGAAAAGCACATCTCAGGCGAACTGGAAAAGGCGATTAACACACGCGCCGCAATTTCAGCATCAAGAAATGAGGCGGGTTTTGTACCGGTACTCGATGACGAGGACGAATCCCAGTACACGCACCAGCTCATCACCCCTATTATTTCCGAGGGCGATGTGCTTGGAGCGATAGTTATGCTCTCACCCGACAAAAAAATGGGCGAAGTTGAAGGAAAACTGGCGCAGACTGCCGCCGGGTTTCTGGGCAAGCAAATGGAGCAATAAGAGAAACGAAAAAACTGCGCTTGGCGGGAAAATATATTTCGCCGGGCGCTTTTTTTATTTTCAAGACAATATGCAAATTCGAAATTAACGTTGACCGTTTAAGCATCCGGCTTCCGCTGTCGTTTGAGGCTACGAGGGTTATATGCGGCATTGTGCCTCGCAAAAAAACAGAGGGTTAACTCTCTATTTTTTTCGCGCCCATATAGTTGCGCGGTAAGTAGATTCGTCTATGGGTTCCGGCAATTTTTCGTCTGAAAAATTTTTATAGGTTTTTTCGATTGTAAGCCCCGCTTCGGCAAGCCATTTATACACCTGCGCCTGTTTGGGAATATGTTTATGCCAATTTCTAATAACGGTAAAATTTTCTCCGTTATTGGCGGTAAGCTCCCAGTGTCCCGTGCCGCAGCATAGTTGCGTTACAGGGTCGTAAACGCTGCCGTATCTTACGGTGCGCCCGAAAGTACCCATATCATCGGTTCCCTCAAAATAGCTGCTCTCGCCTTGGCTGTTAAAAACCTTGGCGTCGTCAAAGAGCAACTGAAAATCAAGATACAAATGCCCGCCCGGACGAAGCGCTGCTGCGGCTTTATTAATGAAGGTAATTTGAGCCTGCTTGTAATCCGTTTCCGATTCAATATTTATAAGGACATTTCCGGCAAGCACAACAACGTCATATCCGGTTCCTAAATTGTCGGTTACCGCGTCGGCCGAGAAACAGCGAATGTTTTTTAAGCCCTTCATACGGCGGTAACAGCGAAGCAGCATATGTTCGTCCGTGTCAATGCCGGTTACGGTATGCCCCGCTTCTGCAAGCGGTACGCAAATTCTTCCGCCGCCGCAAGCAATCTCTAAAATGTTTTGCGGCGCGTCGGTGTACTCGTTTAATACTTTGATGAGAAAATCAACATCGTTTGTTTGGTTTTCAATTTGCTCGTAAACATCGGCGTACCAATGTTTCGCGATAAATTCTCTGTTCAAATAAAATCCTCCTTATTTTATGACGGACATAAAACAGCAAAAAGGGCTTTTACGCCCTTTGCTTTGCCGGTACAATTGCCAATGTCATTCCAAGCGGCGTTAATACCTTAATAACGGTTTCTATTTGCGGACTTGTTAATCCCCGTTCCATACGCGCAATAACAGGTTGCTTAACACCGCTTAATTCCTCCAATTTCTTTTGAGATATACCGCGTTCCTTTCGCGTTTTGGTTAGTTTTATCATTAACGCAACTCGCAAATCACTTGCGGCAATTTCTTCTTCGGTAAAAAGTTCGTTTTCTATATCGTCCCAGCTTTCACCTATTGCGTCCGCTCCGCGTTCATGTAAATCTGATAAATTAGCTTTTGCTTGCGTAATGGCGTTTTTATATTCCGCAGTATCATTCATTATCCCTGCTCCTTTCCCTTCCTTGCGCAAATACGCGATATAATCCCTTATTTTTTGCAACTTTATATTACTGTCTTTGTCTTTTTTGGAAGCCAAATCGCGTAAATACTGAAGCACGGGAAGATTGCCGTTTTTGTCCTTATAAAACTTAATATCATACAAGTATTTTCTCCTCCCTTCAATAAAAATATACTTTAAAGTTATTAAAATGTCAAGCGCCATAAGCAATTCGGTTTCAATTCCCTTTATCCATACTTGCGGCAAAGCGCCTTTTGCGTTATACTTGCAAAAAAAAGAGGTTTGTTATGTACGAAAAATTAATCAATTCTGCGCTTAACGCAAAAAAAAATTCCTACTCGCCGTATTCCGATTTTAAGGTGGGGGCGGCGCTTCTAACCTCGGACGGCAAAATTTACACAGGTACGAATATTGAAAACGCAACCTACGGCGCAACGGTTTGCGCCGAGCGAACCGCGTTCTTCAAAGCCGTGTCCGAAGGGGAGCGCAATTTTGCAGCAATCGCCGTTGCCGCAAACGAGGAGGACTACTGCTATCCGTGCGGAATATGCCTTCAAGTAATGGCGGAGTTTTGCGGCGCGGATAATTTCGAAATAATAACGGTTAAAACTGCGGACGATTGCAAAATATATAAATTAAAAAACCTGTTACCCTACGGGTTTAGTTTAAAAATTTATTAAATTACCTGTCCCCACGGGTTCGGCATAGGCGGTGAAATTAATGCGAATGGTTGACATTATATCAAGGAAAAAGGAAGCGTTTTCGCTTTCGGAAGATGAAATTAAATTTGCGGTTTCGGGTTTTGTAAACGGCAAAATTCCGGACTATCAAATGGCGGCTCTGCTTATGGCAATCCGTTTGGCGGGGTTTGACGAAAACGAATCCTTCTTTTTAACGAAGGAAATGACAAACTACGGCAGCCGCGTGGATTTAAGCGAGATTCCCGGTATAAAGGTGGATAAGCACTCCACCGGCGGGATAGGGGATAAAACCACGCTTATAATTACGCCAATGGCCGCGGCGTGCGGGGGCCGCGTGGCGAAAATGTCCGGGCGGGGGCTTGGGGATACCGGCGGCACGGTTGATAAGCTTGAGTCAATACCGGGGTACCGAACCGAAATTTCGCCTAATGAATTTATCGCGAATATTAAAAAAACTGGGGCGTGCATTTGCGGGCATTCCGCAGATTTCGCCACCGCCGATACCAAAATATATAACCTAAGAAACGATACCGCAACCACAGATTCTATGGGGCTTATAGCGTCCAGCATAATGAGCAAGAAAATCACGTCCGGTGCGGATAAAATTTTACTGGATGTTAAAGCCGGAAGCGGCGCGTTTATGCAAACGTTTGACGAGGCGAAAAACCTTGCGCTTTTGTGCCGGGAAATAGGCAGGCTCTCCGGTAAGGAAGTGCGCGCGGTAATTACCGATATGGATACTCCGCTCGGCGCAGCGGTGGGCAATTCTTTGGAGATAAAGGAAGTTATTGAAACGTTAAACGGCGGCGGGCTGGAGGATTTGCGCGGCTTATGCGTACTTCTCGCGGCGCATATGCTAAACATGGCGGGGCTTGGCAGTTTGGACGAATGCACGTTAAAAGCGCAAAATTCGCTGAAGGACGGCTCGGCGTTTAACAAATTTCTTGAAATGGCCGAAAACGCGGGCGCGGACACAAAATACATCAAAAACCCGGCATTGTTTGAAAACGCGGGAATTATACGCGGCTTGGTTGCCAAAAAAAGCGGATTTATTGAAAAACTTAACGCAAAAACTATCGGCAGGGCTTCGTTTATTTTGGGAGCGGGCAGGGCGGTTAAAAACGCGGATGTGGATTTTTCCGCCGGAGTTGTGCTTAAAGCCAAACAGGGCGAATATATAAACGCCGGGGATTTGGTTTGCGTGCTTCACACAAATAACGAAAACGCGGCAAATGAAGCGGAAAAGCTTATTTGCGAAAATATAGTTATTTCGTCAGCGCAGCCGCCAAAAGTTCCGTTGGTTTATGAGGTTTTGGCGTAGCTTGTTTGGGAAAACATGAAGGTTTACGAGGTTTTGGCGCAGCCTGTTTGGGAAAACACCGAAGGTTAAGAGGTTTAATTTATATTTATGAAGGGAATGTATTAAATGAACGAAACGTATAACCCGAAAAATACGGAAAAGAAATGGCAGGATATATGGGACGCGGACGGCGCTTTTTCCGCTGAGATTGATAAATCGAAGGAAAAGTTCTACGCGCTTGTTGAATTTCCGTATCCTTCGGGGCAGGGGCTTCACGTTGGGCACCCAAGGCCGTATACCGCGCTTGATATAATATCGCGCAAACGCAGGCTGCAAGGGCAGAACGTACTTTTTCCCATGGGCTGGGACGCGTTCGGCTTGCCAACGGAAAACTACGCCATACAAAACAAAATCCACCCGAAAGCCGTTACGGAAAAAAATATCGCCCGCTTTAAAGAGCAGTTAAAAGCGCTGGGCTATTCTTTCGACTGGAACCGCGAAATATCCACCACCGACCCGGAGTATTATAAGTGGACACAGTGGATTTTCTTAAAGCTGTTTGAAAAGGGCTTGGCATACAAGGCGGAAATGCCTATAAACTGGTGCATATCCTGCAAGGTGGGGCTTGCGAACGAAGAGGTTGTAAACGGCGTTTGCGAACGGTGCGGCAGCGAGGTTGTGCGCAAGGTTAAAAGCCAGTGGATGCTTAAAATAACCGCGTATGCCGAACGCCTTATAAACGACTTGGACTTGGTGGATTATATAGAAAAGGTAAAAGTGCAGCAGCGCAACTGGATTGGAAAATCCGTGGGCGCGGAAATTAACTTTAACGTAACCGGAACGGACGAAGCTCTGCGCGTATTTACCACGCGCCCGGATACAATTTTCGGAGCGACATATATGGTTATGTCGCCGGAGCATACAATGCTTGATAAATATAAGGAAAGAATAAAAAACTGGGACGAAGTGCTTCGCTACAGGGAGGATGCCGCAAAAAAATCGGACTTTGAGCGCACCGAGATTGCCAAGGATAAAACCGGCGTGGGGCTGGACGGTTTTACCTGCGTTAACCCGGCAACCGGAGCGGAAATTCCCGTTTGGATATCCGATTATGTTTTGATAAGCTACGGAACAGGCGCAATTATGGCGGTACCCGCGCACGACGAGAGGGACTGGGAGTTTGCGCAAAAATTTAATTTGCCAATAGTGGAGGTTGTATCCGGAGGGAATGTTGCGGATGCGGCATATACGGATACCGAAAAGGGAACTATGGTAAATTCGGGTTTTCTAAACGGCTTGGAGGTATCCGAAGCAAAGAAAAAAATAACCGAATACCTTAGCGATAAACGCCTCGGCGAAGGTAAGGTAAATTATAAATTGAGGGACTGGGTGTTTTCGCGCCAGCGTTATTGGGGCGAACCTATTCCCGTGGTTTACTGCGAGCACTGCGGGTACGTTCCGCTTTCGGAGGCGGATTTGCCTCTGCTTTTGCCGGAAGTTGAAAGCTATGAAACCACCGACGACGGGGAATCGCCGCTTTCGAAAATAACGGACTGGGTTAACGCCAAATGCCCGAAATGCGGCGCGGCGGCGAAGCGTGAAACGGATACAATGCCCCAATGGGCAGGGTCGTCCTGGTATTTTTTGCGCTATATTGACAACAAAAACCCGGACAAATTCGCGTCGCAGGAGAGCCTTGATTACTGGATGCCGGTGGATTGGTATAACGGCGGCATGGAGCACACAACACTGCATTTACTTTATTCGCGCTTCTGGCACAAATTCCTGTACGATATTGGGCAGGTAACGTCGCCGGAGCCTTACGCGAAACGCACGTCGCACGGTATGATACTTGGGGAAAACAACGAAAAAATGTCCAAATCGCGCGGGAATGTGGTAAACCCGGACGATATCGTGGGCGAGTTCGGCGCGGATACCCTGCGCACATACGAAATGTTCATCGGCGCGTTCGAGCTTGCTGCGGCGTGGTCGAACGAAGGCGTTAAGGGTTGCCGCAGGTTTTTAGACAGAGTATGGAGATTGCAGGATATGTTAAAAGGCGGCGGTTATTCTGACGAACTTAAAACCGCGATGCATAAAACAATTAAAAAGGTTACGGCGGATTACGAAAATATGAAGTTTAACACCGCAATAGCCGCAATGATGGCGCTTACCAACGAGTTTTACAGGTTGGAGCGCGTAACAAAAGCGGAATTTGAAACGCTGCTTATACTGCTTAATCCGGTTGCGCCGCATATTACCGAAGAATTATACGAAAAACTCGGCAATAAAAAACGGATTTATCAAAGCAAGTGGCCGGTCTACGACGAAAATCTTACAGTTTCGGAAACGGTAACAATAGGTGTAACTGTTAACGGAAAAGTTAAAGCATCGGTTGACGTATCACCGGACGAAAATCAAGATGACATAAAGGCAAGGATATTTGCAATTCCGGCTGTTATAAAGGCTGTGGAGGGCAAGGAGATTGTTAAGGAAATTTATGTTAGCTGTAGAATTTACAACATTGCGGTGAGATAATTTTTGGTGATTTTGCCCGAAAAATGCCGCAAATTATGTGTAAAAATTACCCTCAGAAAAATATTGACAGCTTTTATGGGTTGTGTTATTGTATGCCTTGCAACAAGTTATTTTTTTCTTTATTTTAGGAGGATGTTTCATGAAAACAGGAACTGTAAAATGGTTCAACGCGGAAAAAGGCTACGGCTTTATTTC
>JAISVZ010000139.1 GCA_031271295.1 Clostridiales bacterium | reverse complement strand
CGTCAGGTGGCACATTGCTGGGCGATATAATTTGCGCCGAAGCCCTCCTGCAACCCCTTATAGAACAGCCGCAAAAATCGCGGGTAATATTTACGCCAAAGCCTCTGTAACCCTTGCCGGATAGCTACGCGAAGAACGGATAAAGATAACGGCTTGCCATTTAGAATGATGACAAAAAAATGTCATCATTCCGGAAAAAGAATAGCGCCGCCTTATTATTCAAAGCCGTCTCAAAACTATCAATTTTCAGCAGTGGTGTGAACAGTAAACTTTTCCGAAAAATTTCGCGTAAAAATTTCGAAAAAATTTTTCTTACTGTTCTTGACATATCCCCACCCATAAGTTACTATAGCCAAAGACAAATTTTTATAACAACCATAAGCGATAATCGGGAGCAAGTAGCATTACGCAAAACCTTTTAAGAGAGCGTTCGGGCGGTGTAAGAACGCAGGGTTTGTTTTGTGAATACGTCCCGTAGCTTCGTTTGCGAAAGGTTTTGCGCATATCGCAAAGCCCGGTAGTTTGCGGCGTAGAGCGCACGTTACAGCGCAGGGTATAATACAGTGCCAGGGAATTTGCGCGTACGGCGAATTCCGCAACTTATGTATCGTACTTTTTAAGCGCGGTTGCCGTGAGGCGCTGCGGAACTAAGGTGGTACCGCGTTCATTCGCCCTTGGAAATATTTCCGGGGGCTTTTTTATTACCCAAAAGGCTTCTCCGCGCCCGAAAACCACTGCGCGGCGACGTTTGCATCCAAAGGAGTGTATATTATGTTTTTAAAGGTTTTGCTTTTGGCGGTTTTTTTCATTGTAACAATTGCAGTGGGGCTTATTTTTCGCAAAAAGGCTTCCGATGTTGACGGTTTTGTACTTGGCGGGCGTTCCGTTGGGCCGTGGCTTACCGCGTTCGCGTACGGAACAAGCTATTTTTCCGCCGTTGTATTTGTTGGCTACGCCGGGCAGTTTGGCTGGAAATTCGGCATTTCATCGGTGTGGATTGGGCTTGGTAACGCCTTTATCGGCTCGCTTTTGCCGTGGATAATATTAGGACGGCGCACAAGGGTTATGACAAGGCATTTAAACAGCAAAACCATGCCGGAATTTTTCGGCGGCAGGTTTGGTTCAAACGCCCTTAAAATCGGCGCGTCGGTAATTGTTTTCGTGTTTCTTATCCCGTATACCGCCTCGCTTTATAACGGGCTTTCGCGCCTTTTTGAAATGGCGTTTAATATTCCGTTTACATACTGTATAATAGCCATGGCGGTTTTAACCGGAATTTACGTTATCGCCGGAGGTTATGTGGCGACGGCTGTAAACGATTTTATTCAGGGAATAATTATGCTTATAGGTATTGTTGCGGTTATAGCGGCGGTTTTAAATACGCACGGCGGCTTTATGGGTTCTCTCAACGCCCTTGCGCATGTTCAGGACGCCGCGTATCAAACGCCCGGAGTTTTCGCGTCGTTTTTCGGGCCGGACCCTGTAAACCTTTTGGGTGTGGTAATTTTAACGTCGCTTGGCACATGGGGGCTTCCGCAAATGGTTGCCAAGTTTTATTCAATAAAATCCGAAAGTTCCATTAATAAGGGCGCTATAATTTCCACAATTTTTGCTCTTGTAATTTCGGGCGGCTGTTACTTTTTGGGCGGATTCGGCAGGCTGTACCCGGACGCGGCTGTTGTTTCGAACGGTTCCGTCGTTTTCGACGCGATAATTCCGTCAATGCTTTCAAACCTGCCGGATATTTTAATAGGTATCGTTGTTATACTTGTGCTTTCGGCTTCAATGTCCACATTGTCGTCGCTTGTTATGACATCCGCCTCCACTTTTACGATTGACTTTTTAAAAGGCAATTTAATTAAAAACATGGACGATAAAAAACAGCTTCTTACAATTAGGCTGCTTATAGTTGTGTTTATCCTTATTTCGTCCGTAATCGCAATTGCGCAGTATGCCGGCAGCATAAATTCGTTTATCGCGCAGCTTATGGGCGTTTCGTGGGGGGCTTTGGCAGGTTCGTTTCTTGCTCCGTTCGTTTTCGGGCTGTACTGGAAAAAGGTCAGCAAAATTTCGGTTTGGTGCTGTTTTATTTTCGCGTCGTCCGTTATGATTTTAAATACTTTATTTAGGGCGTCGTTCCCGGTTATTTTGCAGTCGCCGATTAACGCGGGCGCGTTTGTAATGCTTGCCGGGCTAATAATTGTGCCGGTTGTAAGCTTAATTACAAAAGCGCCGGACGAAAAGGAAGTTGACGGAATTTTTGCCTGCTACGAGCAAAAGGTTGTTGTTGAGGCGAAACGCGCGCTCGCGCCGGATGAGAAGAACGGGAAAAGGGCGTAACAAGATGAAAAATTCCCGCTTACGGAGGCATCTTGCCCCGGATGAGAAAAACGGCGCGGCGATTTAAAATTTGCCCGCTTGCGGTGACGGCGGGAAAATATTCAAACGCGCCCGCCCGGATTGCAAGCGGGAATAAAGCGTTTGCGGGCGAATTTTTTTACCGGAGGTGGCATAACTTGAACAAGATAATTATAGTTGCCGGATACTGCGCAACGGGTAAATCCACATTTGCGCGCAAACTGTCTCAAAAACTTTCTATCCCGTGCTTTTGCAAGGATACCTTAAAAGAGGCAATGGCGGACGGGTTTGGCGTAAATAGCGAATTGCTTGAAACAAAGGGCAGCGCCGCGGCGACAAATATAATGCTTCATATTGCCGAATGTTTTTTGCAAACGGGTAATGTGTGCATTTTAGAATCCAATTTTCGAGCGGCGCAGGGCGAGGAGATTAAAAAACTGCTTGAGAAATATAACGCCTTATGCCTTACGTTTTTATTTGGCGGAAATTTGGAAGTTTTATGGGACAGGTACGCAAAGCGAGCGCCGCAGCGCCACTGGGTACATTTGGGCGGCGGCGACGAAAGTAAGGATGATTTTATACAGGTACATCTAAGTGCCGGTATCGGCGAAGTCGCAATCGGGCGGACGATTGCGGCGGACGCAACGGATTTTGCCAAAATCAGCTACGCACAGCTTTTTGCCGAAGCCGAAGAATTTGTTTCAAGCGAAACCGGAAACAAAAAAGCGGGCATATAAAAATATAGAAATCAAGAAGCTAATAATCTATCAATGCATACGGAAAGGAAGAAGCAAATGCCTATTACAGAAATTTTAGAAACAAACGCTTTAAAATACGGAAACGAAATTTGCCTTGTGGAAATAAACCCGGAATCGGAAGAGCCGGAGCATACCTGGAAGGAATCCGCGCTTGTGGAATCCGGACATAACGGCGGGTATCGCCGCGAAATGAGCTGGCGCGCTTTCGATTTAAAGGCGAACCGCTTCGCGAACCTGCTTTTAAGCCGTGGCATTAAACGCAACGATAAGGTGGGTATTCTTTTAATGAACTGCATCGAATGGCTGCCCGCGTATTTCGGCGTTTTAAAGGCGGGCGCGGTTGTTGTGCCGCTTAACTACAGGTATTCGCCGGACGAAATTGAATACTGCCTTAATCTTGCGGACGTTTCGCACCTTGTTTTCGGCCCGGAGTTTACCGAACGCGTGCGCGCGATAAAAGATAAAATCCCGAATGTTAAATCAATGTATTTTATCGGGGAAAATTGCCCCGATTTTGCCGACAGGTACGAGCGCCTTACGGATTTTTGCTCGGACAGGAAACCGGATATAAAAATTACCGAAGAGGATAACGCGGCTATTTATTTTTCGTCGGGCACAACGGGTTTTCCCAAAGCAATACTGCATTCGCATTTAAGTCTCTCGTTTTCGTGCGAGGTGGAAAAAAACCACCACAGCCAAACCCGAGGCGATATTTTTCTGTGCATACCGCCGCTTTACCATACCGGCGCAAAAATGCACTGGTTCGGGAGCTTTTTAGCCGGAAGCGGCGCGGTGCTTTTGCGCGGCGTTAAGCCGAAGTGGATAATAGAGACGGCTTCGCGCGAAAAGGTGAGCATCGTTTGGCTTTTGGTGCCGTGGGCGCAGGATATTTTAGACGCGGTAGATTCCGGCGAAATTGATTTGTCCTCCTACGATTTGTCTAACTGGCGGCTTATGCATATCGGCGCGCAGCCTGTGCCTCCAAGTTTGGTTAAACGCTGGCTTAAACACTTCCCAAACCACGAATACGATACCAACTACGGGCTTTCGGAATCCATCGGGCCCGGCGCTGTACACCTTGGCGTTGAAAATGTGCATAAGGTTGGCGCGATAGGCAAGGCGGGCTACGGCTGGCAAACCAAAATTGTAGACGAAAAGGGCGAGGCTGTTGCCAAAGGCAGCGTTGGCGAACTTATTCTTAAAGGCGACGGCGTTATGAAATGCTATTACAAGGATACCGAGGCAACAAACGCGGTTTTAAAAGACGGCTGGCTCTATACCGGAGATATGGCGCAGGAGGATGAGGACGGCTTTATATTTTTGGTAGACCGCAAAAAAGACGTTATAATAACCGGCGGAGAAAATTTATACCCTGTGCAAATTGAGGACTTTTTGCGCGGGTACGACAAAATTAAGGACGCCGCCGTTATCGGGCAGGCGCATGAGCGTTTGGGCGAAATCGCCGTTGCCGTAATCGAGATAAAGCCGGATATGATTTGCAGCGAAGAAGAAATTAACGAGTTTCTGCTTCGCCTTCCAAGATACAAAAGGCCGCATAAAATAATTTTCGATACCGTGCCGCGTAACCCCACGGGAAAAATTGAAAAACCGAAGCTAAGGGATAAATATTCCGGCGGCAGTATTGTTGCAAAGCAAATTGAGGTAAAATAAAAGCCGCAAAAAAACCGTATACCCGCAAATACCGGCGAAAGATACGGTTTTTTATGTGTTCGGCGCTTTTGGATAATCTTGACGCGTCAGCCTTAAGATGATACAATTCAAACTGTTCGAATCAAATAATACAACCTATAGAATCTGTTTAAAACCACTTATTCAACACGTTAACGCATTATACTAATTCTGTTTAAAAAGTTTGAAACCGGCGCCTCAAAAACGCCGAAAATCACGGCGATTTTGAGGGCTTGGCTTCAACTTTTTAAATTGGGATTAGAATTAATTGAACACGGTAATACCCGATTGGCGGAAATAAACGAGGTTAGAAGTTATGAAAAATAAGCCGGGATTTCTTAAAAAGCACAGAATAATTATATTTCAGCTATTGTTTACGGCGTTTGCCTTTACCGCTATGAACGCTATTAGCCGCAGTTTTATCAGCGAAATAATACACGATAACTTGGTGCGCAATGCAAACAACGTGCTTGACTATACGGAAAGCCAGATTTCGTCAAGCGCTTTGGTATATAAGGAGGCGCTGAACAGTTTTGCCGAAAAAGCGCAAACCGCCGTTAAAAGGGGCAATACCGTACAGGAACTTCAGCAAATTCTAAACGAATTACATGCCTACCGTTTCATGGGAAACAATGAGATGACGGGCATTCAAGGCTTTTTGGGGTATTTTGAAACTACGCCCGGGCAGCCGTTTTTAGGGTATTCCGGGAACTTGCAGCTTCCTTCGGAATTTCGGATAGAAGAACAGGGCTGGTACGCCGAAGCGGTTGCGGCAAACGGAGAAATAATTGAAACCGTTCCAATAACATACGCGAACGTTGGAACATTCTTTAGGTACGCGAAATGTTTATTGGACGAAAACGGGAAAAGGCTTGGCGTGGTGTGCATTTATGTTAATATTGAAGATTTGGGAACCGGTATTGTTTCAACGGCATTAAATCATGGCGGTTACGGAATGCTTATAGGTCAGGACGGAACAATGCTTTTTCACCCGAACGAAGAATTTCGCGGCATAAATATAGAAAACACCGCCATTCCGATATCTAAATTTGCGCAGCAGTTAAAATCGCAAGGTGACGTTACCGAAGGGAAAACTCTTTCCTACTTAGGTGAGGATTCCGTTGTGTTTGTACACACAATAGAAAACGGCTGGCATGTTGGCCTTGTAACGCCGGAGCACTTGTTTTACGGCAGTATGAACAGAATGTCTTCAATAACTACTCTTTTAAGTGTGTTTTTTGCTATGTTTTTGGGTTCTATGCTTGTGTGGCTTTATATACTAAGAACACGGTCGGACGAGGAAAGCAAGCTAAAGAGCGCATTTCTCGCAAACATGAGCCATGAAATACGCACGCCTATTAACGCAATAGTCGGAATGACCGCCGTTGGCAAATCCTCCGCGTCGCCGGAGCGAAAGGACTATTGTTTTTCACGAATAGGCGAGGTATCCGGTCATCTTCTGGGCTTAATTAACGACATACTGGACATGTCAAAAATTGAGGCGAACAAAATAGAAATTTCCCCCGCCGATTTTAACTTCGAAAATATGCTTCAACAGGTTGTAAATGTGGTTAATTTGCGTGCGGATGAAAAGCACCAAAAACTTTCGGTGTTTATAGACAAAAACATTCCGGATTCCCTCTTCGCGGACGAGCAAAGGTTAGCTCAGGTAATAACAAACCTTATGGGCAACGCCGTAAAATTTGCGCCGGAGAACGGGGAAGTGGAACTGCGGGCGCAGCTTTTGGACGAGGGCAACGGCGTGTACACAATAAGAGTGGACGTATCGGACAACGGTATCGGCATAAGCGCAGACCAGCAGGCAAAGCTGTTTCAAACCTTCCAGCAAGCGGAAGCCACAACAACCCGCAAATACGGGGGCACAGGCTTGGGGCTTGCAATATCCAAAAGTATTGTTGAACTTATGGGCGGTAAGATATGGGTTGAATCGTCGCCGGGTAAAGGTTCGGTGTTTTCATTTACCGTAACCGCAAAACTTGGTGATGATATGTTAGGCACGAAACTAAACGGCGGCTGGAACATGTTGCGAATCCTCGTTGCGGACGGCGACAAGGGCTTTTTGGATTACTTTCGGGATATTGTTCAAAGGTTTGGCGCAAACTGTTTTGTTGCCGCAAACACCGACGAAGCGAATGAAATTATAGATGAAATGGGAGCGTTCGACATCTATTTTGTGGATTTGCATGTTCCGGGAATAGGCGGAAGCAAGCTTACGAAACAAATTGCGGCAAAGTATGCGAAAGCGGGAACCTTTACAATACTTATGACCGCATCCGCGGATATTAACATTGCGGAAAAGGAAGCGTCAAACGCGGGCGCGGACAGATTCCTTCAAAAACCGGTTTTCCCGTCGGATATCATGAATGTTATAAATAACTGCTTAGGGGTACGCAAAGAAATTGAGCAGGAGCAGATTCAAAATATTGAAGGCGTTCTTGAGGGAAAGTATATCCTTGTTGCGGAGGATGTTGATATAAACTACGAAATAGTGGAAGCGCTGCTTGAACCTACGCTTGCGAACGTAAGCCGGGCGGCAAACGGGCAGGAAGCTGTGGATATGTTTTCATCCCAAAGCGAAAAATACGATTTAATTTATATGGACGTACAAATGCCCGTAATGGACGGATACGACGCAACCCGGCAAATACGGGCGCTTAACACGCCAAAGGCGAGGCGCGTACCTATTGTAGCTATGACCGCAAACGTTTTTAAAGATGATATTGCAAAGTGTATCGAATCCGGAATGGACGACCATATAGGCAAACCGCTGGATGTTGATGTATTCCTCGGCAAAACTGTAAGTTACATAAGGAAAACCTCAAATTTCCCATAACAAGGAGCTGTAAATATGAAATTACTGTGGAAAATGGGCAAGGACGCGGCAAAATACAAGTTTATGTACATAGCGTCGGTTTTGGCAACGCTTATGGCAACCGCGATAAACCTTACCACACCGTCGCTTTTATCCGGCATGACATCCATTGTGGAAAACGGGTTAACCGCCGAAGCCCTGCCGGATATTCACCGCATAGCGATGATTCTGCTTGGGCTGTACCTTCTGCGAATAGCTTTCAGGTTCGCGTCTAATTATTTCGCGCACAAAGCGGCGTGGCATCTGGTTGGGGATTTGCGCAAAAAGGTGTACGGCAAAATTCAAAGCCTTTCCCTTTCATATTTTCACGACAAACAAACCGGCGATTTAATGAGCCGCGTAATGAACGATACCGCCACATTCGAGCTTTTATACGCCCATATAATACCCGAAATGATGGTAAACGTTGTAACGGTGGTTGGCGTTATGGCGGTTATTTTAACAATAAACGTAAGGCTTGCGCTGCTTACCTGCATACCTGTTCCGTTTATTTTCGGCGCGGGAATTCTGTTCGCGAAAAAAATACGCCCGAAATTCCGCGAGGCACAAAAGGCAATAGGCGCTCTTAATTCCAAATTGCAGGATAACTTTGCCGGTATACACGAAATTCAATCCTTTAACCAGGAAGAGCGCGAGGCGGAAAATATCGCTTCGGGCGTAAAAATCCATACGGACGCGATACTCTACGCCCTAAAGCTTGGCGCGGTATTCCACCCAAGCGTGGAATTTTTATCGTCCGCGGGTACGGTTATAGTTGTTGGCGTGGGCGGTTATATTGCTCTTAGCGGAAATATGTCCGTTTCGGATATTGTGGCGTTTTTGCTGTACCTGTCGCTGTTTTACGGCCCGGTTGCCGGGCTTGCCAGAATTTTAGAGGATACTCAGCAGGCATACGCCGGAGCGGAACGCGTTGCGCAGGTATTGGACGCGCCGCAGGAAATTTATAACGCCGAAAACGCCCAAGAGCTTACGGATGTAAAGGGCGAGGTGGAATTTCAAAACGTATCGTTTTCGTACGAGGAAAACGTGCCTGTTTTGAAAAATATAAGCGTGAAATGCGAGGCGGGCAAAATGCTTGCGCTTGTTGGGCCAACCGGTGTTGGCAAAACCACCTTTACCCAGCTAATACCCCGCTTTTACGACCCAACCGGCGGGAAGGTTTTAATAGACGGCAAGGATATCCGCCATGTTACCCTTGAAAGCCTGCGCGGTGCAATAGCGCCGGTGCTTCAAGATACTTACCTGTTTAACGGAACAGTTGCGGAAAACATAGCCTACGCCAAACCGGACGCGCCGGAAGAGGAAATAATTGCGGCGGCAAAGGCGGCGTGGATACATAACGACATTACGGAAATGCCGGACGGCTACCAAACGCAGATAGGCGAGCGCGGAATAAGGTTATCCGGCGGGCAGAAACAGCGCGTTGCCATAGCCCGCGCAATACTTATGAAAGCGCCTATAATTATACTCGACGAAGCGACGGCTTCGGTGGATACGCAAACAGAGCGTGAAATTCAGCGCGCTATAAACGAACTTTCCAAAACCAAAACAATTATCGCTATAGCGCACAGGTTATCCACAATTCAGCGCGCGGATATGATTTTGGTTTTAAAAGACGGCGAGGTAGTTCAGCGCGGAACGCATGAGGATTTGTACAACAAAGAGGGGCTTTACGGCAGTTTGCACCGCGCCCAAAGCTGATTAAAACACACTTTCAAGCGCGGTTATAATGTCCTTTAAAACATATGTAAAAACAAAATGAATAATAAGCGAAAACGAACCGGCATAACACGCAAGGCTTATAAGCTTCGCAAAATCCGGCCTTTCTTTAGGGTCTACAACCTTTTCGCTTATTTGCTGCAATACCGCAATAATTAAAATTTCGCTTAAAAGCGTAAGAAATTCCTTCATAACAAACACCCCGGCGTAAAGCTTCCGCGTAATTTAACGCAGTTCTCCCCCCGTTAATATATATATAACTTACGGAAAATAAAATGTATACAAATCAAATAAAATTTGCTACAATTTAAGCGAAAGAATTTTTGTTCCACAGGGAGGTTATTGAAAAATGGGCGTCATTGCGGAAGTGATTCGGATTGAACCGAACGGAGCCATATCTTTCGGCAATTACTTGGTAAAGGAAAAGCAAAAAGTCGGCGATTTTGAAGCAGGCGGCGATATTTACAAAGTAAAGACACACAATGAGCTTACGCGGATTGAAAAAAACTCAAAACTTTTATTGGAAACGGTACCCGGCAGTGCTATACATAATTTCAGTTTAACGGATTCTCTTACGGTATTCGAAGCGGAGGGCGGCGGGGATACGCAAATAACCCTCGAAATGGAACCTGAGATGTCGTATAATATTTTTGTCGGAGGCAAAAAAACCGGTGAAAGTAAATCAAACCGTTCCGGCAAGGTGAGTTTCAGCGCGGAACTTGCAAGTGTGCCGCAGGAAGTTAAGATAGAAAAGCTATAAAGCAAAATAAGCAAAAAAGCCGGTTCCTTAGCTTGGGAGCGGCTTTTTTTAAAATTAGTTACCATTGAATTTGCGATAAGGGGTAAGGGGTATGAATAAAAAATTTATCACTACGGCAGTTTTTTTATTAATTGGCCCCAGTTTGGCTTTATATTTCATTTACTTAGGCAGCGCCGCCAAGCCCGAACCTTCCGCGGTATCCTCTATGGAAAGTTACAGGTCGGTTTATGTGCCGGGGCATGTATCCTCCGGCGAGGCGAAGGCATTGTTCGACGAAAAACCCGATACCCTGGTGGTGGATTTGCGTTCAAAGGAAAGCTACAACGAGCTTCACGTTGCGGGCTCTCTTAACGTTTCCTACGAGGATTTGGAGAGTTTCGCCGCGCAAAACGAAAACAACAAAAGCCGAAGGTTTATTTTTTACTGTTTTTGCGGCGAAAAAGGCGGTTCGGCGCTTAGCGCGTACGAATATTTTGAATCCCTGGGTTTTACCGACATTTATTTTACCGAACCGGAGGACGAATGGAAATATGAAGGGACGGCGGCGGGAAGCGGCGATGTGAAAACCGAGGGAGCGGCGGGAAGCGGCGATATGAAAACTGAGGGAACGGCGGGAAGCGGCGATGTGAAAACAATTACCGGCGAAGAGGCTTTGGATATTTATAAATCCGATGCTGCTTGCGTTTTGCTTGACGTAAGAAATTTGGAAGAATACGAGGCGGGGCATATAGAAGGTTCGGTTTTAATTCCCGTATCGCAATTGGAAGAGAGGTTAAACGAACTGCCGGATAAGGAGCGGGCTATAATTGTTTACTGCAGAAGCGGAGTGCGCAGCAAAAACGCGTGTTCCATTTTAAGCGCCAACGGTTATACAAATATTTATGACATGCAAAGGGCGGAAAACTGGCCGGAATCTTTAGTGCAGAGCATGTAAATTTATACGCTTGCCGAAAAGCGTGGCGGTTTTTGTATGCGAAAACTTATCATACGGGCATAATATTCCCAATATTAATAATATAAAATACTTTTGCGGAAGTATTTTTATTAAGACTTTGAACTTGTGAGAGTTGAGGGTTAAAGAAGGGAGTTTTTTTATGCCAGCTTTTGCACCGGCGTTTCCGGGTGCCGAAAAAGGGAAATTATCCGCACAGGATCTTTTACAGGTTATACGGCTTGATATTGCGGGGGAGCTTGAGGCAATTTACTTATACGAAGCGCACGCGCGCGCCAGCGACGACAAATTCGCTTCAAAGGTTTTTCTGGATATCGCTAACGAGGAAAAGGTGCATGTGGGGGAATTGCTGACACTGATGAATTATTTAGACCCGGCTAACGCCGATAAGTTATCCGAGGGCAATACGGAGGTAAACAATCTTTTGGGCAGTAAAACGTAAAATGAACGCCGGTGCGAAGCACCGGCGTTTGGTTCTATGTTCATTATTTCACATGTTGCCTCGCAAACACAGATTAATACTCAAAACCCATTTAGATTCTCCCCCGTTGTAATAAAAATCAATATCAAGAAAACGCTATTACGTCTTACAATTGTGCGCCAATGCGCTGAATCTAATATTGAAGCAAGATTTATTTCCGCAATCTTGTCATAACCGGACAGGTATTTGCTCAACTCGTTTTGATAAGGCTTTGAGAGTATTCCCCCTCCAAATTCGAAAAAAAACCTTGCATTGGTATGTCTTTTCCATTAACCGAATTGGAATAAATGTAGCAGCCTTTTTCCGGATTGGAATAATATATTTCGCTTCCCGCAAGGTTTGAGGTTATAAAACCTATTCTGTAAACCGAGTGTTTTTCGGCGTAAGCCGTAATCATATTTGCCATTCCATATTGCCGGCATTCGGAAATATAATAAAATTCGCTGTTATTTTTGCTCTTGTACAATAAAATGGGAGAGTTCTCATCAATATTGAATTTCAAAACGGATTTCAGTTTTCCATTTTGCACGGAGTATACCTCACACGATATATCCCAGTATGTATAATTATTCTGCCAGGTAACTACTTCGGGTATTCTGTCAAAATTGAGATCATAAAGCATTGCGCCGTCGGGCTTTAGTTCCTCAATGAAGTTAATAATTTGATAGTCATTACAATACAAATTTGCTGAAAGTATTTCGTGCGGTATTACATTCTCCTGCGCGGCGCAAGGTGTGCTCACAGAAAAAACTAAAAAGAAAAATATAAAAAAACTA
>JAISVZ010000132.1 GCA_031271295.1 Clostridiales bacterium | reverse complement strand
AAAACAAAATGGCATTAAGGTAAATCGCAAAAAAATAGAAAATAGACTTTCGGAATTTCTATCATTCTATCATTCTATTTTCCATTTTTAGTTTTGAAAGGTATAAGTCAGCACTATAAAGGGCGGGTAATTTAGGTAACTGGGATATTTTCTCTTGACCGCGTTCAAACTGCGGTTTATAATGAACCGGAGTAACAGACTAATTTTTATTTTTTCGAAAGGAGTTGTGTGTTAATGCTGGTCTGCAAGGTGATTGAATTTTAAAACCGCATATTTGGCGCGGTTAGTGGGTTATGCCTGCAATTTGCGCCGCCACAGTAACCTTTCGTAAATACTGCGCTGTTAAAACCGGTGAGTACGCTTAAGGCGTATTCTTTTTTTGCGTTCCGCGGGCAGCGGCTTTTTATGGCGTTTTGCGCACAGGCTGCTTTGTCCGTGGTATTTTTATGCCTGAAAATATTATATATGAGGAGAATCAACATGAACTTAACGAACAAAACGAATACAACGAATACAGTAAATGAGCCAACCGCCGCAACCGCCGCAACCCTTCGCGCGTACGGCTACACCGGCAGCGAGCCGCAAAACCCAGCCGATAACGCCGCTTTGGGAAGAATAACCGAGCAGCACCGCGATCGCTGTACCGCCGTCACTTGCCGGGGCGAGGTTGTTTGTTCGCTTAAAGGCAAGTTTTACTTAAACGCCGAAAGCCGTCAGGATTTTCCGTGCGTTGGGGATTTTGTGCGCATTAAGCTTAACGAAAACGGAAATTCGCAAATAGAAAGCCTTTTGCCGCGCCGCACCAAATTTTCCCACGCGGATTTTTCCGGGCACGCCGCCGGATACGCCAAAACAATTGTTGAGCAGGTTGTTGCGGCGAATTTCGATTACGTTTTTATTTTGTCGTCGCTTAACGCGGATTTTAAGGTGAGCCGTTTAGAGCGCTATTTAACGCAGGCGCGTCAAAGTTTGGCACAGCCTGTGGTTATTTTAACAAAAGCGGATTTGGCCGAAGATGTTAACCCCTATATTAACGCCGTAATAAACGCCGCGCCGGATACGAGCGTGCACGCGGTATCAAGCCGCACCGGTTTCGGGATAGATTCTCTTAAAAAATACCTCATGCCGGGAAAAACGGTTGTGTTTTTGGGAATGTCCGGCGTTGGCAAATCGTCGCTTGTAAACGCGCTGATGGGAGATGAGGTTATGGATGTAAAAGGTATACGCGAGAGCGACGGCAGAGGACGCCACACAACAACACACCGCCAGCTTTTTATGCTGCCCGGCGGCGCTATGATAATAGATACGCCCGGTATGCGCGAGCTTGGGCTTTTTAACGCGGGCGCGGGGTTAAGCGCGGGGTTTGCGGATATTGAGGAATTGTTCAAAAACTGCCGTTTCAGCGATTGCAACCACACGCGCGAACCCGGCTGCGCCGTTCTTGCGGCGCTTGAAAACGGAACGCTTGAGCACGGTAGATGGGAGAAATACGTTGCCGAAACGCGTGAGAACAAGTTCGTTAACGACAAGGCGGGTTTTCTGGATGAAAAAAAGGCGCGTAACAAATCAATTTCAATGCATAACCGGAAAATGAAAAAGAAAGGCGTTATCCGAAAATAAAACGCCTTTTTGAAGCGATATCCCTTGATTTTTGAATGCGCGTTATAAGAAAATTAAAAGCCTTTTTCCCTAAGAAAAAAGCAGAGCTTTACGCTCTGCCAAGATACTCTCCGGTACGTGTGTCAATTTTTATTTTTTCGCCTTCGGATACGAACAGCGGAACGTTTACAACAGCTCCCGTTTCCACGGTTGCGGGTTTGGTTGCGCCGGTTGCGGTATCGCCCTTAAAGCCGGGTTCGGTTTCGGTAATAACAAGTTCCGCGAAAAGCGGCGGTTCAATGCCGAAAACATTGCCGTTGTGCGATAAAATTTTTACATTGTCGTTTTCGCGCACGTAAGTTAAAGAATCGCCAACGTCGGATGCGTTTAACGCAATTTGCTCGTAACTTTCAACGTCCATAAAATGGAACAGTTCGCCGTCGGAATAAAGGTACTGCATATCTTTTCTGTCGATATGGGCCCGTTCCATTTTTTCGGATGGACGGAATGTTTTTTCAACGATGCCGCCGGATACTAAATTTTTAAGTTTGGTGCGCACAAACGCCGCGCCTTTACCCGGTTTAACGTGCTGAAATTCAATTACCACAAAAATGTCGCCGTCTATTTCAACGGTAACACCATTACGAAATTCTGTTGCTGAAATCATATATACCTCCTTGGGATGCATAAGCCGGAGAAGCGCAGCGGTTTTTTATGCGCATCCGGCTTTGGATACTAAACGCTTGCCGCCTTTACGCGGCGCCGGCGCTATGTTTAAAACCTTACTGCTCTTCGGTATTGTGACGCGGGTTTTCGGAAACGATAACCGCGGCCTTTGATATCGCGGAAGTGAGATCCGCGTCGAACTGGTGCTGCAAAACGGAAAGCTTGGTAAATAACTGCCCCTTTCTGGTAACAACGTATTTGGGGGGCAAATTGTTAAGCGCTATGGCCGTAATATCCATCCTGCACTTTTCGCAGCCGCACACATCCATGTTTTTAATAACACCGTCGATAGTGTCGGCAACCATATCTTCCATGAAGTTTCTAATAATCTCGTTTGAACTTTTCATTTTTGCCATATAACCTCCAATATCTACTTTTTTCTGATTTCCGTAATTTTAACCCTGCCGGAGCCGACATTTACCGTAATTTTGCCAACATGGCTCTGGGATGAGACGGTAATTGTGCAGGCTGAGGACGGCGTTCCTCTTTCGGTAAAATAAACAATCATTTGAGGCGCGGTTACGCTTTCAACCTTAACTCCTTCAAGTTGTACATATTTAATAAGACTGTACGGTATTCCCGCCTTTTTTTCAATTACAAAGCCGTTGTTCCTTTTGTCGAATGTAATCCGGATGTAGACGGATTCATTGATTGAAATTTTCCTGGCGTATAACATTTCGCTGCGGATAATTTCAAGCGCGTTTTCGATGCGCGTTTTGTCGCGGTTTGAAAGTGTAAGCAACGCGGCGGACAAACAAATACCCAGCACCGATAAAACAATGATAAGTTCAACTAACGTTACTCCGGCTTTTTTTGTATTCATTAATTACTAAGTTTTCAGCTCCCCGTTTTATTCTGACAATAAGCTCGTCCTTTTTGGAAACAGGTTCAACTAAAACAGTATATACCTTCTTTCGCTTTCCTACAAGTATATCTGTAAAAATTTGATCCCCGATAACGGCGCAACGCGAAAAAGACGCCCCGGTAACGGCAAGAGCCTTGTTAATTCCGTAAAGCAAAGGTTTACACGCCCTGTAAACATATTTGTACGGAAGGTTTTCCATTAACAGTTCAACACGTTTTTTACTGCCGTTGGACAAAATACAAATTTCAAACCCCATTTGCGAAATTTCAGCTAAAAACGAAATAAAACCGGCTTCGAAACGCGGAACGTAATGCGGAAGCAAAGTGTTATCAACATCAAAAAAAAGTGTGTTAATATTCCGCTTTAAAAGTTTTGCGTATGGGATTTCGTAAATTGACGGAACATACAAATCGGGATACAGGTATTTAAACATATTTTCCTTTCCAAAACCTTTTCTTATATTATGCCACTAAGTGGCAATCAGAGCAAGAGCAATACGCATGTAAATTTTGCCGCATTAGTGTTTACCCGCGCTTTGTGTGGCTGTATGGCAGGGGCGTGTTATTTGCCCGCGCTTTGCATGGCTATCCGGCAAGGTTGTAGAGGGGCTTCGGCGCAAATTATATCGCACAGCAATGTGCCACTTGACGCTTCAGAAATTTTTGAGCGCACCCGGGTTAGAAACGGGTTTTATGTTATAGAGTGCGCTCAAAAATGTTCTTCTCGCTACTCTGGGGAACCAATTTTCGCCAATAAGTTTAGCGCAGAGATTAGTCTTGCGGCGGCGAAAATTGTTTCCCCGCCGCGTGGCACAATCTGCTGTGCGATATAATTTACGCCGAAGCCCCATCAGCATGTTCTTTGCAGGAAGCGAAAGGAGCGCGTGAGTAATCGG
>JAISVZ010000134.1 GCA_031271295.1 Clostridiales bacterium | reverse complement strand
TATCAGTTGTTGTCAAGATATATTTATTTTTAATGTCTGGCTACAATATAAGACGAAAAAGTGCCTCTATCCCTTGCGTGGTGCGGGATAGAGGCACTTTCACTTCAAGAAAATACGTTTAACGTTGCCGAAATAACCCATACTAACCTCCGCGCCGCGCGAAAACAGAACAAATCATTTGCCCATTTCAAGTAAAAGCCAATACAGAACACGATATTCCGCAAAATTGGCTATGTCAACGTTGACATTCGCGGGCGGTTTGTATATATTGCCATTAAGGCAGTTGAATATATTCGGATATTGTCATGCGCTATGCGCCTCCAATCTATTTTTCGCCGGTTCGGCCGCAAAATTATTTTACCGGAAAAGCTGAAAAATTTCCAATAAAACAACTTTTTCCCGCACTTTATATTCGGGAGGTGGAAATGACGTGAATTATAACCGTATTGCCGGTATGCTTGATAAAACATTCGCGTTTGCGTTAAGCCGCACCTTTTCGCGAGAGGAAGCGGAGGAGCTTACGCAGGAAATTTTATTTCAAGCCGTAAAAAGCATTGGCTCCTTGCAGGATGATAGCAAATTCGAACCGTGGTTTTGGCGCTTGGCTGCTATAACCCACAAGGTTTTTAAGCGCGCACGCGCAAAGCAGCGCGCTACAATGTGCTACGATGAAGTAAATATCCCTGCGGAGGATGATTGTGATTTTATCCGCAATGACGAATATCAAAACCTGCGGCGGCAAATCGCGTTTCTATCCTCGTCATACCGGGAAATTATTGTAATGCATTATTACGACAATTTACCATGCAAAGCAATCTCCCAAATACTCGGCTTGCCGGAAGGTACGGCAACATACCGCCTTTCGCTGGCGCGAACAAAATTAAAGGAGAGGTGCAATATGAACGAAACAGCGTTAAAACCAACGCAGCTGACTATTCGCATTCAAGGGGAAGGAAATTACAACGGCGACGACAAGCCGTTTCCGTGGCAGTATATTAACGACGCGCTGTCGCAAAATATTTTATGGCATTCTTACCGCAGCCCGAAAACTGTTGAGGAATTATCGGAGTTAACCGGCGTACCCGCTTATTATATTGAGGATAGAATTGATAACCTCGTTAAACGCGAAGCCGTTATTCAGCCAACAAAGAAAACAGTGCAAACCGGTTTTCTTATCTTCGATGGCAAAACAAACGCGTATTCCGCCGCCAATTCCGGAAATTTTGCCGCCAAGGTTTCCGAAGAATTTTTCGCTCTTTCAAGCCGCCTTGCGGACGAAATGTTAAACGCGGGGCTTAATAGCGCTAACCGAAGCAAAGGCGAGTTGCAAAATTTGTTGTCGGTAATGCTTCTGGATAAATTTGTGCCGGATTACCGCCCAACCGAATACAAACGCTTTGACAGACGTTACGACGGCGGGTTATGGGAATACACCGGGTTTTATAACGACGGTTCAAGCGAAAGCGGCGTTGGTATAGGTATAGAAAATTCCACGAGCAGCGTAGGAATCGGAATAGAAAAATCCATGAACAACTTTGAAAGCGGTAAACTTGCCCATTTTTCCTATCATTTTGCGCCGTTTGCTTACCGAAGAATGATGTTTGATAATGAAATTGACGTTTGCGGCGCTGTTATTAAAGGGCGGGATTTAACCGAAAACGAAAAGGAAACTGCCGCAAAGCTTATTGCGGGCGGGTATCTTGCCAAGGATGAAAACGGCAAAACGGTATGCGCCGTGCCGATGTTTACAAAAGAGCAATACGACTTTTTTCTAAACAGCGCAAAAACTCTCTTCGCGGGTTTTCTGCCACATTATACCGAAGAGGTGAAAAAGTATTTAAACGGCTACCTGAAATTATTCCCGAATCATCTGAAAGACGCGGCGCAGCGCAACGGTTTTCATATTTTTGTTGCGCTGTTTGCGGCGGTTAGCGCCCTTTGGCTTAAAATCGGGAAAATTACGCTGCCGGACGGCGCTGTTTGCGACGCGCTTATTATGCTTTAAGCGGCGCTGCCTGAAACGAAATGTCAAGGAATTTTTTAATCAGACAGCAGGAATCGCGAACAAAACGGTTTGAAACGGCGAGGCGGTTGTGCTATACTGAGTGTGCTTCCGCCTCCTTTTCTGCGTTGGTCGCAGAGGGTGAGCGCGGCAAAGAGTATTTATATTTTACGGTGAAAGGGGAATTGATAAGTGAATAAAAGAAGGCGCGAGATTATTGCGGCAAACGAAATTTCTGAATTGAGAACTTATTTATTGGGCGGATATGAACAGAAAGTGACTCTGGACGGCAAATCAAAGAATTTACCAATCGGGCTTTGCCTGCATGGCGGTCCCGGTTCCCCCATTCCGTTTTCGGTAGGATGCAGGGGTATGTTTCCGGAGTTCACGAAGCGCTTCATCATGGTTTACTGGGATCAGTTTGGATGCGGAATCAACAACCACAAGATTGACGATTCTTTTTCAATCGACACATTTGTGGATATGACAACTGACCTGATTGCGGAACTAAAAAAAGAGTTTCCGAATAATATCCTGATTCTTCTGGGAATCTCATGGGGTTCAGTATTGGCGGCTGAGGCCGCCGCCAGAATGCCCGATTGTGTGGATGGCGTATTGACATACGGTCATGTTATAATGAATTTGTTTTTCAATGATGAATGATTTGACACTCTACAAAACTCCGCCGCACCTGTAAAAACAAAAGAACGCATCGGATTAATGCAACAAAAAGAAAATTGCACACTCGATGATATACAACTCTTTGCGAAGTGTATTCGCAAGTATACGGATGGATACCAAAATAAATCGGGCGAAAAGCTGCCGATGGGTCCGATAATCAGGAGCCTGCTGACAAGCCCGGACTATTCCTTTAAAGACTTTATCGCAATTGTAAAGAACGGTTTCATGAAGAATAAAAGCATCTGGTATGAACTGCTCCAAATTGACCTGCGTGATACCTTGCGGGGAATACGGGTACCTTATCGCATTATTCAAGGAAGCACCGATATAGTTACTTCTACAAAGAGCGTAACAGAATTTGTCGAGCAATGCGGAAACGAATGCCTTAGTTTGCGAGTGCTGCCCGGAAATGGGCATTTGACAGGGCCAAACGGCATGAACGAGGTATTGTCGGAGGGCGTTGAATTGACCGAGCGGATTTTAGCAAGCAGAGGGCATACTGTTCATGGCAACAGTGGGTGAAGAAGCACGGGAGGAGGGCTTGGGATGCCGCCGCCTGCGGGCGGCGGGTTTGAGAATCCTTCGGGCCGCAGAGGACTGCGGCCCCTACACTCCCCCCGGCGGGCGTTGCCCGCCACCCCCCTCGGGGAGGGGGGCTTGGGACGACGCCGCCTGCGGGCGGGGACAAAACACCCGGCGGCCTCGGGCCGCCACCCTCTTTACTAAAGAGGGTAGGAAAATTGCGGGCATTCTGAGGGGGTTGTAGCCGCGGCGCAGAGGTTTTATAAAGACGGATGGGACAGCAGAACCGACAGACTGCGGATATATGCCAATTGATGTGGTTAGTGGGAGGGTCAGTAAATGAATAAAATCAAGTTGTGGCTGGGTGTATTTTTGTGTCTATCCCTTCTTTTGAATGTTCTCTTTTTAATTCACTTCGCATCCAGACAATCTACATCTGAGGGGAAAGAGAATTCTGTTGAAGAACACGAAATAGACAAAGCGTATAGCGAAGCTATGAAAGGATGGACAGGAACTACTGTAGAAGGAATTGAAATATCCACAACATATGCACTTTTGTGGAAAGAGGAAGCAACTAAATACTATGACTTGCTTTATGACGAATTGGATGACGATAAAAAAGCTCTTCTTGTTTCTTCGCAGGAAAAATGGGAAAATTTCTTTATAGAAAACGAACTGCTTGAGAAAGAGATAAGTCGCCGGGCTTTTGGCAACGGGAGTATGAGAAGAGAATTTAACGCCTCGATTCCCTTGTATAAGTATAGGGAAAGAGCTCTTGAACTGCAGAGTTTGTATGAAATGGTGACGTACGCGATGTAAACGAAGACAGGGTATAGGACTATATGAAAAACGGCGCGTACACCTACAGCGGCAAGGAAATCCTCGTGGTCCATACCGCCGCGCACCGCCGCCGGAACACACGGTGGGGGGAGTACGGCGGGAGCACAATGTGCTCCCCTACGGAAATGTGGGCATTGAC
>JAISVZ010000070.1 GCA_031271295.1 Clostridiales bacterium | reverse complement strand
TATCCTGTTTCGGTTGTGCCGGAACGCTCTCCTATTAGAAAAAAACCAAGAAAAAAGAGGTTCTTTCAGGCGAGACGATCCGTTGTTTAGTGGTTTCGTTAAGTTGACAGCAGTGATTAAATAAAAAGCAAAAAAGGATGTACGCCGTTTTAACGTACACCCTATAATTTCTAAATTTACATCTAATTCAATTCATATGCCTTGGTGGTATAATTAAAGCTATATCCGATTTTCTCCAACAATTTACCTGCAATCCACCCAAAACCCTTGTGTTGAAGAGCCGAATTAGACCAATCAAGAACATCAATAGCTTGTTGTGCCAGTGCAGACGCTTCATGCTGTGAAATTGTACCTTTAGTTAACCTCAATATATTTGATTTTAATTCATTTTCGTAAAACAAAGTTCTTGATTTATCCATTGTCAGCATCTAAATTCAACTCCTTTCTTATTATCTCGCAGTTATCATCTTCATAAATAGTATAAACTCTTACCGGACTTATAATATCACACAAGTCTTGATTATGCAAGGATAATTGCTTCATGCTCATAGTTTTCTTAAACGCTTCTATAACCTGTTCTTTAGACAGTTCTCCCATTCTATGCCTACTAATTGTATCAACAGGAGAAGAATCTGTCATTACACCAAAAATAGCGTCGTACTTATGCTGTCGCTGCCCTCCGATATTATACATCCGATTTTCATAAACAAATAAAGCAAATTCGTCATTATGATTATTTATGACATATGTATTGTAAATATCCTCTTCAAACCATTTTAACGGACTAAACGAAAATTCAATTATCGTTAAAACATCATTATTTGAAAGAACCCCAGCCCTTTTGAGCCCTATAATATAATTCTCGGCACTTGACGGTTTATTTGATAAATAAAATCCAAACCCAAAATCCAACTCACCGGAAGTTTCTTTATTATAATCGGCTCTAACGCCTAATTTATGTATTGATTGCCAATTACTCAGTGTTGTTGCGTGATACCATTTAGTGTTACTTAGATATTTTTTAATTTTGCCGACATATTCCATTTTATACCTCAGTTTAACGTTAGTTACCTATATCTAACAATATTGTAGCAAGAATCTGATAATCAGTCAAATCTCTGATTCAGGTAAATTTTATATATTCATTTGACAGTCATTAATTATAAGATAACTATTTAATATTTTTTTACAACTAAAAGAATAATATTTGTCCACGATTTGTCCACGATTTTCATTTATGAAACAAGTATTACAAACAAGCGTTTGTAGAATATTCTATAAATTCTATATCCTAAAAACGCCTTAAATACAAGGTTTATTTTGTTTTATTTTCTTTTACAAAAGGTCAATTGTAACATAGGTTCTCGGACTCTGACTCCATCATTCGGGGGTTCAAATCCCTCCTGCCTAGTCAAGTTTTTCCTTGTAGAATCAAGCTTTCTTTGAAGGCTTGGTTCTATTTTTTTGTGCTTTTTGTGTTTTGTCCACGGTTTTGTCCACGATTTCATTCACGCTTTGATTTTTCATTCAGCGTATCGGCAATATTTCGTTTTGCTTCAATATCCAAATATCAAATCCACATTTTGAATAGCAGCTCTGAGCTTGCTCATTGCTTTGGTCTGTATAAGGTCCTAAGGAAACATATCCTCTTAGCTTTAAATTGTCAATGATTTGGTTCACAACGTATTGACCAATACCACGTTTTTGATTTCAATGTTTTTCATTGTTTGGTTCTCCTCACATAATATTATTAGTTTTTCAATTATTCCTTACTGTTTTATGTGTAGTAAGTTGTTTATAATCCGTTACGGAAACGGAATATTTCCTATAATCTTAAATAAAAAGCAAAAAAGGATGTACGCCGTTTTAACGTACACCCTATAATTTCTATATTTGCATCTAATTCAATTCATATGCCTTGGTGGTATAATTAAAGCTATATCCGATTTTCTCCGACAATTTACCTGCAATCCGCCCAAAACCCTTGTGTTGAAGAGCCGAATTAGACCATTCAAGAACATCAGTATTTGAAAGCTTGATTCTATTTTTGCCCGTAATAAGCCCCAGCTCCATGTTTCCTTAAATAATGCTTATCCAGCAGATCCCTTTGCATGGGCGCAATTTCCGTATCGGCCGCGATATTATGCCACGCCATAAACGCGATTTCCTCTAAAACAACCGCGTTATGCACCGCCTCTTCCGCGTCTTTCCCCCACGCAAACGGGCCGTGGCTTGCAACCAAAACCGCCGGGATTTCAAGCGGGTTTTTATCCTTAAAGGTTTCCGCAATAACCTTGCCTGTCTCCTTTTCGTATTCTCCCTTTATTTCATCTTGTGTCATTAACCTTGTAACCGGAATAGCGCCGTAAAAATAATCCGCGTGCGTTGTTCCAAGCGGCGCGATTTCCCGTTTAGCCTGAGAGAATATTGTTGCCCAGCGGCTGTGCGTGTGTACCACAGCGCCTATTCCTTCAAAACTGCGGTAAAGCTCCAAATGCGTTGGCGTATCGGATGACGGGTTTAAATCCCCGCTTATTTTTTTTCCGCCGAGTAAATCCACAACCACCATGTCCTGCGGGCGCAGAGCGGCATAGGAAACGCCGCTCGGTTTTATTACCATTATTCCTCTTTCCCTATCCGCGCCGCTTACGTTTCCCCAAGTAAAGGTTATGAGTTTATACTCCGGCAAAAGCATGTTTGCCTCGTACACCTCGTTTTTAAGCTGTTCAACCGTTTTGTTATTCATCGGCTAAAACCTCCGTAATGCGCTTGTAGGAATCAAGCCCTTTTATGTATCTTTTCATAAAACCCGCAAATTCGCGGCTGTCGTTCTCATAAGGCGTTACGGTTTGCCCCAAAGCGGACGCGAAAACATTGGACGCGAGAAAACTCTCCAAGGACGCTCCTTTATCCGCCGCATTCGCCGCATTTGCTACATGCACCGCAAAAGCCGCAAGCAGCGCGATACCCCACGCTCCGCCCTCCCCCGCAGATTCCATAACCGTAACCGGTACGTTAAGCGCCGATGCCATAGCCTTTTGCCCGGTTCCCGCAGTTTTAAAAAACCCGCCGTGACCAAGCAAAGTATCCAACTTTACGCTTTCGTTTTCGGTGAGAATATCCATCCCAATTTTAAGGGTTGCAAGCGCGGAAAAAAGCTGAGTTTTCATTACATTCGCAACCGTAAACTTTCCGCCGGGAGCGCGAGCAAACAGCGGAGCGCCGTTTTCGAACTTTGTTATAGGTTCGCCCGAAAAATAATTATACGCCAGCATGGAATCCGCGCAACCCTCGGCGGCTGCGGCGTACATTTTTGCGTACAGCTCGTTTTTATCCGCCTTTGCGCCCAATAATCGCGCCGCTTCGCCGAAAAGATTTATCCACGCGTCAATGTCCGACGTGCAGTTGTTGCAATGAACCATCGCAACCGGTTTTCCGGACGGCGTTGTTACCATGTCTATTTCCTCGTACACCTTCGATAGCTCGTTTTCAAGCACAACCATTGCGAAAACCGAAGTGCCCGCCGAAACGTTGCCGGTTCGCGCCGCCACGGAGTTTGTTGCCGCCATTCCGGTACCCGCGTCGCCCTCCGGCGGGCAAAGCGGTATCCCAGCCGCAAGCTTACCGGAAGGGTCTAACAAAGCCGCGCCGCCCTCCGTTAAAACACCCGCAATTTCACCGGCTGTTAATACCTTCGGCAGAACATCCTCCAGTTTCCACCCCAAACTAAGCGGTTTTATTATTTCGTTAAACTTAGCCGCCATTTGCGCGTTATAATCCAACCTGGCGCTGTCTATCGGGAACATTCCCGAAGCCTCGCCTATGCCGGCAACTTTTTTGCCGGTAAGTTTGTAATGCACATACCCGGCAAGCGTGGTTATAAAAGATATTTGGCGGATATGGCTTTCCTCATTTAATATAGCCTGATACAGGTGGGCGATACTCCATCTTTGCGGAATGTTAAAGTTAAACGCCTCCGTTAAGCGCCGCGCCGCGTCCTCCTGCTTGGTATTGCGCCACGTGCGAAACGGCGTAAGAAGGTTTTCGTTTGAATCGAACGCAAGATATCCGTGCATCATTGCGGAAATTCCTATCGCGCCGATATTTGTAATCGGCACGCCGTATTTTTCGAAAACCTCGTTTGCAAGAGCGGCATACGCTTCTTGCATACCGCGCCAAACATCGTCTAAACTGTATGTCCATATGCCGTTTTCAAACGCGTTTTCCCACGCGTGGCCGCCGGACGCTATAGGCGCGTAATCCTCGCCAATAAGCACAGCCTTTATTCTTGTTGAACCAAGTTCAATTCCAAGATATGTCCTTCCCTCGGCAATATTTTCTTTGATGTTCATAATTTCACTCCCCTTTGATTTTTAACCCTGTGCGTAAACGCCGGAATTTGCTTTTTTCGCGTATTAAAGTCCGTATTTTTCCCTGGTTAGGCCGTACTGCGCAATAAGCGAATCTATAATTTCGGCAAGCTTATCCCCCAGCGGTACGCCCTTATCTTTATGCCTCAAATAATACAAATACTCCTTTTCGCCCGCGGTATAAATTCTTTCGCCGCCGGGCATTTTATTCGATTGGCGAAGCTGGCGCACAATATCGCCGGTTGTTTTCCTGAATTCGTCCGGCTCCACAAACGCGCCAATGTCTATGGCTATAAAAAAATGCCCCAAGTGAAAGGGTTTTTTTGCTCCGCCGTCACCTATGCCGGATAGCGCCTTAAGGAAAATTCCCGATTGCAGCGCCGACGATAGCATTTCCACAACGCAGGCGTAGCCGTACCCTTTGTACCCCGCCGTAATATCGCCTATCCCGCCGAGCGGTACAAGCGCAAGCTCTCCCTTGTCAAGTTCGTTTAAAAGCCCCTCAATTTTTGTGCGGCTTTTGCCGTTTCGGTCTATTACCCAGCCCTCCGGGATATCACCTCCCGCCCTGTCGTACACCTCAATTTTGCCGCGCTGCGAAACGGACGTTGCGCAGTCCAAAATAAAATCAAAATCCTCGTCGGTTGGAATGCCGAAGGTTAAAGGATTTGTGCCGAGCATGTTTTCCACGCCAAATGTGGGCGCAATGGACGGCCTTGCGTTTGTGCCGGTAATTCCTATCATATTGCGCTTTGCCGCCATAGACGCGTAATACCCGGCTATTCCGTAATGGGTGGAGTTACGAACCGCCGTCATTCCCATTCCGAACTTCGCCGCCTTTTCTATCGCGGTTTCCATTGCGAATTTGGCTATTACATGCCCCATGCCGTCGTTGCCGTCTATTACGGCGGTGGTTGGGCCTTCGCGCACTATGTCAATTTTGGTAACAGGGTTTTGTATGCCGGCGTTAATGCGGTCAATATAAATCGGCTTAAAGCGCCCTATTCCGTGCGATTCGATTCCGCGCTTGTCCGATTCGATTAAAACCTGAGCGCATACTGCCGCGTCCGCCTCCGGAACTCCGGCGCACACAAACACGTCCTTCATAAACTCTTCAAGCTTGTCAAAATTTGCGTACTTCATGTGTTCCCTCCTTAACGCATATAAAGACGGCGCTGCGAACTGCCTGTTTCGCCGCGCCTTTTCTGTATAATGTATACACACATGTTAATGCTGAAATTGTACCACAGCAAAGAAGGGATTACAACGCAAATTTTAAAAGCGCCCGCCGTAGCTAACGGGTTGTTACTGTTCACACTCTTGCCGAATCCCTCCTACAACGAGTGTATGGGATACGGCAGTTAGTCCATTGTGGCGGAGTGTAAGCGGCTTAACGCAGCAATAACAGTACATTCTGCGGCAGTTGATTAGCCTGTGCCATCAAGGATATTCCCGCCTGCGCTATAACGTTGCTCTTGTTGTATTCCATCATCTCCTTCGCCATATCGGCGTCCCGAATGCGTGATTCGGCCGCCGAGAGGTTTTCGGCCGAATTATCCACGCTGCGCATGCTGTGTTCCAACCTGTTTTGCATAGCTCCCAGCTTAGCCCGCTCTTGAGAAACATACTCCTGCGCTGTGTCGCAAACGGTCAACAGTCTTGAAATCGCGTTCGCGTCCTCTTGGCGCACGTCGATAAGTTTTGTGCCGATATCGTCTTTCAGGCCAAGCGCTTCGGCGCTCATATCTGCGATCGACAGCAATACTCCCTGCTCCGCGTTTGCTCCGGTCTGGATCCATAGCGGAGCATCTTCCGGCGCCTTTGGCTCGTCCGGCGGCGCGGCTTTCCAAGGCATACCGGAAATAGCGAGCGCGTTCCAAACGGTGTTGTAAGATTCTCCCGGCTCGGGATTTACTTTCGTCATATAATCGTAAATCTTAGACGGCGGCGACGAAGCCGGAACTTGACCTGCCAGTACATAAAAGGTAAAAAAACCGTATGAGTTTACCTGTTCGACCATCCAGGGTTGCCACGCTGCGTAGCCGGTACGGACCGGGTCGCTTGGATCAAGAGCCAGCCAAGCATCCCGAACCTCTCGCTCAATTTTTTCCGTCATCGCTATATCCGTTATATGGATCTTTTTTAGTGAGTCCGTAGAGCAAATGCCTTCCGCGAAGAATTTATC
>JAISVZ010000053.1 GCA_031271295.1 Clostridiales bacterium | reverse complement strand
ATTATCGCGGTTAACTTCCTTTGATATTTTAGGCAGTTCAAAAAAATACATAACCTGTTTGTCTGTAAGTTTTGTGTGCCTGTTAACCTCCAGAAGCTCAAAATGCGAATAAAATTCCTCACACGGGAACATTGTAAAGGCAATGATGCTTACAAATATTGTGCGCGGCAAATTTCTGTATTCCCCGCCCGCATCCAATGCGGATGAATACTCGCGAGCCCAATAGTACAGCGCCCTTTCAGGGTAATCTCCCTCGTTGGCTACCTGCAATTCCAAGTCCACCCTTTGTCCGTTTACCGTCATGTGTATATCAAGGCGGCAAAATTTATCTCCCAAATTTTCGGGCGGCATTTCGGAATTGTTAATTTTAAATTCCTCTATGCTCTCGTAACTTATACTAATAAGCTGTGCCACAAGCCTTTTAAGTAAATCCGGATACTTCACGAAAAGCATTTTGAAAAGCGTGTCGTTTTTGAAATCGTATTTGAGTTTTGTCATAGTCATCCCCCTTGTATGCTTAAATTATACTGTACAAAAGCGGGAATTACAACCGGGAAATCATTAGAGGCTATCTGCGCGGAAACCGCCTGTTAATGCGTACAAGCATCCGTAACCCTTGCCGCCCGCAAAGAACATGCCGGAGCCTTCTGTAACCCTTGCAGGATATCTGCGCAAAGAGCGGGTAATTTTTGCGCCGAAACCCTCGTAACCCCTGCCGGATATCGAGAAAAAAGCGCGAGTTAAGAATGACATTATACGATTGATCGATGACATACTATTGTCACCATTCCGGTAAAAAGAAGTGCGTCAGCTTATTATTCAAAGGCGTAGAAATAATTGAAGCAGTTTCTTTGGCGGGAGTGTAAAAATTAACTGCCGCTGCCAACCGCCTTGAGGCATAGGCAGCGGCAACTTGACACAATAAAAGAAATGTACTAAAACCAAATCAGCTATAAGTACGGCAACTGTACGAAAATTTATACTGCAACTAAGAAGGAGTAAAACGGCATGGCGCAAATAGTTATTTCCAACGAAGACGAGAATGTCAAACAAAATTATGTGCGGCTATGGAGGAACTCGACAAAGAGGATTTCACTGAGGACGATTATGACTCATTCGAAAAATTTGACAAAGGTGAGTTTAAAATAAATTTTCCGGAGAGATTGCTATGATCTAACCCGCTCCCCCCTACTCAATTACATTCTCATCCCGCGAAACCGGTATACTCAAATCGTACCCGCCCCATACCCCGGTAACGGTATTGGAATCCACAATTATCTGCACCATAGTTACGCTTGAAAGCTCCGTTAACGAATTTACAATAGAGCCTATTACAAGAGCGTCCGCAGACATATTGCCGGTAAGCTGGCGGCTTAAAAATTCCGGCCCGAAATCCACATAGCAAATTCCTTCTAACGTATCCGTCGCCTTTAGCTTTATTTCCGGCAAAAGCGTTGGGTTTACGCCCTCCTTTACAGGCCCTTTTATAAGCTGTTCTACAATATGGTATTCAATTGTGTTTGTAACCTCTATTGTTCGCGCCTCCGGCGTAAGGGCCGATAAATCCGCGTTGGCGAAATACAGCGTAATTGTTTGCGAATTTGGCCTATGCGGGCTAAGCACCGGGTTTACGCTCAGGTTTTCGCGGTTCATAACTCCCGCCGCCTGCCCGGATAACCCCTGCAATTGCTGCCCGGATACGTAAATTACAACATCGTCTATAAAATCGAACTCGGTAAGTGTCCAAACAAGGGAGCTTCTGCAAAAAATTTCGTCCTTAACGGGTAAGAGCGTGTATTCCGGCGAAAGGGTTATTTCGCACAGCTTTTCGTTTTCCGTAAGCTCCGCCACTTCAATTGTTACGTCCCTCGGTATTGTGCGGTACAGCCAGTTATTTTCAGGGCCTTTTATAAGTTCGCGAAGCACCGCGTTTATAAGCTCCGTATTGGATGTAGGCGTTTCGATATTTCGTATTTCGCGTTCAATATTGCTGTTTGCCATGTTTAAAAAGTACAAATTTATCTGCATTAGGTTTGCGCCCGTTTGCTGCGATGGGCGGATTATTAACCCGGATAAAACGTAAAATACTAAAAGGCAAATAAGCAAACCGCCGGAAATTATGTGAATTTTTTTATTCGGTTCCTTTTTCATATCCTCACCTCGGCGTTTGATGCAGGGGTATGCGCACAATAAAGGTACTTCCTTCGTTTTCGCGGCTTGAAACGCGAATGCTTCCGTTATGCAAAAGAGCCGTGGCGTGGGTAATTGCAAGCCCAAGCCCGGTGCCTCCCGTTTCCCTGTCCCTTGTTTTGTCTACCCGGTAAAAGCGGTTGAAAATTTTGGGCTGCTCATCCTCGCTTATGCCGATACCCGTATCCGATACCGTTATAAACGCGTTTTGATGGTCTGCGTCCACCCTTACCCTTACCGTGCCCTCGTCGTGCGTATATTTTACCGCGTTTTCAACTAAATTGGATATCGCAAGCGAAAGTTTCATTTCGTCCACATCCGCGGTAACGCTCTTTTCCTCTTCGAATAAAATTTTTATACCCTTCTGTTTCGCTATCGGCAGCATTCGTTTTAAAATGTCCATAATTAAGCCGTTTATATCCGTTGGTTGGAAATTTATCGCAACCTCGCGCCTGTCAAGCTTTACTAAGGTTAAAAGGTCGTTAACTATAAATGTCATTCGGTCTATTTCGGAGTTGATATCCTGCAAAAATTCCGTATACATTTCCGCCGGAACATTTTCCTGCAATAAAACGGATTCCGACAAAACTTTTATTGAACTAAGCGGCGTTTTAAGCTCGTGCGATACGTTAGAAACGAATTCTTCCCTTGTTTGCTCCACCATTTCAAGCTTTTCCGCCATCGTGTTAAAGGCGAAGCCCATTTCCGCAAATTCGTCGCGCCCTTTAACCTCGGTTCGGATATTTAAATGCCCCTGCGACATTTTGCGAACAGTTTCCATAATTGAACGCAGCGGGCTGATATACAGCTTGGATACGAAGAATACAAAAAGTGTCGTAAGCACAAATATTATCGCCACAAAATAAATAAGCCGGTTTTCAATATCGGCAATCGGCTCAAAAATATCTGCAATTGATGAAATAATAAGCACCGCGCCTATAACCTGCGAATTTTCGTTTTTCACAGGGCTTGCCGCGTACACAACGTTGCCGAAGGTTTGCAGGTTTTGCGAATCCGTACCGGAAAGCGCGCTTATAACCTCCGGTATTACTAAAATTTTGCCCGTCTCGGTGCGGTTTGTATCGGAAATGCAAAGCGACATGTCGTTAAAAACCAAAACTCTGTAGGAATTGGACGCGCTTTTTTCCTCTATATCCGAATTTACCATTAGCCGCATAGCCTCGTCGGTAATATAATTGGAGCGGCTCACCGTACCGGCTATAACTATGGCGTGCGAATTTAACGTGTCGCGCCGTATTTTAACGAAAGTACCGGACATGGATGTGGATGCCGCCGCCGCGAAAATTACAAGCGGCACAAAACCTATTGCCAAACATGAAAGTAAAAGCTTCCACCTAAGGCTGTGATACCATTTAAGAGTTGAAATAGTAACCGACCCCCCACTTGGTTACAATAAAATTAGGCTCGCCCGGATTGGATTCTACCTTTTCCCTAAGCCTGCGAACATGAACATCAACGGTGCGCACATCTCCCGGATAGTCGTACCCCCAAACGGTGGAAAGCAGCGCTTCCCTGGAATATACCTTGCCGGGGTTTTTCATAAAAAGCTCCAATAAATCGAATTCCTTGGCGGTTAAGTTTACTTCCTTCCCGTCTATAAAAACCCTGCGCGATTCCGGAACAATTTCCAAGCCGCGCACATAAAACTGTGATTTTTTCTGCTTGGGTTCGGCGCTTGGTTTGGATACGCTGCGCCGCAAAATGGCCTTAATACGCGCTTTTAATTCCAAAATATTAAACGGTTTTGTGATATAATCGTCCGCGCCGTATTCAAGCCCCATAATTTTATCCATATCGTCGCCTTTCGCGGTAACCATTATAATTGGCACGGCGGAAAACTCCCTAATATATCTGCATACCTCAAGCCCGTCAATTTTAGGCAGCATAACATCGAGCAAAATAAGGGAATATTCATTTGCGCGCGCAAGGCGAAGCGCCTCCTCGCCGTCATAGGCGACGTCCACCTGCATATCGTCCTGCTCTAAGCTGAACTTAATTCCCTTTACAATTAATTTTTCGTCGTCTACAACCAAAATGTAATTTCCCATAGCTAAACTCCCTTGAACATATATGCGCAAAACGCGCTACCTTTTTTACCGCAACGCGTTAACAATTTACCGAAGCGTTTAATAAACCGTAATTAAATCCGCAATAGCTAAAAATGTTTTATCTCCTATACGCGGCACGTTTTTTATATCCTCTATATTTGCAAACAAACCTACAGTTTCCCTGTAATTTATAATCCCCTCGGCGATAACATCCCCAATTCCGGGCAGGGTTTTAAGTTCGCCCGCGCTTGCCGTGTTAATATTAACCAAAGCGCCGGCTTCGTTTTCCGCAGTTTTTATTCCGCTATTATTTTGAACCGAACCGGCGGTAATGTCAATATCAACCGAGTTATCCGGAACGATAATTTTCTGCGTGTCCGCAACATAATCCGCCAAATTTATCGCCGCTAAGTTTGCGTTTTCCGTTGCGCCTCCGGCAAGGTCAACAACGTCCGCAACGCGGCTGCCGGGCTTTACGCTGTACACTCCGGGATTATTTACCTCGCCGGCAATATGTACCATAATTTCGGATGCCGCGGGTTTTTCCGCCGCGTTTGTTGTTGCGTCAGTATTTTGAATTTCCGAAGCCTGGGTTTGCGAAGCGTAATTTTGCGCGTTTTCCGCGTTTTGAATTTCATCGGTTTGAATTTTATCGGTTTGCGCTATATTGCGGTTCGCAGAAGCGTTACCCTCCGCCGCCCGAAAATGTTCGCCTTCATTTCCCGGAGTGTTCAAGTAGAAGGAGTTCCTGTCCCTGTTATTAATATATATAATTCCCGCGAGAATGACACATATCAAAGATAGCGCAGCTAAAACTGCCTTTGTAAGTTTAGACGGCTTTTCCATATGCATTCCCCTTTTGCGTATACAACGCAGTTGAACAAAACAGGCGCGGCTAAAGTGTTGATATTAGCCGCGCCTTGTTATCATTTTAATAACACCACCAAGCGGGGAAATTATAACATATCCGAAGCGGCATTACAACGACAAAATACGACCCGGATTCGGGTATTGTATGTAATTTTTTCTTGTGGCAAGCATACTCCTGTGCTATACTTTAGCAAATCTTTTAAAACCAAGAATTCGGGCGGTGCGTTAAAGTGCTTTTTACCATATGGAACAAAATACAAAATTTAATGGCAAACAGTTTATTTTTCAGGTTCATTGAAGGGCTGATGAATTTCTTCGCCAAGTTTTTTTCCGGAAGTATTATTATTCGCGGTATCGCAAAGGAAACGGACGAGGAAAACCTGCAAAGGTCTTTAATTTATAGGGCGGCGGCTTTGCCATTTACATTTATTGCGTTTATGAGGGATAAATTTTTTTCGCGAATGTGGGAAGGTTCCGCCGCCGTGGTATTTCTTCGGCGTTTGCCCGCGCGTATTTTATCCGTTCCCGTAAGCGTTTTTTTGGAAAGTATCGGAGCGGGTACAGCCGCCTATATGGCGTGCAAATATTTCGGATTTACGCAAAGCGAATTTACCTTTACTGATTTTTTTATCGCGATACCCGCTTTGTGCTTGCTTTTATTCGCTCGCGCCGCAAAATCTTCATTGTATGACGCGCTGCGCGGCAGCGGCTTGTTCCGGTTAATTTCATATCTTTTCGATTTTTCTCTGCCGGATATCGCTCCGCTTCCAATGCCTCATACCATAATGCATGTTTTCGGCGTTTTGCTTGCATTGGCGTTTACCTTTTTCCCGCCGTTATATGTTTTGGGCGCAATTGTGGGGATACCCGCTGCAATTCTTGTAATAGCGTATCCTTTTATCGGGGTTTTGGCGGCGGTTTTTCTTATGCCGTTTGTGCCGACAATGATGATTGCCGCCGTTATCGGAGCGGTTTCGCTTTTGTTTTTTTTAAAACTTTTAACGGACAAAAAATATTCGTTTAAAACGGATTTAACCGGAATTTTTATAATTATTTATATTTTCATAACGCTTTTCAAGGGTTTTACCTCGCTTTCACCGCAAACAAGTATCAATATCGCGCTTCTTACAAGCCTGTTTATGGCCGTATATTTCCTCGTAGTTTCAATGACGGATTCCGAAAAAAAGTTGGAGCTTTTAATTTTTACGTTTTCAACCTCCGCGCTTTTTACCGGGATATACGGCATTTTTCAAAGCATTTCCGGTATGCGCGATACCACATGGACGGATACCGCAGAGTTTGAGGGTTTAACAACCCGCGTTTTTTCCACTTTCGCAAACCCTAACGTTTTCGGCGAATATCTTTTGCTGGCAATACCGGTTGCCGCCGCCGCGATTATTTTTGTTAAGAAATGGCCGATGAAGCTTTATTACGCGGGCGTTGCCGTTGTACTTTTAGCCAATTTGGCGCTGACATATTCGCGCGGGTGTTACCTTGCCATCGCTCTTTCGGTTTTGGTTTTTGTTCTTATTATGGAAAAAAGGCTTATTGTGCTTTTTTCGGCGGGTATTTTCGTTTTGCCCGCCGTGCTCCCGCCCGCAATGCTTAACCGAATTTTGGGCATAACCAATATGGAGGATTCCTCTTCCAAATACCGCGTTTCAATTTATCAGGCGTCGGTGCGTATTTTGCAGGATTTTTGGCCGTCCGGAGTGGGGCAGGGGCCGGACGCGTACAACAGGGTTTTCCCCTTTTACGCCTTTAACGACGTAACCGCGCAGCACGCGCACAACCTGTTTTTGCAGGTTTTTGTTGAAACTGGTATTTTCGGGATAGCCGCTTTTTTGGCGGTATTCTATTGCTTTTTTAAAACCCTCTTCCCGTTTTTTTACAAGATAAAGGATTTTAAGTATAAGTGTTTTTCCGCCGCTTTAATTTCGCTTATGGCGGGCTTTATTCTTCAAAGTATGTTCGATTATTCTTTTTATAATTATAAGGTGTACATGCTGTTTTTCGTGGTGCTGGCGTTTGCGCGGGTTTGCGCGCGTTGCGCCGGGTCAAAGGACGCGCAGGAAGAACCTGATAAATACGCGCCGCAAGTAACGCAGTGCCGGGAGGAATCGCTTTGAAAATAATTCAGGTTATTTCGGATACCAACATAGGCGGAGCGGGTGTTTACCTTCTAACTGTTTTAAAATTGTACAACAGAAGCAAATTTGATATGGAAGTATTTTTGCCGCACGGTTCAAAGCTTGAGGGGGAGATTGCAAAACTTGGCGTGAAATATACATGCGTTAACCACTTGGCGGAAAAATCCTTCGATTTACGCGCGGTAAGGGAACTTGGAAAACTTTTTGCCGAAAAAAAACCGGATATAGTAAGCTCGCACGCCTCGCTTTCGGCAAGAGTTGCCGCAAGGTTAGCGCCGGGCAAAATAAATATTATATTCACCAAACACTGCGTTTTTAACTCTTCCGGTTTGTTGTCGTATTTTCCGTTTAAGCAGGTTAACGGTGCTCTTAATAATTGGTTAAGCGATAAAATTATAGCGGTATCTCCCGCCGCAAAAAGTATAATGACAGCCGTTGGCATAAAAGAAGCGAAAATTGCGGTGGTGGATAACGGCGTTCTTGCGCCGCCCGTGTTAACCGGTGATGAAAAATTAAAAATCCGCGAAAGATACGGCATAGGAAGAGATAAATTTGTTGTAGCGTTAATAGGCAGGCTGGCGGAAGTTAAAGGGCACAAATACGCGGTAGAGTGCGCGAAAATATGCGAAAAGGCGGATGGCGGCATTGTGTTCATATTTGCCGGAACCGGGGAACTTGAGGCTGAAATTAAAAAGCAAATTAAAGAACTTAACTTAAATAACATTCTTATGCCCGGCTTCGTTAAGGATGTTTGGGAAATTGAAAACATTATGGACTTGCAGATAAATTCTTCGCTTTCGGAAGCGGCGTCGCTTTCTCTGCTTGAAGGTATGAGCCTTGGCAAACCCGCCGTTGTTAGCGATTGCGGGGGTAACCCCAGCGTTATAAAAAACGGTGTAAACGGGATTGTTTTCCCCGCAGCGGATGCGGCGCAGGCTTTAGCGGATTCGGTACTTGCGGTTAAAAGAGACAAAAACCTGTACGAAAAACTGGCACAAGGTGCGCTAAGTGTTTTTCCGGAAAAATTTACGGCGGAAAAAATGGTTAAAAGAATTTGCGAGGTTTATGAAAACGCGGTAATGTGAAACGGTTGAAAGAATTTACGGCGTTTATGAAAACGCGGTAATGCGAAACGGTTCAAGGAATCTGCGACATTTATGAAAACACTTATTTAAAAACGGCGGTTGGTGTTTAAGCTTTACCTTAAACACTAACCGCCGTTTCAAGCGCTATAACCATCATATCTGTAAACGAAACGCGCCTTTCCTCTGCGGAAGCGGATTCGTCCCTGAAAATATGGTCAGAAACCGTTAAAATTCCGAGAGCCTTTTTTTGCAGGTAAGCGGCGTTCATATAAAGCGCGGCGCATTCCATTTCAACGGCCAAAACGCCCATACTCTTCCACACCTTTGCGGCGTTTGTATCCGCGCCGTAAAAGGTATCGCTTGTTAAAACGTTGCCCGCCACAAATTTTACGCCTTTTTTCTTCGCGTTTTCGGCGGCGGCGGTAAGCAGGGAATAATCCGCAATGGGTGCAAACGTACCGCTTAAGTTGTACTGGGAAGCGTAGTTGGAATTTGTGCACGCGCCCTGCGCCAAAACGATATCCTTTATTTTAAGCTCGTCGGCAATTGCCCCCGCCGTACCAATTCTGATAATATTTTTAACGCCGTAGAACTTGTAAAGCTCGTACGAATAAATTCCAATAGAAGGGATACCCATTCCCGAACCCTGCACCGAAACGCTCTTGCCCTTATACGTTCCGGTAAAACCGAGCATTCCCCTTACCGAATTGTACTGTCGCGGATTCTCCAAAAAATTTTCCGCGATAAACTTTGCCCGCAAAGGGTCGCCGGGCATTAAAACCGTTTCGGCGATATCGCCGTAATTTGCCTCCAAATGAGGTGTCATAAAAACATTCTCCTTTCGTTTCGCGGCGTTGCTAATTCTAAATCCGCTCCGCTGCGGAATAAACCGCATAGCCTAAAACTCCGGACGCCAAAATTACATACATCGGGTTTACCTTAAACTTTCGAATTGCAAAAAAACCGCCTGCCATAAGCGCAATGCCAACCCAGTTTACAGCCCCCAAAATACCGGAAATTCCGCTTGCCGCGCCTCCTATACCGCCTTCGCCCTTAACCGCGAGGATTATGATAGATAGCGCGGCGGAGGCAATAAGCCCGGTAACCGCCGGGCGCAGCACGGAAAAAATATTCTTTGCCGCGTTTCCCTGCCCGTATTTTATATAAACCATGCCCAAAACAGCGGTAATGCAAACGGGAACCGTTAAAAACCCTGCCGTTGCAACCACCGCGCCGGGAAGAGCCAATATTTTTGTTCCGACAAATGTGGAGGCGTTAAGGGCAATAGGGCCGGGCGTCATTTCCGCAATTGTTATAATATCGGTTAACTCCGATAGCGTTATCCATGATTTAGCGTCCACAATTTCGGCCTTTATCAGCGGAAGAGAAGCGTACCCCCCGCCTATGCAAAAAGCGCCGATTTTTAAAAAGGCGTAAAACAGTTCTAAGTATTCCATTTTTAATTTTGTTTTTCCTTCCGCAAATTATAAACCCACATTGCCGCGCCGCACAAAAGGCTTGCCAAAATTATATAATAAACCTTTACGCCCAAAAAGAAATTAAGCGTGAAGGCTGCCGCCATAACGGCAATACCAAGTATTTTTTTCTCCTTAAAAATGCCGCCCGCAAAATCAATTACCGCGCTTAAAACCACAACCGCAACGCCCGCCTGCATTCCCTTTAACACAAATTCGGCGGCGGTATTACCCTTTAGCATTTCGTAAAAAAAAGAAATTACGGTTATTGTAATAAGAGGCGGCAAAACGGCGGCAAAAACACACAGCGCCGCGCCTATTGCTCCGGCTGTTTTTTGCCCGGCCAAAAGAGCGGTATTTACCGCTATAGCTCCCGGTGAGGATTGCCCAATGGCAACAAGGTTCAGCATTTCTTCGGCTGTTAAAATTTTGAGGTCCTCCACGAATTTTTTTTTCATTATGGGGACAATTACATAACCGCCGCCGAAAGTAAAAGCGCTTAAATATAAAACCGATGTGAAAAGCTTGAAATATATAGTTTTATCATCCTTCATTAACGGCAGTCTCATTTCTTTTGGTTTTTATTCCAAGCACAATTACTCCCAAGGCCAAAGCGCCCAAAAACGCGGACAGAAGCCGATAACCGGCGTAATCCGCAATAACCCCGAAAAGCGCGGGCATTAAAGAGCCGCCCACGTAAGCGCAAGCCATCTGGTAACCTATTATAGCCTGGGAATACTCTTCGCCGAAGTTCGCGCCTGTCTCATGCATCATACAGGGGAAAACCGGAGCAAAACCAAGCCCTATAAGCAAAAACGCAATTGCCTGTATTACAGAGCCGAACGGCGCAATCATAAGTATTATACCGCAAACGGAAATCAGCATTCCAAGGCGTATAACGCTGCGCACACTCATTTTTAGCGTAAGAAAACCGGAGAAGAACCTGCCCGCTGTTATTCCGAAATAGTACAGCGATATCAGCCGCGCCGCCGTTTCGGGAGCAATTCCTTTCGTTATAAACATATAACTTGCGCCCCAAAGCCCTGCGGTGGATTCCGCCGCGCAATAAAGGAAAAACCTAAGCATTGCCTGCCAAACGCCGGGAATGCGCAAAATTTGCCGCGCCTTGGACTTTCTTTTTTCGGCTTTCCCGCTTGGCGCTTCGGCGGTATTATTCCACATTTTTTTAGAAAAGAACAAAAAAACGGTTACGATAAACTGAATTATGCATATCGCCAGGTACCCCAAACGCCAGGAGCTGAAGTTTGTAAGGCTAAACGCCATAATAACAGGCCCAAGTGTCGCCCCTAAACCCCAAAAGCAGTGCAGCCAGTTCATATGTTTTGCGCTGAAGTATTTCGCTACATAGTGGTTTAGGCAAGCGTCGGAAAAACCTTGGCTAAGCCCCAAAGGAACCGATATAACCGCAAGATACACAAAACCGGGCGATAGCACATAGCCCAAAACGGAAGCGGACGTAACAAGCATACTTGCGGTAATTACCGCATACGTTCCGAATTTTTTAACAAACTTTTCGCACAGCACGGCGGAAAAAACCGTGGATAAATATGCCGCCACGGAAATTATGCCCGCGTAGGGCAACGGAACTTTAAGGTCCGTATACATAAGAGGCCACGCCGAGCCTAAAACGGAATCCGGCAGGCCGAAAACGGTAAAGGTTACAAATATCAGAGTAAGCAAAAAAAGCATAAACTACGCCTCTCCGTCCGGTACTATATCCGTTGGCAAAACCGGATATTCGCCCGTAAAACAAGCGCTGCAAAAGCCGGTGGCTGAGTTCGGCGCAATTTTCATTAAATCGTCGAAGGTTAAATACTCTAAGGTGTCCGCGCCGATATATTTGCGCGTTTCCTCAATGCTGTACCTGTGAATAATAAGGTCCTTTTTAGACGGGATATCCGTTCCGTAATAACACGGGTAGGAATACGGCGGAGCGCAAATTCTAACGTGAACTTCTTTTGCTCCGGCGTCGCGCAGAGATTTTACAATGTAAGCGCTTGTTGTGCCGCGCACTATGGAATCGTCCACCATAACAACCCTTTGCCCTTTAACGTTGGTGCGTATAGGGTTTAGCTTTACCCTAACAGCCTTCTCGCGGGATGCCTGGTTTGCGCGAATAAACGTGCGCCCAACGTAGGTATTTCGAATAAAGCCGTCCTCTATAGGAATGCCCGATTCAAGAGAATAACCCTTTGCCGCGCCCAAGGCGGAATCCGGAACGCCTATTACAATATCCGCTTCAACCGGGTTTTTTTTGGCAAGAAGCCTGCCCGCCAATTTACGCGCTTCGTGTACAAACTGCCCCTCAATAACAGAATCCGTCCTTGCGAAGTATACGTATTCAAATATGCACAGCGCGGATTTTTCCGCCCCGCAGTTATCTTTGTAGCTTGTAACCTTGCCGCCTCTTACTACCACAACAACCTCGCCGGGCAAAATATCGCGTTCAAATTCCGCGTTAATAGCGTCCAGAGCGCAGGATTCCGAAGCGAAAACAACCCCGCCGTTTTTAAGCCGCCCCATGCAAAGCGGGCGAATGCCGCGCGGGTCCCTCGCGGCGATAAGCTTTTCCGGGCTCATAACAATAAGGGAATATGCGCCCTGAAGGTGCTTCATGGAATTAACCACGGCGCGCTCTATTGAATGAGAGTTAATTCTTTCGCGTGCTATCGTATACGCTATTATTTCCGAATCGGATTCGGTTTGGTAAATAGCGCCGGTTTTTTCGTACTTTTTCTTAAGGTTATCGTAATTTATAATATTTCCGTTATGCGCTACCGCAAACATACCCTTTACATAATTAATAACAAGCGGCTGAGCGTTTTCGCGCCCGCGCTTTTCAAGAGTTGAATAACGCACATGCCCCACGGCCATATGCCCGCCGTTTAACTCCGATATGCGCTTTTCGTTAAAAACCTCGTTAACCAAACCGCTTTCTTTATGGTGAAAAATTTGCCTGTTCTTATTTACCGCAATACCGCAGCTTTCCTGCCCCCGGTGCTGAAGCGCCATAAGGGCGAAGTACGCGCTTTCGGCTGTAGAGCCGCTTTCGTCGTAAATTCCAAATATTCCGCATTCCTCATGCAATTTATCCAAAGTAAAGCCTCCCGCAAATTGTTTGTGTTACTACGAGGTTATTATATACTTATATTTTTTTCTTTACAATACGGAATCGAAACACGCGTCATTAGCTTACAGCGGATTTTATACGGAATCGAAACACGCGTTATTAGCTTACAGCGGATTTTATACGGAATCGAAATTTTGTTTCAATACGTCTTATAGCGTACTTCATTGGATAATTTCGTAAAGTTTTTCAATAGCGTCGCTTAAGCCGCCTGTTTCGTCTATAATTTTCTCCTTTACCGCGTCCGCTCCCGTAAGTGTCGTGCCAACGTCCATTATTAAATTACCCGTATCCATCATCAGTTGGTTAAGCCGCGTTTTAGAAATATGCGAATTGCGTACAATAAAATCCTCTATTCGCTGCTGCGTTTTATTGAAATAATCAAACGTTTGCGGCACGCCTACCACCGTTCCGCTTACGCGAACGGGGTGAAGGGTCATTGTGGCGGAGGGCGCGATAAACGAATAATTGGCCGCAACCGCCAAAGGAACGCCTATTGAATGCCCGCCGCCGATTACAAGCGAAACCGTGGGTTTTCCAAGGCCGGCTATTACCTCCGCCAGAGCAAGCCCCGCCTCCACATCGCCGCCTACGGTATTTAAAAGTATTAAAAGCCCGTCTGTTTCCGGGTTCTGCGCCGTAATAAAAAGCTGCGGTATTACATGCTCATATTTTGTGGTTTTATTCTGCTCCGGCAAAACCATGTGCCCCTCAATCTGCCCGATTATATTCAAAAACTGAATGTTGCCGCGAGGGTTTTTTACCGCATCCGCCATTCCAAACTCAATTATGCGCTCGTCCGCCGCTTTTCTTGCGGCGCTGCGGTTTTCATACTTTTCTTCGATGTCGCCGCTGTTTTGCTGCGTAGGTTGTGTGGAGGCTTTGCCGCCGCTGTTTTGCTGCATAGGTTGCGTGGAGGCTTTGCCGCCGCTTTGCTGCGTAGGTTGTGTGGAGGCTTCGCCGCCGCTTTGCTGCGTAGGTTGTGTGGAGGCTTCGTAGCCGCTTTGTTGCGTTGATACTGCGGAGGCTTCGCCGTTCTCTGCCTTTAAGCGGGTGTTTTCGGTACCAGCAGTGTGCTTTTTCCGTGCTTCGTCAGGTTCTTTAAAAAGAGAATTTCTGCGGTACATGTTCATTAAGGTATCATTAATCCTCATTTATCATCACTCCGGTTTTTGTGTTCAGGAAAATTCCTGAAATTCGCTTTGTTTTTCGTTACAGTTCACACACCATTCAAAGAAATAAACGCATTGCAACGCCTTTGATAATTAGGCGGCGCTATTCTTTTTTCCGGAATGATGACATTTTTTTGTCATTATTCCAAATAGCAAGCCGTTATCTTTGCAGGCGGCAGAGGTGTGTGCGGAATTTTTACGTTGCCTAAATTACCCGCTCTTTATGTTGCTGACTTATACCTTTCAAAACTAAAAAATAGAAAATAGAATGATAGAAATTCCGAAAGTCTATTTTCTATTTTTTTGCGATTTACCATAATGTCATAATGTAAGTTATAGAAGTAGAAGTAATTAAAGCAACTTCTTCGGCGTAAGTGTGAACGGTAACTATTTTTCCCAAAAACGGGCATTCAATTCAGCGATTCAGAGATTCAGATATTTGATTTTGCAAAACCTGCATAGTATGTTATAATAGTTTTCTTAAGCGGATATGGCGGAATGGCAGACGCGCCGGATTTAGGTTCCGGTGGGGTATCCTGTGCAGGTTCAACTCCTGTTATCCGCAGAATGTTGGTTTTACGGGCTTTCCGGTAATCGGAGGCTCGTTTTTTTTTGTTTCTTTTGGTTAAAAGCAACCTATTCAAAGACGCGGCGCTTGAATTCTATGGAATTAAAATGGCAAAAATAAAAGACGGGCGCGGAATTGCCTGTTGAGGTTATTAAACGGTTACAAGCGGAAATAAGCAAGGATTAAACGCAGATGAACAAAAATAAACGCAGATAAACGCAAATAAACGCAGAATAAACAAAAACCCATTTTAAAGGGTAGAGAAGAGTACAAAAACGCTCCAAATTATCCGCACGAAAAAGGTGCTTAAAACCGTTTTACGGTTTTAAGCACCTTTTTAAACTTACAATTATTTCACCTTAAGCTTAAACACCTCAACCAAACCCTGAAGCACGGTTGCCTGGCTGGCGAGTTCCTGCGAAGCGGACGCGGATTCCTCGGAGGTTGCGGAGTTGCTTTGCACAACCTCCGTTATTTGGGTAATACCATTCATAACTTGAGATATCGCGTGCGCCTGTTCGGCGGAAGCTGTGTTAATATCCGTAATAATTTTGCCCACCTTATTTACGCCTTCAACAATAACGCGCAGAGTTCCCGCCGTTTTGTTGGCTATATCCATGCCCTCGTTTACGCTGCTAACGGACTTGTCTATAAGTTCCGCCGTTTCTTTGGCGCTTGTTTGGCTGCGGCTGGCAAGGCTTCTTACTTCCTCCGCAACAACTGCAAAGCCTTTGCCGTGTTCGCCCGCGCGCGCCGCCTCAACAGCCGCGTTAAGCGCAAGAAGGTTGGTTTGGAACGCGATATCTTCAATTGTTTTAATTATACGCGAAATTGCGCTGGACGAATCTTTGATGGAATCCATTGCCTCAAGCATTTTATCCATATCCGAATCGCCCTGGGCTGCGCTTACGCTGGACTGCTTGGAAAGGTTTTCGGCCTGCTTCGCGTTGTCCGCGTTATGCCCGGTGCTTTCGTTTATGGTTTGCATTGTTGCGTTAAGTTCCTGAACCGACGATGCCTGCTCCGAAGCGCCCTGCGCCAGTGTCATGCTGCTTTCGGAAATGGAGCGCGAACCTGCGGCAACCTGCTCCGAAGCGGAGAGAATTTCGGTAATTACCCTGTTAAACATAGAAATAATGTTAAGCAGGGATTCCTTGATGCTTCCGAATTCGCCCACATATTCGCGTTTAATATCCTGATTCAGGTTATTTTGCGACAGCGCGTTTAATACGGAGGATATTTCGTCGATGTACGAGGCGATATTCGTAACCGTTTCGTTAACCGAATCTTTGATGTTCTGAAATTCGCCCCTGTATGTACCAATCATCTTATCATCGAAGTTACCGGCCGCAACCTTGTGCAGTATTTCCGCCGCTTCGTTTATAGGCGAAGCTATGGCGTCCATAAGAGCGTTAAGTTCGTCTAAAAGCATTGCCCAATCCCCGCTGTATTTCTTTGTATCAACGCGGGTATCAAGCTTTCCTTCCGCGGCGGCGCGTACAAGGCCGTTTATTTCTCCGGATACGCTTACAAGGTTTGTGCGAAGCGTGTCAATGGTTTCGTTTAAAAGCGCCTTTTTGCCGGGCAGTTTCTTTATGTCGTATTTAAAATTACCCTTGCCGAATTCGCCCATACACGCAACAACAAGCAGCACCTCGTCGATAATATCGTGCATCATAGTGTTAACGCTTTCGGTAACGTCCCTGTAGCTTCCTTTAAAGTTGGCCGTGTTGATTTTTGAATCAATATCGCCGGCCGTCATTTCGTCGCCCATTTTTTCCAAATCGTGAACAATTAATAAAATGGTATCAATAAGTTTTACAACTTCGCCGGTAAGTGTGCCAATTTCGTCCTTGCCGATTTCGTCACGGTTAATATTTACGTTAAGTTTACCATCCGCAACCTCGCTTACAATTGTTACAAGTTTGCCAACCGGCTTGGTTATCGCCCTGGTTATAGCAACGGCAAGCACAACGCCAAAAAGTAAAGCTGCGACGAAAAGCACGACTAAAACTGTAATGGAACCTTGCGTATCTACCGTAACTTGAGCGCTGAAATCGTTTGCTACGGTGTCCGCTTCCAGATAGCACGCTTCAATTTCCGCCAAAAGCGCGGCTGCTACGTGAGAATTTTCGGTAAATAACCTTGCGCCAAGTTCAAAATCATCGGCAATAAACGCGTCGATAATTGGCTTAGTCATGGTATCGTGCCAAATTTTCGTGTTTGCGATTATCGAATCAACGCTCGCAACCAAAGCCGCTCTGTCTTCCTCGGTTTTTTCAGTGTCGTCCATAAGAGATTGTCTTATTTCGTTTAAAATGTTGTTCATACTGACATAACTTTCGTCGTGCGCCTTCCCCATCGCCACGGCGTTATCGTAGTTATTTCCAAACCCGGCGAAAAAACCGGAATGCGATACAGAACGCCTTATAGAGTTAAATTCCATTTCAACTTCAGTCCATAAAAGACGTCTTTGCGAGGGGTTTTCGTCCATATACGAGTAATCCGTATCAATTTTATTTGCGGTAAAAATTGAGTATACCGCGATTGCGATAAGTAAAACCAATACCAACCCGAACCCCGCGCCTAATTTGGCTCCAATTTTCATGTTGCTAAACCATTTCATGTTCCTACCTCCGTTTGCATTAAAATTATTTTGTAAATAGACATATATTGAGATACATAAAAATACATAAATGCATCAATATCGCACCATCTATTTTAAAAAAAATTATACCATTAATTTTTTGCAACTTCAACAAGAAATATTGCAAATAACTTCGAAAGAAACCGAAAAATTAATTAAAATATCATAAGAAATCAATTGCGAAAATTGACGCTTATTCCCTAATCTGATATCATAGGCGCGTGGTGAAAACAAAAAAGCGCGGATATCTCTATCCGCGCCTCAAACGTGCTTTAGTTAACCGCGTATTCAATTGTATCAACTTCGTACAGTTTTGCTTCAAGCGCTTTGTTAAGAGTTCCGCCCTTGCTCTCAACTATGCCGTCTTTTATTATGTTCGCCATTGCGCTTTTAACCGCCGTCGCCGGCGTTTCAACTTCCGCGTCCGGTATTGTCATTGTAACCTTTTTGTCAAGGTTGGTACCGAAAAAAAGTTTAAAGTAATTTTGCATTTTGCCACCTCCTTTTTTAAAAATTTAGCCCGGGTAATTTATAACGTAATCATGAACTCTTCTTTTTTTGTAATCATATCCGCCGGGCTGTTTTGAAGCGAAGAGTACGCGTTTGCGAATTTAAGGATGTTGTCGTTGCTGCACGCGGCCTTTACGTTTCCGTTTGTGTACGTGCCCGCGTCGTTTTTAATTTTAACCGAAACTTTTATTAATGTTTGAGCCATTTTTTTCACCTCCTTTGTATGTTGTGGGTTGTTGTTATGGGGCTGTTATTTACGCTAAGCTGATGTCCGTAACGTTTGTTGTTACAAGTTTTGCGTAGTTTCTTGAGCTAAGGCTTCCGCTTCTTTCGGAAATCGCTCCGGATTCTATCATTTCGTCCATTGCGTCAATGATCTCCTCTTGCGTTAACTCGGTATTCGGGTCTGAAACGTTTACCGATGTTACCTTACTCTCGGTTGTTCCGAAACCGAGCCGCAGTACAGTGTTTTCCGCCATGCTTGGCACCTCCTTTCCGTTGTGTTTTAAGCTTGGCTTGGCTTGGTTTGCCACCCATTAATAGAGTTCCGTTTCCACAACTTTGTAAAGTGTGGAGAACGGGTCTGTGCGAAGGGTGTTAATCGCGGTTGCCACGCCGTAAAGCTGCGTGTCGGTCGCGGTTGGTTTAATACCGTTTACCGTAAGGCTCTTTTTTGTGCCGCCCGTGTATTCGGTTTCCATAACCATTTTGGTGGACAAGTGCTCCGCTGTCGCCATATTGTCACCTCCCTTGTTTTTTATATCGCCGCCCGGCGTTGCCGCTCGGCGATATATGTAATTTAAAACTTTTTAGCTGATGCGAATCCATTAATTCTCCAGTTAATCCGCAGTAAAAAGAGGAATGAAAACATGAAAAAAAGAAAAAACCAACTTGCAATATCCACAAGCTTTATTGATTTTGTGTTTTTTTCGGCGCTTGTGGTTGTACTTTTAATTATCCCGCTTATTGTGCGCGTTTACCGAAGGGGTCCCACTGATGACGAACTGCTGATACGTACCTCTAACGATATTTGGGATAGCTTTTCATACTATAAAAGCTTTTGGATAACCGCCGTTGGCGCGGTAATTGGCTTTACCGCCCTATCCGGTTTCGTTGTGGGCGAATATAAGTTTGAAATGAAAATGCTTAAAAACCCGGTTACAATTGCGGCGTGCGTATACATTGCTTTTGTAATTTTATCTGCGGTATTTTCTCCCTACAGGCAAACCGCGTTATCCGGCATTGCCGAAAGGTACGAAAGCGTGTATGTGCTTCTTTCATATATAGCTGTTTTTTTCGCGGCCGTAAGCTTTGTAAAAGACGAGAGCAGGGCGAAGATTTTCTTTTATCTGTTTTTAATTTCAGCTTTTCTTATTGGAACGGTTGGCGCGTTTCAAACCTTTGGGTTTGATATTTTCAGAAGCGAGTTTGGTAAAAAACTCGTTATGGGGGAAATGTATAACCAAGGGTACCGGCTTAACGTTGAGTACACCAAAACTTACTCTACGTTATATAACCCAAACTGTGTGGGGTTATATTCCGCTTTTTTAACACCGGTGTTCTTTTTTACCGGAATTTTTACGGAGAAAAAAAATCCGCTGAAATATATTTGCCTCCTGCTCAGTGTTTTAATGGTTATTTGCCTTTACGGTTCGGGTTCCGTTGCCGGGTATATAGGCTTTATCGCCTCCGCCGGGATAAGCGTTATAATATTTTTGGTTTATATGGCTAAATTTTCGAAACGCAAAGTTTTGTTTTTTGCGTGCGCTTCGGCCGCTTTTGCCGTTTGTTTGGTTGCCGTATTCCTGAATTTCAGCAAAATTAAGGGTTTGGTGGTTTGGAACTTTAACCTTGACGGCAGTAAAACCAATTTATTTTTAAGGGATATGGAAATAGAGGATAACACCGCAACAATTACCACCGAACGCGGCAAAGTTTTGTTAAAGGCATTAAACGGCGAATTTTTACTTTTAAACGAAGGCGGCGAAGAAATAAAACCCGTTTCGGCTCCCGAAGCCGAAGGGTTTACGCAAATGATGTACAGTATAGAAGGAATAGGCGCGGCGGAAATACGTTATGCCTCTTCGATAGCTTATTTAAGCCTTAACGGCATACAGTTTTTTTTCCGGCAAACCGAAAACGGCGGCATTACGCCCACAAAATACCCGCCGGAATACGAAGAAATAAACATAAACGAAAAAATACCCTCAATCGGCTTTGACGGCTTGGAACATATGGCATCCGGGCGCGGGCTTATATGGTCGCGTTCGCTTCCTTTGGCTTTGCAAAATATAATAATCGGCGCCGGGCCGGATTCTTTCGCCTATGTATTCCCCCAGCACGATATAATAGGTAAAATTCGAGGCCTTGGCAGCCCCTACACAATTGTGGACAAACCGCACAATACATTTTTGCAGATAGCTGTTAACACGGGTTTTATTTCCCTTTTGGCGCTTGGCGTTATTTTCGGTTATTATATGTTTACAAGCCTTAAAGGTTTGCTTTCGCAAAAAAGGAAGGACGGGTTTTTCTTCGGGGTTTCGCTTGGGTTTTGCGCGGGTATTTTTGCTTACCTTGTATGCTCGCTTTCAACGGATTCCACAGTTTCGGTTTCGCCCGTTTTTTACGCCGGGCTTGGGTTTGCTTTGGCGCTTAATAAATTACGTAAATACGCATAGGGAGCGGTCATGAAGCTTTTTAAATTTTTCAGCAGGGAGCGTTTGGGAAAAATATTTTTGTATATGGCGGCGGATGTTATAGTCGTTTTGTTTTCCGTCCTTTTTTCAATGATTGTTTGGCGGCAGGGTTTTGTGCCGGGAAGCAATATTATTGGCGTGTTCGAGAGCGACTGGATGTGGTTCGCCCATATAGCGGCTTTTGCGTCGGTTTTAACTCTTGCCGCAAACACTGTTTTCCGCCTGTACGACAATTTGTGGAAGTACGCTTCGATAGACGAAATTATTAAAATTTTCGTATCGTCTACCTGCGTTTTTATTTTGCTGTTTTTCTACGACGTTTTATTTATTGAACCATTGGAACTAAACGACGTTTCCCGCAGAATGTATTTTATAGCGTGGGTGCTAAATTCATTCCTTGTAACCTTTTCGCGTTTCGGGTATAGGTTTGTTAAAAGGCTTGCCATACTTATAAGCCACGCAATAAGCTCCAAGGCGGGTTTGAAGCGTGTAATGGTGGTTGGCGCTTCGTATTCGGGTTACGGAGTTATACGCGGAATAAAGCAGGAGCGCGTAAGGGACCGTATCCCCGTTTTGGTTGTGGACGCGGATACCGCCAAAAACAATACGTCTATAATGGGCGTACGTGTTGTTGGCGGGCTTGAGCAAATACCGCAGCTTGCGGAAAAATACGAAATAGACGAAATTGTTATTGCCATGCCCACCGCCGAACCGGAAGAGCTTCGAAACGCGGTAGATATTTGCACCGGCACAAACTGCCTGCTTAAAATAATGCCGCCCATATCCGACGTTACCGCGGACGCGAAAGCGGGTTATTCCTACCTGCGCGACGTTAATATTTCGGATTTGCTCTACAGGGAGGAAGTAAAGCTCGATACCAAAAACATTAACGACTACCTTAGAAATAAGGTTGTTATTGTAACCGGCGGCGGGGGTTCTATCGGTTCGGAGTTATGCCGGCAAATTGCGAAGTTCTCTCCTTCGAAGCTTATAATTTTTGATATTTATGAAAATAACGCGTTCGAACTTCTAAACGAACTTGGAGACAAGTATAATAAAAATGAGCTTAATATTTTCTTCCGGTTGGGTTCGGTTAGGGATAAGGCGCGGCTTAGGGAAGTTTTTACCGAATTTAAGCCGCACGTTGTTTTCCACGCGGCGGCGCACAAGCATGTTTCAATAATTGAGGAAAACCAGGCGGAAGCGGTAAAAAATAATTGCGTGGGCACTCAAAACCTCGCCAAAATTTCGGACGAGTTCGGCGCGGAGCGCTTTGTGCTCATTTCCAGCGACAAGGCGGTTAACCCGGCAAACGCCTACGGGGCAACCAAACGCATTGCGGAACTTTTGGTGCAGGGTATGGCGGCAAAGAGCAAAACAAAATTTATGGTTGTGCGTTTCGGAAACGTTTTGGGAAGTAACGGTTCGGTGCTTCATTTGTTTAAACAGCAAATAGCGGCGGGCGGCCCGGTTAAAATAACCGGAAGCCCGGATATGGTGCGCTATTTTATGACAATTCCTGAAGCGGCGCAATTGGTGCTTCAGGCAACAAGCCTTGGGCAAAGCGGCAAAATACTTGTGCTTGATATGGGCACGCCCATAAAAATACTGGATTTGGCTAAAAAAGTTATTCAGCTTTCCGGTTATAAGCCGGATACCGACATTAAAATAATTTACACCGACCCCCGCCCGGGGGATAAGGAATACGAAGAGCTTATAATGGAAGAGGAAAAAACCAACATGCAGGTAACGCTGCACAAAAAAGTTTTTATTACCAAACCCATTGAAATGGACTACGAAAAATTTGAAAGGCAGCTCGCGAAGCTTTGTAACCTTGCGGAAAAAAAGCCGTCCGAGGTTAACGGAATGCTTCGCGAAATGGTACCCAATTATGTATAAAATACTTAAAAGGATTTTGGATTTTTTAGCCTCACTTCTGGGCAGCGTTGTTTTGCTACCCGTTTTTTTAATTTTAGCCTGTTTAATTAAGGCGGAATCGAGGGGGCCGGTGTTTTTTAAGCAAAAACGCTTCGGCAAAAATAAAAAGTTCTTCTATATATATAAATTCCGTACAATGAAAACCGATACTCCCAAGGATGTACCCACACACCTGCTTTCTAACCCGTCGCGTTTTATAACAAAAACGGGCAGATTTCTGCGCCGTTTCAGCTTGGACGAACTCCCGCAGATTTTTAATATTCTTAAAGGAGATATGAGTTTTGTAGGCCCGCGCCCCGCGCTATGGAACCAAGAGGATTTAATAGCGCTTAGGGATTTGGGCAGGTGTAACTCGCTTACGCCGGGGCTGACGGGGCTTGCGCAAATTAAAGGGCGCGACGAACTGCCGCTTGAAGTTAAGGCGAACTACGATAACGAGTACGCCGAAAAAATGAGTTTGGTTTTTGACATGGGTATAATTTTAAAAACGGCGGTTAAGGCAGTTGCCGGAGACGGCGTTAAGGAAGGTGTGTAATATATGGCAGTTATGCCAGATAAATAACAGTTAAAAAATACTAATTAGTTTAATCTTTTTTTTAAAAAAACAACTAAAGAATTATTATATTATACCGATAATAAATGCGTAAGTAAAAAATAATGTGGCATGGAAGCCATAAAATAATCAAGGAGGAATAAACTATGAGTAATATGGTAGTAAACACAAACGTACCGGCAATCGATTCCCACAGAAATATGAAAAAAGTGGGCACAATGCAGATGACGGCATCCGCAAGGCTTTCTTCAGGCCTTAAAATTAACTCCGCAGCGGACGACGCGGCAGGCCTTGCGATTTCCGAAAAAATGCGCAGCCAGATTCGCGGGCTCGACATGGCTTCGAAAAACTCTCAGGACGGTATTTCGTT
>JAISVZ010000019.1 GCA_031271295.1 Clostridiales bacterium | reverse complement strand
CCGGACGCGCCGCAGATAACAGCGGTGGCAACGGCGCTTTGGACACCGGAGGTTATAGCCGCTTGGCAAGAGGCACACCGGGAACCGGTTTTTGAGCCGGAGCCGGGCGAAAATAACGGCACTACGATTTAACGCCGCAGGGCGTTTTTTTATTGTGGGAAAGGAGGTAAAACCTTGGATTTAAACCGAGAAATAATACTGGCTTGCGAATCCGGAATAAAAGAATTGGAGGCAATCAGGGACTACACTGAAAAACTCAACTGCACGCAAAGCGAGGAAATGAGACAGGTCTATACCGATAATCGCATGGACGAATTACCGCACATTCAAAATTTGGTTGTTGCGCTTACTGCTTTGTTAAACGGCGAAGAACCTGCCATATCCGCACAAATGGATAAAGCTGAGAGCGTAAGCAGTGAAAGCGAGGTGGGCGACATTGACGGCAGTTGAATTCAAAGCCGCGCTTAATAAGGGTGGCTCGGCAACTATAAGAAACGGGCATTTAACCCGCGTTCACAGGCTCGACAGCATAACCTTAGACAAAACCTACTTTACCGAGGAAGGATATCTTGTTGATGAACCTATAGTTACTTCCTGCGGCATTTTTGAGTACAAAAATCCGGACGGAAGCCCACGGCGCGAACTTCGGCTCCCTGAACACGTATTTGCGCCGGAAAGCCTTGCGTCTTACGAAGGGAAGCCGGTAATAATAACCCACAGCGCAGGGCGGGTAAACAAGAAAAATGTGGAACGTGAGATTGTGGGAACCATACTTTCCGCAGGGTACAGGGATGGGAACGATGTTCGCGCAAAAATCATAATCCACGGCATAGATGAAGCGTTGAGTTCCGGGTTTAGGGAATTATCCCTTGGTTACGACCTCGTTTTAGACGAAACACCGGGCGAATGGGAAGGGCAGGAATATGATGCCATCCAAACCGGGATAAAAATTAACCACCTTGCGCTTGTTGGCGATGCGCGAGCTGGTGAACAGGCCCGGCTTAATATAGATGGTGAAAATAATCTGACAGGAGGAAAAAACATGTCAACAAAAAGCAAAATGTTAAGCGGCGACGAACTCAAAAACACGATTGCCGCGTATCAGGAAAGACGTCAAAAAAGGCTTGATGAGGCGGAAAAGAAAAAGGATGAATCGCCGAAGCCCGAAGATAAGGCGGCGGAAAAGCCGGAGGCGAAAACTCCCGCAGAAAAGTTAAGCTTTATCAAGGCAAAGCGTGACGGACGCGACCAAATCGAAAACTCCGGAACGCCTGAGGCGGCAATGGGAGTTATCGCACAGCAGGACGAAGATATCGACGAACTTATCGGAATCATTGAGGCTATGCAAGCCAAAAGCGATTTCGACAGCGCGAAACGCGATTCGGACGAGCCGAAGGAAAAGGAAACGGAGGAAAAACCCGATAAGGCGGCGGATTCCAAAACAAACGCGGATTCCGTCGATATTGACGCAATAATCAGCGAAAGGCTCCGTCTTGCTCGTATCGGCGACCGTTTGAATCTTGACGGCTTGGAAGAACTGAAACCTTCTGAAGCAAAAAAGGCGATTATCAAAAAGGTTAATCCCGGAATGCGCCTTGACGGCAAAGGAGACGCGTACATTGATGCCGCGTTCGACATTGCCGTAACTCAATTTAACAAGGTTGAGAAAGACACTGATTATCAGCGCAAACAAGCGTCCGGTCGAATGGATAGCCGTTTCGACCCGCCCACCGGAAAAACCGGCGCGGAAAAAGCGCGTGAGCGTATGATTGAAAAAATGAACGGAGGTAATGAGGAATGAGCGCACAACTTAGTTACAGTTATCAAACACCAAGGGGCGTTGCCGGAGGTCTTTATGACATTTCCCCCTACTCTATCAACAGCCGCGTAAACGGTGAAACGGAGTTCGGCAAATTGAAATTCGGCATGGGCGCGGTGCAGGGCGATTCCCCCGGCTCGAACGTTAAAGTTCCCACGTCCGCGGATACCGTCGCAAAATTCGAAGGGCTTGTGCTTACCGGGCATGTTAATGAAATGGATATGTCGGGCGACATCGGAATAAACAGCCTTCAAACCGTCGGTATGCTTCGCTGGGGCAAAGCTTGGGCGCGTGTTGAAGAAGGAATAACCGTAAACTATGGCGATGAGCTGTATTTAATCAACGACGGTGCGAACGCCGGGCTTTTCACCAATGAGAGCGGCACAAACCTTGCCATAAACGGAAGGTTTATCGGCGGGCTTGGAACCGGCAATATTGCCCCGGTAGAACTCCACAATCAAAAACCACAGTAAAGGAGAATAAAGACTATGGAAAAGTACAATCCTGTAATGCCGTCAGAAACATACAGCCGCGCGGATTATGAGGCTCTTATGAATTCTCAAATGCCCGCCGGAATAGCCGAAACGCCGTCAATGCATTTCGACAGCGCGGAAGATGCGGGAATTTTTTTCGCCCGTGAACTTGATTACATCAAGACCAAAACCTACGACAAGTTGTATCCGGAGTTTAACGCTCTTAAATTATTTCCAACTTCAAGTGAAGTTGACCCCGGCGCGGTTACAACAACTTATTACAGCTACGACCAAATGGGGATGGCGGAAATTATCAACAATTACGCCACGGATTTACCCCGCGTAGACGTAAAAGGAACCCCTTCCACGGCGCAAATTAAATCCTTAGGTGATTCTTTCGGTTACTCAATCCAAGAAATGCGTGAAAGCAGGTTTGCCGGAAAATCGCTTGACACAAGGCGCGGCGCGGCGGCGAAAAACGCCATCGACCGAAAAAACAATATGATTGCTTGGGCTGGAGACGAGAAAAGCGGACTTATCGGCGTGTTGTCGCCATCCAATAACGTTCCGATTTTCGCCTTGCCAACTAACACGGCGGGTACGTCAACAAAGTTCGTTGATAAAACTCCAATGGAGATATTAAACGACATAAACAACATGCAGTCGTTTACAGCGAAGCTCACAAAAAGCGTTGAAAAACCCGATACGCTTGCGCTTCCAACTGATGCGTACCTGCACTTGGCAAACACTCCGCTTATTATTGGCGGAAACGCAACCGGAACAATACTTAAGTGGATACTCGACAACTCCCCGCGTCTTAAAAACATCGTTGAGGCCCCGGAGCTTAACGCAGACAGCGGCATTTCGCCGTACCCCGGTCAGGGCGTTGGTTTTATGTTTTCGAAGGATTCCGACAAGTTTACAATCGAAACCCCGATGCCGTTTTATCAGCACCCCGTACAGGCGAAGGGGCTTGAATTCGTTGTGCCGTGCGAGGCGCGTGCGGCGGGCGCAATAATTTACTACCCGCTGTCAATGCTTATTATTCTTGGCGTTTAATTACGCGGAAAGGAAAATTTTTATGACAATAAAAAATATAAGCCCGAAAATTTTAGGAATCGGCGGCACGGAATATCTGCCCGGCGAATCTAAGCCTCTTCCGAAAGGTATGAACGAAAGTAATTCGCTGGTAGATTATTTCATCAAACAGAAATTAATTTCTGTTGTGGCGGCAGTAAGTTCCGAAGATTCCACCGGAACACAGTCGCCGGGAAGTACCGCAACCGAAGATTCCACCGGAACACAGCCGCCGGGAAACGCCGCAAACGAAGATGATAAATCCATAACCGGAGTTTCCCGTATGAGTTTGGCGGAACTTCGCGAAACCGCAACGAAACACGCGATACCTTTCGAGGAAGCGGATACAAGGGCGGTTTTGATTGAGAAAATAACAAAGCATCAGGCGGAACAGGAGTGATGTCCTATGGACACAGCTTCTGTTCTTTCAATTTTTAGGCTGATAGCGCCCGAATTCAGCGAGGCGGATGATTCGACCGTGGAAACATGGATTAATCTTTCCGCCCCGCTTGTTAGTAAAAAAAGGTTTGGAAAGCTGTATTTTCAAGCTCTTGCACTGCTTGCCGCGCACAGAATGAAGATGAACACCGGCGGCGAAAGCTCTTCGGCTGGAACCGATTCACAGGCGATTGCCGCCGCGCGTTCCCTTCATGTGGCAAGCTTTTCGGAAGGCGAAACGTCCATAAGTTTTGATACTAATTTGGCGGCGTATACTGCTGATAACGCAGAATACGCAATGACACAATACGGCTTGCAATATTTGAATTTACGCCGTTTAAGGATAATACCGATTGTTTCGGCAGGTGAATGCTATGGCGGCTCGTGACAAAATTACGCGAGAAGGAAAAAAGTTTTTTAAAGAAATTGAACGGCTGAAAAAATTGCAAATGCAAGTAGGATATCAGCACGGAGAAGCTGTTAATGAGGACGGCGCAGACGTTGCCGATATTGCAATGTTTAACGAACTCGGTACAGAAAATATTCCCGCGCGTCCGTTTTTACGGCAAAGCGTTGACAACCATGCAGACAAAATCAACGCCATGTGTAAAGCCCAGCTTAGAGGAATTACAAGCGGCAGTAAAACTGCGGAGGACGCTCTTAATGCGCTTGGAGTTATGCAGAAAGGGCTTGTACAGAATGAAATCCGAAACGGTAGTTTCGTTAAAAACGCTCCTTCTACCGTTGCAAGGAAACATGGTTCAGAACAGCCGCTTATAGATACAGGGCAAATGAGAGATTCTGTCCAGTATGTTATCGCGAAGAAAGGGGAAGGAAAATGAGCCTCAGTTTATTCAAAAGCCTGTATACCGTGCGAAAATACGGGGAGCAGACCATTGTAAAAGGATACGCTTCATCTTCTTACTCCGATATTTCGGCGCGATTAAACGTACAGCCGTTAAGCCCCGATGAATTAGCCGCGCTTCCCGAAGGGGAACGAACTGTAAAGCGTATAAAAGCATTCGGCTCCGAAAAGTTTACGTCTGCCGATGAGTTTTCCGAAACCCCGGCAGACCGTCTTTTTTACAGCGGAAAATGGTATGAATGCAAATCTTCCGTTATGTGGAACCATACGCTGCTAAGTCATTACCGTTCGGAGTTTGTAATTCTTCCGGCGGGAGAACAGGCAGAAGCGCCAACGGGGGCGATAAAACCATGACGCAAAGACAACTAAAAGAAAAATTGTACAGGCTTGCTGAAACGTATTTTCGCGGTGCAACTATAGTGTGGGGAAAGGTTAAAAAGGTTAAACCAAATAGCCCTTTAATCGTGCTTACGGCGGGTTCAGTTGTAAGCACATATCAAAGCATTACCGAAACAGCAAAAGGAATTCCCGTTACCTGCAAACCGTCAAAAACCACATTGCAAGTAGACCTTTACACCAAAGGCGAAACAATTTCAGACGGAGGCTTTTTAATTACAGAAAATACCGCCGTTAATGATTTAGCGGAGTTTCTTAATTTCTTGGATTCTCCATTTGTCGAGGACTGGCGCACAGAAAATGATGTTTCAATTATAACGGGACAAGTTAAAGACCTTACGACGTTAGTAAATGAATCGTCGTGGGAATTCAGAGCAATGACAGAGCTTGAAATAGGTTTTACGCAGTTCTCATCCGGTTACACCGGAACGAATTACGAAAATGGTTTGGAAACAGACGAAAACGGAAACCAAACAGAGAAACCGTTTAATCCAACTCCATCCGGCGGCGGCTCTCAGGAGCTTGCAGACGGCTTTACGGGTTGGTTTGAGCAAGTGGAAACAGAATATGTAAAGGAGTGAAATAATGAGCAAACTTGATGAAATTGTAACTGTGAACATAGACATATCGGCTCCGGCTGTAGATTCCGCAAATTTTGATAATCTGCTGATATTGGGTGCGCCTCCGAAAGTACCAAAAGTGGGTATTACATTACCCGCACTTGGCGTATATACCGATTTGGTGGAAGTTACAGCGGCAGGGTACGTATCTACCGGAAATGACGCGGACCCGATAGGCATTGCGGCGCGTATAGCGTTTTCGCAAAACCCGAAACCCACGCATATATTTATCGCGGCTCAGGCGCAAGTTGAAATTGAAAACGAGGACGGCGAACCCGAAACAGCGCTTGCTTCTCCTGTGAAAACCCTTGAAGGAATTTCCGGTACGGGTTGGTACGTTATTTGTGCCGCCGGTATTGATGAAACGGAAATCGAAGAAATAGCGCAATGGACGGAAGCCCAAAACAAGCAGTTTGCGTATACGTTCCTTTCCAAAACCGACCCGGTAAAGGATATATATTTCCGTTCGCAGGGTTGGTGCGGTTTGGTGTACGACGACGATACTCCGGAAACGGTGCCGGAAGAAAACGAGTATCTGCATGTTGCGGCTGTGGCAAAATGCCTGTCCTTCCCTGCCGGTTCGGAAACATGGGCTTTTAAGCGTCTGTCGGCGGTAAATCCGTCTGAAATAAGCAGTACGCTAAGAAGGGAGTTAACAGACGGACACAGTAACTTTTTCTCGCAATACGCCGGGCGTAACGTAACAATGAACGGGCAAATGCGCGGCGGCGAATGGATTGACGTTATACGCGGGCGCGACTGGCTTCAAAACGATATGCAACTGCGAATTGTATCTTTGCTTTTCCAAGAGCCGAAAATTCCATACACAAACAGAGGAATAGCGCTTGTTGAAAATCAGATGATTGCAAGCTTAAAGACGGCAACAACGCGCGGCATTGTTGCGGAAAACGAGTACAACGAAGACGGTGAGCTTGTCCCCGGTTTTGTTACTACCGTGCCTAATTCGCAAAGCCTTACAGCCACCCAAAGAGCTTCCCGCGTTCTTACCGGCTGTAAGTTTTCGGCGCGAATTGCAGGGGCAATACATGTTGTGCGCATTGACGGCTCGTTAACTTATGAAGGGAGTGTTGCAAATGGTTAAAACTTACGACCCGAAACAGATACTCATTTCTTTGGGTTCTCACGTTGTTACAGGGTACTCCGACAGCTCGTTTGTAAGTATTGAGGCAAGCGGCGACGGCGTAACCAAAAAAACTGGTTGTGACGGCGAGGTAATACGCTCTATCGACCCTGATTCAACGGCGAAAATAACGCTGACGGTATTACAGCAGTCGCCCACTGTCGGTTATGTACAGCAACAGTACGACAAAGACCGCGCAACCGGCGACGGTATGTTTCCTGTTCTCGTAAAAGATTTAAAAGGCGGGCTGGTGTTTTCCGCAGAAAACGCATGGGTTGTTAAGCCGCCGAACCGCGAGTTCGACCGCGAAGCTCCTGACAGGGAAATTGAAATTGATACCGGAGAAGCCACTTGGGAAGGAGAAAACATCTAATGAAACAATTCGACATAGCAAGCACACGAGAAATAGAGGGCAACACGTTTCTTATTCGCCCTCTTCCCGCGTTTAAGGCGGCGAATATGTCCGGGGAACTCGCGGCACTCGTTTTGCCGTTATTGGGTTCAATCGCTCCCATGTTTACAGGCAAAAGTGTTTCAAGCGATAAAATCGCAGATACGTTTATGGATATCGACGCAACGGAAGCCGCTCCGCTTTTAGCAAACGGGGCGGCTTCTCTTTCCGGAGAAAAGGTTGAAAGGTTGCTTCATAAGCTTTTGACACAATACGGGAACATAAGCGTAGAGCAACCGGACAAAAAATCAACAGAAGTTCTCACGGACGATTTGGCAAACGAAATATTCTGCGGAAACGCGCAGGATATGTTCATCTTAGCATTTGACGTTATAAAGGTTAATTTTGCGGGTTTTTTCAAGAACGCCGGAAGCCTGTTTGGCGATGTGCTGTCCGGCATTATGAGGAAGAATCCGATATTGGAAAATACGGAAAGTTAGACACAGAACAATTTTCCGATTTGGAACTGCGAATGTACATGCTTATCAAAGCACAGCTTGCGTCGAAATGGGAATTAGAGAATATTTACACACTCGACGAAGCTTTAAAATTATATGCGCTGCACCGTATGGATAAAGATATTGAAGCGGCGCAATCAAAAGAATTAGCGAAGAAAGGGAATAGGAGGCGGTAACAGCGACAGATCTATTAAAATCGCTTGACAAAAATCACTAAACGAGATTTAATTATACAAAAGCGAGGTGATAACTTGGTAGATCTGTCGTTCAATCTCCGCAAATTAAAAAAAGAATCGGGCATTACACTAAAGGAATTAGCTGAAAGAATCGGAATGAAACAGAATACTGTTTCTAATTGGTTCACAGGGAAAAGACAGCCGCGCATCGAACTGCTACCACAGATAGCAAAAGTTTATGGTATTACTGTTGACGAGTTGCTAAAAGAAGCTGATGAGATACAGGAATACACCCAAAAATGTGATACAGATATATGCGGTCAAAGATTTGGGCGCTTGGTTGCGATTAGACGTTCAAGCGGAGTGAAAAGCAAAGTGAAATGGTTCTGTAAATGCGATTGTGGCAATGAAACAGAGGTGCTTATAACAAGCCTTATGTGTGGCAATACTCGCAGTTGCGGGTGTTTACGTCAAGGCACTAAGCAAGGCCATAAAATCAGACACGAGGGAAGGCTATATAAAATTTGGAAAGCAATGCGCACTCGCATTACTAACCCTAATACATCTTGCTTTGAGTATTACGGTGGGCGGGGTATCGAAATTTGTGACGAGTGGACGGAAAGTTACGAAGCGTTCCACGATTGGGCTATTGACAACGGATATTCTGACGCACTGCAAATAGACAGGATAAACGTAGACAAAGGATATAGTCCTAATAATTGCCGTTGGGTTAACGCCTTCGTCCAAATGAACAATACGCGTCGAAACCATTATATTGAATATAACGGAGAAATACGCACTGTTTCGGAATGGGCAAGGGAATTAGGCATAAATAGGACAACGCTTAACTACCGAATAAATAATGGTGTACCACCGGATATAGCAATCGAAAAAGGCTTACAATCTATAGGCAAATAAAACGTCAGACAGCTTACGACTCGTAGGCTGTTTTTTATTATGCAAAAGGGGAGGGATTACTACGACCATACGTGATGTTTTCATTTCATTCGGATACGAATTAAACAAAGCAAGTGAGAAAAAGGTTAACGACGGAATTCAAAACCTAAAAGATACCGCCTCTAAAGCTCTTGGAGCAATAAAGGTAGCTTTTACGGTTATGGGGCTTACGAACCTTGCGGAAACTGCGGCTGAGGTTAAGGCGTTAAAAGAACAATTTGCTTCGGTGTTTTCAGGCTTCGAGGCGCAGGCTGATAAAAGTTTAAATAGCGTTGCAAATAATGCGGGAGTTGCCGCCGGGCGAATGAAGGGAAGCTTCACTCAAATTGCGGCGTTTGCAAAAACAACCGGAATGGACACGTCAAATTCGTTAGGGCTTGCCGAAAGGGCAATGGTTGCGGTTGCGGATTCAGCCGCGTTTTATGACAAATCAATCGAACAGCAGACGGCTTCATTGCAAAGCTTTTTGAAGGGGAATTTTGAAAACGATGCCGCACTTGGATTATCCGCAACGGAAACCACAAGGAATGCCGCCGCAAACGCGTTATACGGTAAATCATTTGTGCAATTGGCGGAAGACCAAAAACAGCTTACGCTTCTGAAAATGGTCGAGGACGCTAACACTCTTTCCGGCGCTCTGGGGCAATCTGCAAGAGAATCCGACAGTTGGACTAACCAGTTAGGAAACTTCAAACAGAAAATTACCGATTTAAAGGCGGCTCTTGGCAATACATTTTTAAAACCGGCGATTGACGGAATGAAAGCGGCGGCTTCTTTTGTTGGAATGCTTACAGAGGGAATTGAAGGATTAGTAGGCGAAGGTTCATTTATAAATAGAATGTTTGAGAGAATGACAAGAGGCATAAAAAGAGTTCAATCAATAGTAGAGCGGTTCGTAAAAAGAATTGGCGGCGCAGAGCAAGCTTTGAAATTGCTTGCAATAGTAGGAGGAACGATATTCATTGCGCTTAACGCCGGTAAAATTCTTTCGTTTTTCGGAAGCCTTGGCAATCTTTTAAGTGGAGCGAATTTGAAAATGCTTGGGCTTATTGCGGTTGCGGTTATATTCGCTTTGCTTATCGAAGATTTTATCAAGTTTATGCAGGGCGAAGATTCGCTCTTAGGTGAACTGCTTAAAAACGCGGGGTTTGACCTTGACGAAGTGCGAAATAAAATAAAAAACGTTTGGGATGGAATCAAGAATACTTTAAGCGATTTATGGGGAAAAATCAGTGAAATAGGTATATCCATCTTTGAAGGGTTAAAGCAATTTTGGGCTACATGGGGCGATGATATATCAAAGATGTTTATCGACATATTTATGGGCATTCTTGATTTTCTTGAGGGAGGATTCACAGGCGATTGGGAACAAGCTTTTAATGGAATAAGTTCGATTGCGACATCTGTTTTCAACACTCTTTCAGATGTTTTTGGAGGTTTTGCTCCTATTGTCTGGACGGTTGTTGGCGCTATAGGGGCGCTTAAACTCGCTGGAATGATAACCGGATTTTTAAATTTAGCGTCGGCTGTTGCAGGAGCGACGGGCGCATTTGGTGCGTTAGTAATTGCTAAATTTGCTGACAAAATTGAAACACTCCAAATAATTGGATTGTACGCTAAAGATTATATTACAGCTTTAGGCAATAGCATCGCTTCAATGGCAAAAGCGGGTGCTGTATGGGTAGCAAACACGGCAAAATTGATAGCAAATAAAGTCGCCACACTCGCTGTGACTGCGGCGCAAAAGGCTATGAGTTTCGGTTCATTTATCGTATCAATAGCAAAAGCAGGGGCAGCATGGGTGGCGAACACTGTAGCAATGCTTGCGAGTAAAGCCGCAATGCTTGCGATGTCCATAGCACAAAAAGCAGTGACTGCGGCGCAATGGCTTTTAAACGCCGCGATGTCTGCCAATCCCATAGCTCTAATTATTATTGCGATAGTTGCTCTTATCGCGATTTTCATTGCTTTGTGGAACAACAACGAAGGTTTCCGAAACTTTTTTATCGGCATGTGGGAAGGAATTAAAACCGCGATAGGAGCAATTGTCGATTGGTTTAAAGAAAAATTCGACGCCATAAAAGAAGCGTTTGGAGCCGTGGGAGATTTCTTTAGCCGAACGATAGATGAAATAATAAAATTCTTTCAGCCGTTTTTAGATATTATTGATAAAGTTTCATCCTTTATCAAAGATGGGCTTGGCAACGTAAAAGATTTTTTCACAAACCTATTCGGCGGGGACAAAAACAGCGGCACGGAAATACCGGGGTACGCAAAAGGAACAAACCGAACTCCCGATACTTTTATAGCGGGCGAAAACGGAGCGGAATTAATTACCGGCGCAAAGGGCAGAAAAGTTTTTAATGCGGCGCAAACGGGCGATATTTTCAAAACATTAAGCGAAGCATACCAAACGGCACGCTCTGCATTAATTCCGAACGCCTCGACGGTATCCAATGCCGTATCCAACGTAGGGAATAAAAATGTTGTTCAAAATGTTGAAATATCAAATCAATTTAACGGCGACAGAGCAGGACAGCAAAAGAGCGCGGCGGCAATGGAGAAAGCTTCAGGCGACGCAACGGCGGCGCTTGCCCGTGGGCTTGCTTTTGTAAGGGGGTAATAAAATTATGGCAAGAGCAACACAACCCGTCAGCATTAACGGTGTAGAATTTGACGCTTTAATAGAAGAAAACCGTTCTCTTGAAGCTGACGCGCCGTCGTATCCCGTTGAAACCGGGTTTATGGTGAGCGATTCAATAATTCTGCAACCGATGACATTAGATATGATTCTGATTCTTACAAACACGCCGGTTACATGGAAAGACCGGCACAGCGCAAGCCCAACAAGAGTTGCGGACGTTACTAAACAGCTCGAAGAACTGTATTTTTCTAAAACTCCCGTTACCGTTATGACAAGCGAAGCGACATATCGGAATATGGCGATTCTTTCAATTGAGCTAACCAAAACAGTGGAAATGGGAACGTCAAGAGAGATACCCATTTCTTTTCAGGAGATAAGGGTTACAGAGAGCCGGACGGTAACGATACCGGACAGCTACGGCAAAAGCGGTGAAACCGGATATAACGCGGGAACGGCAAATACTAAAATAAGCGATACTCCCGTTTCGGTAAACGCTGTAACCGAAAATAATAACGGCAGCATACTTTACAACCTTTCTAATTCATCGGGGCTTTTGAATAATGAAAAGCCGAGTGTCAACGAGGTTTTAGGAGCTTTCATCGGAGGTTAACCATGAAAAGAATAGAGATATCTGTACCGGATTTAAACGACAGCTTTTCCCGCGTGGTATTGGATGGCGTGCAGTACCTTATCCGCTTTTCGTGGAATGATACCGCCAAACGCTGGAGCTTTGGATTATTCACAATGCAAAAAAAGCCTATTGCTCAAGGAATACGAATTGTGCCGCGTTTTCCGCTGAACTTGCAAATTGTAGACGGCGTTTTCCCTTCGGGGGTTTTTGGCGTTTATACGGATTTAGAAAGTGTTGGCAGAAATGATTTCGTAAGCGGAAAGGTGGTATTCGCGTATATATCCGCAAATCAGGGGGCGACGGTATGATTCAGTTCGACAGGCAATATCGCTTTGCGGCAAACGGATTTGAAATAGGCGAAACAACGCCGGAGCAACCCACCGCGATACATATAAGCTTTTCAGTGGAAAAAGCGGATACCGAAACGCCGAATTCCGCAAAAATTTCACTGTGGAATTTGAATCCTGAACACCTCGCCATTCTAAACGAGAAGGATTGTGCGGTTATTCTGCGCGCCGGGTACGGAAACATGATGCCGCAAATATTCGTAGGTACTATTTCGTATATAGATACCGCTCTTGACGGTTCGGACAGAGAAACTTCAATTGAAGTTGTAGACGGAAGGGTTCAGCTACGCGACACGTTCGTTTCGCTGTCTTATTCCGGCAAAATGAATTCCAAAAAAATAATTCAGGACATTGCGGATAAAATGGGAGTTGCCGTCTCTTTTTCGTACAATGCGAAATTTTACGATTTCCCTAACGGCTTCTCCTATGTTGGTTCGGCTCGTACCGCGCTTGATAAGGCTTGCGTTTCAAGCGCTTTGCAGTGGCAAATTCAAAACGGGATACTGCAAATAAAAATGCGGTACGACACTATGACGCGGGAAGCGTATGTAATATCCCCCGAAACAGGGCTTATCGGGATACCCAAAAAAATAATGATAAGCTCCGAGGGTGTAACAATGGATACCGTCGGCAACGGAGATAAGGAACGTCCCGGTTATGAAGTTGAATATTTTCTTAACGGAGCAATCGGCATAGGCGATTATATCCGCCTTGAAAGTAAAATTGCTTCGGGATACTTTCGTATTCATTCGCTCGTAATGGACGGAGATAATATTGAAGGTGACTGGCTTTGCACCGCAAAATTAATTGAAGCGTAGAAGGTGATTATAAATGATGCAGGAGCTTACGCAAGAAATGAAAAACTTCGTATCCGACATGATACGAGACGTTCATACCGCGGTTCCGGGCAAAATTGTAAGCTTTGATCCGGAGAAAAACGAAGCGGCTGTTCAACCGACAGCAAAGTTCCGCAAGCCGGACGGAACTCAAATTGATTTCGCGCAAATTAACCATGTGCCGGTAATGTTTATGCAAAGCGCGAAGCAAACAGCAACGCTTGTTTACCCTGTTCGCAAAGATGATGAATGTCTTATTCTCTTTTCGGAGCAAGCCTTAGACCAATGGCGAACAGGTGCCGAAGCTTCAACAGAGCTTCGCTTTGACCTTACGAATGCTGTTGCCGTTGTAGGGCTTTTTGTTAAGCCGAATCCGCTCATAAAGGAAGCCTGCACCGACGATTCGCTTATAGTGGAAAAGGACGGGCAGCGCTTACGCTTAAAAACGGGCGAAACATATATACGGGACACTTTCGGGCAGTCGATAACATTAACGCCCAAAGCTATTGATTTAAAAGGCGCAAATATTAACCTCACCGCTGAAAGCGATATAAGCTTAACCGCAAAAGGCAACATAAATATTAAGGCGGAGGGCGCGGTTAATATAGAAGTTTCCGGTACGAAAATCGGGCTAACATCGGGCGGGGTAGAAATTAACGGGGATATAACACACGCGGGAAGCATGATAACCTCCGGAACCCACAAAGATGCCGCCGGAACTCACGTTTGATGGGAGGGAGCTTGTTGAAAGATATATTGTTAACCGCAGACGGTGACCTGAATGTAAACGAATGGGGAGATATAATCCTGACCGATAGCGTCCGCCAAGCGGTAAGGGTACGCCTTTTATGGTTTTTCTCCGAGTGGCGTTTCGCTCCGGAGTACGGAGTGCCTTATTTTGAGGAAATTCTTATAAAAAAACCGAATCTTGAAGGGATTAAACAAATTGTCAGAAAAGAAGCAATGAGCGTTAACGAAGTAACCGACGTAAAAAATATAACGCTGAGTTTTGATAAACCCTCACGGCAAGCGGGGATTTTTTTCGATTTAGTCGTTGGCGATGAAACATACAGGGAGGAGGTTTTGATAGATGCAGGACTACGGAATAACACCTAAAGGTGTTGTTATCAAGCGTCTTGATGAGATTATTTCGGAGATTCACGACGACTTAACGGAAGGCTGGGGAGTGAATACCCGTCTTAACCCAAAATCGTATTTAAACGTACAGCTTACAGCGTTCGCCGATAAAATCGCCGAACTGTGGGAGCTTGGGGAGCAGATTTACCACTCAAAATATCCGTTTTCGGCGGAAGGAATGAGCCTCGACAACGCAGTTCAGTACGGCATGATATCGCGAGAAGGCGCAAAACCTACGTACTACCCCATACATTGTACATGTGTTGACGGTACTGTAATTCCCAAAGGCGCAATGCTCAAATCCGATACAAACCCCTCGCTGAATTTTATTGCTCCGAATGATACGGAAGTAACGCGCAGTGCTTTTAATTCTGCGCGAATTCGCGTTGCGGCGCGTACTCCATCCTCTGCTTATACCGTTGCGCTTGACGGGATTTTGTACAATTACACCGCGCAAGAGGAAGAAACGGAAGCGGATATTATAAATAACCTTGCAAGGAAAATTAAGAGCGCGGAGTTTGTAATAACGACTGAAGCAGACCCGCCGGTGATTGTTGTTTCATCCTCAGATAAAAAAGAATCTCACGAACTAATTTTAAGCGGCAACCTTACAACGGTAAGCGTTACCGGGCTTGTTACCTTTGCAAGCGAATATAACGGCGAAATATCCTTGCCGGACAATACGATAACGCAAATCGCAACTGCGGTTCCGGGTTTTTTATCTGCCGTTAATCAAGTACCCTATATAGCCGGACGGCTTTTACAGGACGATGCAGGGCTTAGAAAATCTTACGCGGATAAAATTTATCACATGTCAAACCGAATGCTTGAAAGCATCAGGAGCGCAATTTTGCAAAATGTTCAAGGTGTGAAAAGCGTCGCAGTATACCAAAACGATACTAACCTCGTTGACGCGTTCGGACGGTGGCCGCACTGCGTTGAGGTAGTTATCGACGGCGGCGGCGATTTAGAAATCGCACAGCAGATATGGAATAGAAAAACCGACGGTATTCAAACGTTTGGCAGTACGGAAGTCGCAGTTACCGGCGACGAAGGCGAGCCTGTTATTATCCGTTTCAATCGCCCTGAATTTGTTTTCGTGTGGTATCAAATAACGGTATCATTAAACAGGCTCGAAGTTTTACCTCCGAACTACGTTGAAGCAATAACGGATATCGTAACGGAAGAAATGTTCAAAATAGCGCCCGGAAAACCCATCATACCGCAAAAAATGATTGATTCAAAAATTTATGCCACTGTGCCGGGGATTGCATTTATAGAAACAAAAACATTTTACACCACAAACAACGCAGATACACCGGAAGAATATTTAAACGGCGTAATTCCGATTTCACCAAGACAGCGGGCGGTAACGGACGAATCCCGAATTGAGGTGCTGCTTGATGGTTGAAGTGCTTGAAAAACTGAGAAGCGATTTATTGGAGCAGTTTAAAGGTAAGCCAAATATCGAAGTGTTCCAAAAGGCGTTAGCGAGGCAATTAGCTGAGTTGTACGCCTTTTTTGGCGAGATTAACACACTGCAATGGCTTGAAAGCGCCACGGGTGTTCAACTTGACGGAATAGGCGATATCGTGGTTATGTCGCGTAGGGAAGCGTTTGAATTAGCCAATTTAGCGGGCATATATGTACCGATGGACGATTTTAATTACAAACTTTATTTGGCACTCAAAATCCACTTAAACAACAGCAATTGCACGCACTCCGACATATACCGGACGCTGAAAATGTTTTGGGATAAGCCGCTGTATTATAGTGAAGATGTTGAGATGCCCGCTGTTATGATTTTTACAACGGACACATTAACAACACAAGACGATATAAGGGTTTTGCGGATTGTTCCGAAAATTAAAGCCGCAGGTGTTGGTTTTCATCTGAAGGTTAAAATGGAACATAAAAACGCGGAGTACACCGCCGGAGCGCAAGCCGCTTGTATAAGCGAGTACGTTATAGGCGATTACATGGAGCTTGACGCGGCGGTTACGGAGGGCAGCGGCGTGTATGTTTACACGACCATAAAGGAGGAATTTACAGAATATGAGTGATATTAACCTTGCGCTTACGCCGCACGGCGCGGCGCTGAAAGCGAAAATTGAACAGGGGGACGGGAGCCTGC
>JAISVZ010000146.1 GCA_031271295.1 Clostridiales bacterium | reverse complement strand
GGCGAGTTTACCGAAGGTATTATGAAAGCCGGGCAGGAAATTCTGCTTAAAACAACGCAAATGCTTCCCCAGCTTAAAGAGGCGGGCGTTGTGGACGCGGGCGGCAAAGGGCTTTTAATATTTTTGGAGGCGGCGGCGCAAGGCGTTTACAAAACGGGCGAGGTTAGCCTTAGGGAAATTTCAGCAGGGCGTTCGCCCGATGGGCAAGCGGTTACAACCGCGGATTTTGCCCGCCTTGCTACCTCGGATATAAAGTTCGCGTATTGCACGGAGTTTTTCATCAATTTAAACGCTCCCGAAGCGCTTGAAAAATCCGAACACGGGCTTAAGCTGTTTTTGGATAACATAGGGGATTCGATTGTTGTTGTTGGCGACGACGATATTATAAAGGTACACGTACACACCAACCACCCGGGCGATGTTTTGGAAAAGGCAATGACATACGGTTTTTTAAGCAACCTGAAAATAGAAAACATGAAGTTACAGCATACCAACCTTATTGAAGGGGACGCGTTTAAAACCGTGGCGGCGTCGGTTGTTTCTCCGGATACGGCTCCGGTTGGTTCGCCGTTTTCGTCCGCCTATTCCGACGCGGATGCGCCGGTAAAAGCCGAACCGCCGAAGGAAGCGGGTATTGTTGCGGTTGCAATGGGCGAGGGTATGGCAAAACTGTTTAAGGATTTGGGAGCGGACGCGGTAATTGAAGGCGGGCAAACAATGAACCCCTCCACCGAGGATTTTTTGGATGCCATAGGCAAATTAACCGCCAAAAGCATAATCCTTCTGCCCAACAATAAAAACGTAATTTTGGCCGCGCAGCAGGCGGCGAAGCTTTACAAAGAAAAAACGGTTTATACAATACCTTCGCGAACAATGCCGGAAGGGTTTGCCGCGATGATTAATTATTTAAGCGTTCTGCCCGTAGAGGAAATGACTCAAAATATGACAGAGGCGGTAAACGAGGTTAAAACAGGGCAAATAACCTTAGCCGTGCGCGATACCGTTTTAAACGGAAAAACCATCAAACAGGGCGACATTTTGTGCATGGAAAGCGACGATATTAAAATTGTATCCGAAGATATGGAAGACGGCGCGGTGGAACTTTTAGAGGGCATGACAACCGAGGGCAGCGAAATGGTAACAATTTATTACGGTGCGGACGTTACCGAAGACGACGCGGCGCGTATTAAAAACAGGCTTATAGCGCAAAAACCGGAGGTTGAGGTGGAGCTTCATAACGGCGGCCAGCCGCTGTATCATTACATTTTTTCCGTGGAGTAATTTACTTCCGTTTGATTATTAGGGGCGGCTTATACCTTTATATTAACCCATTTGCCGCTTGAAAACCGCCAGTAGAGCATTACCAAACGTACAATTTGATCCGCCATAATGGCAAACCACGCGCCCGGCAGCCCCATACCCAAAACGTTTACGAAAAGCAGGCAAAACCCGGGGCGGATAAGTGCAACGGTAACAAGCATGGTAAGCGCAACAAATTTCGTATCGCCCGCGCCGCGCAAGCTTCCCGCCATAACAATTTGAGATGTTTGCACGGGCTGGATAAGCCCTAAAATAGAAATAATGCCCGCAGTGGTTGCAATAACCGAAACGTTATCCGTAAAAATTGTTGGAAATATGTATCTGCCCGATATTGAAACCGCGCCTATTATAATTGCTATAACAAGCGCCATTCTCTGGCCGATTTTTCCGTACATTATGGATAAATCGTGCCTTTTTTTGCCCAAATTCTGCCCAACAAGCGCGGTTGTTGCAACGGCTATTCCGTCCGCAAAGGTAAAACTCAGGTTCATTAGCTGCATTGCTATTTGGTGCGCGGCAAACTTGTCTGTGCCAAGGTCTGCAACAATTCTTGTGTAGGCGAAAAAACCTATGCGCATAGCCACCTGCTCGAATATGGAATTTCCGCCTATGGCCGCAATGCCCTTCATCATTGGGATGTTAATTTTCCAGTTATCCCTCCGCGAAATTTTAAGGTAAGACTCCTTATTCAGAACCGAATAAAGCGCCAAGCAAAACCCCACCGCGTAACCTATAACGGTTGCCAAAGCCGCTCCGGCGGCTTCCATCCTTGGAAAGCCAAACCTTCCCTCAATAAGCAGAAAATTAAAAAAAACATTTACCACATTTGCCGTTATATTAACCATCATTGTTACACGCGTGTTGCCAACACCGCGCTGCGCCCCGCATATTGTCATTGAAAGGGCGTTGAAAACAAGCCCTGCGCCAATAATCCTAAAGTAATCCGTAGCGGGGCCAATGGTATCGGCTTCCGCGCCCGCAAGCAGCATCATATCATGCGCTAAAATAACCGCAAGAAATGACATAATTACAACAAGCACAAGCTCAATTAAAAGCGCCTGCCGCAGGCATAACCTTGCCGCTTCCCTATCCCCCTCGCCTTTTCTTCTTGAAACAATTGCGGTAACTCCAACGTTAAGCGCAAAAAACACCGCCAAAAAAATCATTCTTGGCTGGTTTGTAAGCCCCACGGCCGCAACAACATGATGACCAATTTTGCCTACCATAGCGGTATCCGCCATAGATATTACAGACATTGAAATCATTTCGAGAACGGCCGGAAGCGCTATTAACAGCGCGGTTTTGTACGCCTCGCGGCTGGGTGTGATTTCGCCCAAACGCATATTTTCTTTAACTAAATTTTGCGTAGAAAAAAATTTCTTTAGTATGTTCAATATGCTCACCTCATAACTGTTGAGGTCATTATAACACCGAAACGCTAAAAAGGGAAAAAACGCGCGAAATTTTTATTCGCGCGCTAACCGAAACTGAGCTAAACGGCATTTACGCCTGCAAGCTGGGAAAGAATTCAGCTTGAGAACGGAAAAATAATTGACGGCTCCTCAGCAAGCTGGCAAATGGAAGGCTCGTACTTAAGCAGTGCAAGGTTAGAAGACGGTTTGAACCGCCCAAAAATGTATCAATATATTTGAGCTGTCCTTGCGTATATTGCAGATCATGCGAGTTTGGCCGACACGAGCCGTTTCAGCGCCATGTCCGTCATGTGCCAAAATAAATTAAGTTAAGGGTAAATTTTCCACACCTGATATATTTTTAGCTGAGGAGGACAAATATCACAAATTATAAAAGTGAAATCCGCATTTCCCCAAAAAGCTTCCGTCAAAAGGATTTACATGCAAATTTGCCGCCATTTTACTTCGTTTTGGTTCAGAGCATTTTTGAATTTCCTCAACTGCTTCCGCCTTAAATAATACCACAAAAACAATGATTTGTGCCCTCGACTTTGCGCTTATCTTTCAAAATCATTTTGCGTCACCGCGTATATGCGAACGCTAAAATAGTGAATTCTTTTGCTTCGCTTTCTTCCGCCATTTTAATTATAGTCGTATGCTCCGCCGGTATTTCATCATTAAAAAGTAAAACGGCAACCGCGTTATTCCAGCCGCCGCCAAAACTTCCGTCAACGGTTAAAGTTTTTTTGCCGTCAATGTAAACCTCCGCTTCGCCGCAGTTTGCTGAGGATTTATAAATAAGCAGCATGTTTTTGCAGTTAACCTCAACAACAAACGGGTTGTTAGAACTTATGTCACGTTTCCAGTTGGCGGGATATTTGGGCTTTGCGCTGAATGTATACGTGTTGGTTTCGCCGTCAATTTCGGTAAAACTCCCCGTATCGAGCTTTAAACCTTCCGGCAGCATATTGCCCTGGTATACGGCTGTCATTCCCTGATATTTCAGCCCGTCCGGGGTAACGGGTTCGTCCGGCAAAAGTATCTGTTCGGCTAAAGGCTCTTTATCAATTCTCCGCAAACAGTACATTAAGGATTCGGCCATAATTTTATGCCCGTTTGATGTTGGGTGGTCGTGGTCGCTTAAAAAGAAATCCCCGGCGGATATAACGCCGCTCTTTATATGGGCAGTTATACCTTCCATACTAACCATAGGCAGTCCGTAAGCTTCGCCGATAGGAATATGCGCATCCTGCATGTTCCCAAAATCCAAATTCGTGCTGAAAAGCAAAATTACCGCAGGGCTGTTCGGCAGCAGCAAAACATCTCTTATCATACTTTCCAGCGCCGCGCCTCTTGTAATTTCCGCGTCCTCAAAATCGTTAATTGCGTACTCAACAATAAAAATATCCGGGTTTGCGTCAAGCGCGTTTGTTACATCCCTTTCATAACGGGTTAAACCTATGGCGGAATTAGTACCCGACATTCCCGCGTTTACATAATTAATATTTTCGTTTCCGTATTCGCTTTTGAACATTTCATAAAAACGGCTGACATAATTTTCATTTTCCGGTGTGAGATACCCCTCCGTTACCGAACCCCCGATACACGCAATGTTAACCTGTTCACCGCCGCGGGCTTTTTCGAGAACCTTTTTCAGGCGAAAGTTATTACCGGAACTTAGGAAAGTATCGGCAATCATTTTTTGATACGCAGTCAGCGGGGATTCGGGCTGGGCTGCGGAAGAATCGGTATCCGGTGGGGCAGCTTGCTCCGCATCAGAAGAACCCGCAACCGGTGGGGAAGCAGGTTCTTCTGTTAGCATCGTTGATGTTACATCGGATGTTTCATTTTTATGGGAAGCACATGCGGATATTGTAAGAGCAAGTGTCAGCGCTATAATTGCTGCGGCTATTTTCATACGGCATACTCCCTTATTCCTTAACTAAATCAAATAAACCCGCTTAACCTTTTCGCCCTCGCCGGAATTTAGAAAGGCGAAACGCGCGTAGTTTTTGCTTTTCTTTTTCTAACCGTCTCCGCAGGGACTTTGAAAGCCTTGGTTCACTCATTATATCTGCGGCTTTGGCGGCTTTTTCGTATAAATTCCACGGCATTTCCTTCATTTTGGATAAATGCGGTTTCGTAAAATTCCATATTTGCGTTGCGGAAAACTTATCGCATAATATAACAATATCCATACACATCTCCATTATGGAGCGCCCAAGACCGTAGGACTGCCAGTTATCAACCTTCGCCAGTTTTGGCATCATTCGCCGCGCCGTTTCGAAAGCGCTTTGTATTTGATGTAGTTCTATCTGCTTCGAGGCAATATCATTTGATAACGAACAGTAATCCCAATCACTCATGTTATCTGATTCCAATTCGAAAAGCATATTGAGCGCCGAAAGTTCACCTTCTGAGTTTTTACGCCCGCGTTCATATGATATGAGCCGATTTAAGTTTTTTACGTTCCACTCGGTTTGCTCACCTTTCCATAACTCAATCAATTTGCCGCACAATATGTATTCTCGCAAATACAATGTAAGGATAATGCTTTCGTCCATGTCGAATTGCGCTATGTCTTTCTTGAAAAAGCTTTCGCCTATATCTTTAGCATTAAAGCCGCAATATGTATCAAAATTGGCATTTTTGGCCTTTGCGAACAACTCTTCGTCTTTTTCCCTATAAAACTTCTTAATAAGCCAAACCGCAAGCTTTAGGGCGATTCCGAACCCTTGAAATGAATCGCGTTCCCTTGCCTCAATTTCTTCGGTCAGCAGGAAGCGAATTAAATCCTCAAAAGGAGCAATATTTTCAATAAATTGAATACCGGTAAGAATCCGCAGACGTTCGGTTTGATTTTTGTCATAAGATATATTCTCTTCATTTAGTATGCCAAAATAGCAAACATCAGAAAAATCAGCATCCGGTGCTGTAAGCGCTTCCGCTTTTTCCTTATATCTATCAATCAATTCCGATAAGAGTTCAATATGTACATAATTCATTTTTTCCCACTTTCCGAGTTAAACAATATTGGTTAACTGCCGTATTTGTGATTTTTCTTTCGTGTTCAACGATACTATGATTTACCGATTAAGTCAAATAAACCCGCTTAACCTTTTCGCACTCGCCGGAATCCCACAAAACAAAGCGCACCTGGTTCCCTTTAGTGCCTGCCAAATCGAAAACAAGTTTCCCGCCGCCGTTTGGGTATTTTTCCTCGGTTATTTTAGGGTTTCCTATTTTGTATTCATCCCACGGGGAAGGATAATGCCGCGCAAAAGCGTAATCGCCTTTTATAGTGCCTTCGTACTCCACAACCATTTTCTTCGCTTCGCTCAAGTACCTTAAAGGTTCCCAAGTTGTAAACTCGCTGTTTTTAAGCGGCAATTCTAATTCGTGCGGGAAAACCGCGGGTTTAAATTTTTTGGCCGCAAAATCAATTTCGCCGAAATCAATTACGTATTTTGTGTTCCGGCCCATTAATACGCCGTCCGTGAGGCGTATTTTCAGCAGGCATGTGTTAGGGTCGTTTTCATCGTTATGCCCGTTGCCGTACCATTTTGCGAAAGCCTCCCGTACCTTTGCCATTATTTGCGCGTTTTTCGCGTCAAGTACCCAGCCTAAGTTTTCCCCAACGCCATGCCCCATAAACCATGATGCGCTGCACACCGCAACATTCGGGTTTTGCGCAATTTGCTGCATTTTTTTCGAAAAATATGTAACGACATATATCGCGCCATCCTCATAATATCCGTCCACAATTCGCGCGTCAATTTCCGTGCCGTTATGGGTTGCAAGAGCCCAAAACGTATCCTTGCCGAACTTTTTTTCCATTAATGTTATTGCGTCGTTGTAATTACTCATTTTTTACCCTCCTGAGATATAATTTTTAAAATTTAGTTTTTGCCTTGCTTTAACCATAAAACCGGGCGTACTCCGCCCGCGCAGTACCCGTCGGCAATATTACCCTTTAGTATGTTATTGCCGTGTATGCCTATATTGCCGTCCGGGAAAACATATACCGCCTTTACGCTGTAACGCCCCGGAGTGCGAATCCAATACCACGAACCCCGGTCATTTTCCAAAAGAACCGCTCCGCGGTTGCTGTTGTTTTTGTCTTTGCGCTCGTACCAATATCTTTGGTTTTGCCTTGGTTTATAAAGCAGGCGGCTGCTGTCGCCAAAGTATTTGCAGGCAAGCTCTTCGAGGCTTAAAATAAATATGCTCTCGCGCGTATCGGCTCCGCCTTTTGTGCCAAACCAAGGGTTATCGGGGTTTTTATTATGCACGGGGGTTATTCTCTGTTTTTCCTCTTCGGAGAACTTGTCGTAAAACTCGGTGTTAAGATACTCCCTAAGCGAACAATCCGCCCAAGTTATATCAACATATTTATTGTGATACGGTTTCTGCTCAATTATTTTTTCCGTAATAATAAGCGCCGCGTTACCATTTTGCGCAAGCACGCGCCAATCATATCCGCCGAACGAAATTAAATCCCCCGTTTT
>JAISVZ010000110.1 GCA_031271295.1 Clostridiales bacterium | reverse complement strand
TCATCGTCCGCTTTTACGCTTCCAATATTCTGCGTTGCGCTGCCTTCAATTTTCATTCCGTCCTCGGCGGTAAGCGTTACTTTTACATTTTGCGCCGCAATATCCCCGGAATTACTTATAACGGCTTCAATTTCTAACGGCTTTGGTATGTACTCACCGTCCTGTATGTCAACTTCATTGGGCGCGAAAACCATAAATTCCGGAATCGCGGTAAATTCAACGTTCGGCTTCGGAATTACCGGAACGTACTTTAAACCGGAAATAATCGCGTAGCCGTCATTATAGCCGCGAACATCCTCTGTAAACGGCGCTCCCAAATACGAACCAATCCATTCGGCATCCATAATGAAGTATTGCGAAACGGACGCCGCCGTGCCTATACCGGAGCTTGTCCAAAGCGCGGGCAGGCCGTAGGATGAATGGTAGTTCTGGTTTGTAGCTATTACGCCGCCTTGAGCAAAAAGCTTGCAAAACCGCCCTCACCCTGCGAACCGTCTAAAATAGCAACCGTATAATTGCGGTAGGCAAACCCTGATATTGCTCCAGCCAAGCCTCCGGCAAAATAGCCGTTTATACCTCCCGTATTATAGCTGTATTCTATACTCCCTACAATACCGCCCACACCGCCCGCGTAAGAGGATGGCGATGTTCTGTTATTGCCAATTGTGCCGGAATTCCCGCACTGATTAATTAATCCTTGCGTTTTAGAGCCAACAATGCCGCCGGTTGCGCTTGAATACCCAAATATAAATGCGGTATTTAAGCAATTTTCCACAGTTTCGCCGGAATTGTGAAGGCCTGCAATGCCTCCTACCCAGCCGCGGCCGCCGGAATTCACCCTTGCGGAGTTGTAGCAACCGGAAATATTTCCTGCGGCTTCCCCAACAATGCCGCCGGTACCCTTGGCAGTTGCCAAGCTGTACACCCCATAGGATGTTTGCGTACCGATGTTGGCGCAGTTCGTTATTGCGCCGTCAAAATAACCGGCAATACCGCCTACAGCCCCAAGAGCGCTTTCGGCGTAGCCGGAAACAAATATACTTTCAATTGCCGCCCCCGAAGCTCCGTACCCTACCAAACCGCCGGTATATAACCCGCCGCTAACATAAAAATTGCTAAGCGATATGTTCGCTATTCTGCCAAGCGAGACATACCCGAACAACCCTGTGTAATCCACAGGAGCGCCGTATACGGAAGCCTCAGTGCTTAGCGGTGTAAGCGCCGAGCCGCTTGTTGTGCTGTTGTAACCGTTTAGCGCCATATCAAGCGCTTCTTGCGCCTCTGCGGCTTTTTCCGCTTCCAAAAGTTCTGATTCCGGGTTTTGAACGGATTCCGGCGCAAACTGCGCTTCAGGTATTTGCGAAAAATCCGCTGTTGGCGCTCCCTGTACGTCAAAATCCGCCAATAGCGAATCCGCTTGCGTAATTACCGGCCTTTCAATCAAAGGACGCGAATCTCCAACGGAAAGATTTCGTATTTCGAAATTCTTGCCGTCAAAATTCCCCGCAAACGGGTATGTAGCGTTCCCTATAGGCGTCCAGTCCAAAGCGCCTAAGTCAATATCTCTGCGCAGTTCATAGAAGCAGTTTGCCTCCAAACCCGCGTTTACTCTTTGTGCCACAAGCGCCAATTGCGCGGCGCTAATTATAATAAACGGGTCGTCAATTGTACCCGTTCCCCTTTGGTACGCCTCCGCTATTGTGCCATCCCAAACAATTGCGGCGTTCAGCAAACTGTCGTCCGCGCTTACAGGTTGCAGAACATGCAACACGAAAATTAAAGATAACGTCAATGAAAGTAACTTTCTAAAATTCCTTCTCAATTTAATTACAACTCCTTTCAAATTTTAACTGGATTATGCAGGTTTTCACACTAAGATAACAGTTTCGAAGTTCAGCAAGCCCATTGGAAACACCCCCTAAATCAAGAATTTTCGAGTTTCGCAATATAGAATGTTTGCTGTTCATTTAAAGCAGAAAATTTGCGGAAAACGGCAAACCCTATACATTTTCAATGTCTTTTTGGTATTTTTACAACTACATGACAATTATATTCTTTTCCCGCCGTTGTGTCAATGCAAAATAAATACTTAGAATAACAAATTAGATTAACATTGATTCTTATACTAATATCTATTCGGCAATTGCATATCACTTATTATAATGCTTTTTATCCACATAAAAATAAAACTAAAACGGCATTACAAAGTATGTGTACAAGCTGTTTTAGTTTTCACTATGTTGTAAACGAAACATTTATTTACGCCTTTTTTAACTTTGTAATCCTATACTATACCCTTGCCGGGATATCTTACTAAAAGAATATACGAAAATCCCAATTTGCTATTTAATGATGACAAAAAAATGTCATCATTCACGAAAATTTTCAGAGCAAATTAATAATGCTAAGCGGTACTCTATACACTAAAAATGCTGTATATACGCCAGAAATGCAGCCCGTAAAAAATCAAAAGCGAACTTTTATATTATTTCGTTACTTTTTGCAGAAACCAATGAAACGCAAATTGCGCGAGCCGCAAATGGCGTAATTATAGAAAAAAACAAAACAACGTTAAGGAAAATCTCAAAAAAAGACTATAGACTTTTAGAATCGCAATCATTCTAACCTAAATGCCGCGCGGACGCGGCACAAATCGACATGAAACCAATTCGGTTTCACACTATTTTTTATTTTGAAAGGCAGAATTTCGTTCCGGTTTTGGCGTCTAAGCGGGATATTCATAGCACTTTATTTTCACACAAATTTTTCAACTTTTAAATTGGAATTAGTATCAGCCGTCAAATTCTTGACAGTTTCCGGGCGTTTTGATAAAGTGCAATTGTTTAGAAATTACTCCAATTTCGAAAGTTAAAAATTAAAAAATTAACTAAATAAGCAAAAACTCTTCAAATAAGCAAATAACAAATCGCAAACAACAAACAACGGGAGGAATACATTTGAAAATTCTTCACACTTCGGACTGGCATTTGGGCAAAACCCTTGAGGGCAGGCAGCGAATTGCCGAACAAAAGCAATTTACTAACGAGCTATGCCGTATCGCGCAGGCTGAAAACGCGGATTTAATTATTATAGCGGGCGATATTTACGATTCCTCCAACCCGCCCGCCGCCGCCGAACAGCTTTTTTACCGTTCGGTAACCAAACTTTCAAACGGCGGCAAGCGGCCGGTTATTGTTATCGCAGGCAATCACGACAGCCCGGAGCGCCTTACCGCCGCAAGCCCTTTGGCGTACGAAAACGGCATAATCCTTTTGGGAAGCGCCAAAAGCAAGGCGCAAACCGGGGATTATGAGTATTACTCTATTCGCTCTTCGGGCGAGGGGTTTTTAGAACTTGCGATTAGGGGAGAAACCGCTGTAATAATAACAATGCCGTACCCCAGCGAAAAACGGTTAGATGAAATTATTTTTCAGCCCGAAACAGAAACCGAACCCGAACCCAAAGCCGAAACCAAAACCAACACTGAAGCCGAAGCAAAACCCGAAGGTATTACAAAACCCGAAGGCATTGCAAAACCCGACACATCGCAAAAAAGTTATTCCCAAAAAATCGGCGAAATATTAAAATCCCTTTCAGAAAATTTCCGCTCAGACACAATAAATATTATAGCCGGGCATTTTTACATAACAGGCGGCGAAATTACGGATTCCGAGCGGGATATCGCAATTGGCGGCGTATACGCGGTAAACGAGGCGGCAATACCGAAAGCGCAGTACACCGCGATGGGGCATCTGCACAGGCCGCAGAGGATAAAATCCGAAAACCCGATTTATTACAGCGGTTCGCCTCTTCAGTATTCCAAAAGTGAAATAGCCTATGAAAAATGTGTCTATATTGCAAAAATAGAACCCGCCGCTGACGCGGAGGTTAAAAAAATACCGCTTACAAATTATAAGCCGATATCGGTTTTAAAATTCGCGTCGCCCGAAGAATGTATGGATAATTTGGATAAAATCCCGGAAAATTCGTGGGTATATGTGGAGATTATATCAGGCAGGTTAGTTACCCAAAACGAACTTAAAGCTTTGCGCGAAAAAAGCGCTGATATTGTGGAGATAAAAATTATTAGCGAAGGGGAACGGGAAGAATTTCTTTACACAAGCGACGATATTTCGGTATCCGAAGTTTTCGATTTGTTTTATAAAGACACTCGCGGAAGCGCCCCGCCCGCGGATTTAAAAAAGCTCTTTCTGCGGCTGATAGAGGAGGATTAAATGCATGAAACCCATTGAACTTAAAATAAAAGGGCTTAACAGTTTTTTGGAAACGCAGACTATAAATTTTGAGTATTTAACTAAAGACGGCTTATTTGGAATAGTTGGGCCAACCGGCAGCGGCAAAACAACGGTTGTGGACGCTTTAACTATGGCACTGTACGGCAAAATGCCGCGTTTCGAAGGCAGCAAAAGGTTAAGTGAATGCGTAAACTCCAACACCGACGAGGTATACATAAGTTTTACGTTTCAAATACGCGAGGGGCAAAAGCTTAAAAAATACACCGCCGAACGGAAATACAAAAGAAAGGACGAGAAAATAAATTCAAAATTGGCGCGGCTTGTTTTTTTCGCGGAAAACGAAACGAAGGTTTTAGCGGATTCCTCGGATGGTGTTACAAACGAAATAGTTAATGTAACCGGCTTAACCTACGACGATTTTACACGCTCGGTAGTTTTGCCGCAGGGAAAGTTCAGCCAGTTTTTGCTGCTTGTCGGCAAAGACCGAAGGGATATGCTTGAGCGAATTTTTAACTATGAAAAATACGGCGATATTTTAAATAAAAAAATCTCCGCCGAGCTTTCCGAAAAAAGGATTGAGATAAACAAAATAGCGTCAAACATTGCGGTTTTGGGCGATGTTTCGGAAGATACGATTAAAAGCGAAACCAATAAGTTAAAAGAAACCGAGAACAGGCTTTCAGAGCTTCGGGGTTATGAGAAGGAAACGGCGGCAAAACTTACAAACCTTGCGGAAATTAAAAACGCGGTAACGGAATACATAAAATATGAAACGGAAAAAAACGCGCTGATAAATAAACAGGAAGCAATTACCAACCTTAAAAAACTTCTTGACGAAGTTAACCGCGCGGTTTTGGTTAAAGCCGCGTTTACCGAAAAAACCGAGGCGGAAAAAGTTTATAACGAAAATTTGGCGGCTTTAAAAAAGCATGAAAAGAGTTTTGAACAGGCAAAGGAAAAGGAAGAAAACCTGAAAAATGAATACGACGCTTCGCTGCAAAAAAAGGAAACGGAATACCCGCATCTTTTGGAATGGGAAGCAAGGGTAAAACAGGCGGCGATTTACAACGAGGAAAAAACTAAGCTAACCGGAGAAATTTCAAACGCGTCAGCAGAGCTTAAAAAGCAAAACAAAAAGTTGGATACTCTGCGGCAAAAACTGACTGCGCAAGAAGAAGCCAAGCTTAAGGCAGAAGAGGAATTAAAAACTGTTTTAAAAGAGAAAACCGGAAATACGGTAACGCCGGAAATGAGGCAAGTTTCTTTCGCCGGCAGCGTTTTGCAGGATAAACGCACGCAGATTCACTCAACCTTTACCCAGCTAAAGGCAAAATTTGCGGAAATTAAAAAGCAGGGCGAAGCAAACGAAGCAAAGCTTAATTTAAGCTTAAAGGATAAAAATAACTCAGAGCAAAAAATAGCGGAAGAAAAAGAGGTTTTGGCGCGGCTTAAAACCGAACTTGATAAATGTATCGAATTAAAACTTAACCTTCCCTTTGCCGAGGCGGCAAAAACCTTAAAGGATGGCGAACCCTGCCCGGTTTGCGGTTCTGTGCACCACCCGCAGATAGCGCAGTCCGCTTTTGAAACCGGCGATTTTACGGAAAAAATTGAAAGCCTTACTAAAGAATTAAGTTCCAAAGAAAACAATATTAACGCACAAAACGCAAAACTTCAAAACATCTCGATAGAGCTTGCTATTTTAGCGGAGCGTAAGGAAAAATTTGAAGCGGAAAGCGAAAAAAGCAAAGAAGAGCTAACCGAAAACCATACTTTACTTTTGGCGGCAAAGCAGGAATTAGAGCTAATGCAGGAAAAATATAATATCGCTGATTTTAAGCTTTATACCAAGGAAATTGAAAACGGGGACAAATTAAAGGCGGCTCTTGAGGAAAAGGAAGAAAAATTACGGGTTTTGCATACTGAAATTCTAAACTCCCTGCAAAAAATAACTCAGGAGATATCCGCGCAGGAGAACAGCGCCGCGCTGATTAACATGGCAATTAGCGAAAAAAATACGGTTATTTTAAGTTTAACTGAAAAAATAGACGAAATTACAAAGGGCGAAGCGCCGGAATATTTGCTTAACAAAATTTCAGTAAGGATTAAAAACCTTTTGGACGGGTGCGAATTGGCGTTAAAAAACCTGCAAAAAATTACAGCGCAAAAGCAGGAAGCCGAGATAAACCTTGCTGCGTTAACCGAAAGGTTTAAAAACAATGAAATTACAAAGGTAAAAACCGAAGAGGCGCTGAATAAAACCGTAGCTGACGCAGGGTTTAAAAACGCGCGGGAAGCGTCCGCAATTTTTGGCGAAATTGAAAACAGGCAAAAATACGAAAAAGAAATTGCCGAATTTGAGGAAAATTTTATTTCGGTTAAGGCAAAGCTTGCCGCGTCCGAGGAGCGAATTAACCGCACCCCGGATAATAAATACGGAACAAATTTACCGCAAATAAATAGCGCCATAGCGGAGTTTACCCAAGAAGCCGAAAAAGTTAAACGCGAAACCGAAAAACTGTCAAAAGAGGCGGCAGTTTACGCCGAGCGAATAACCGCAAGGAAAGCGGCAAGGGGTAAATACCTTGCCTTTAACGAAGAAAAGAAAAATTTCGAATACGAAGCGGGGCTTTTGGAGGATTTGGCAAACCTTTTTAAAGGCAACCGCTTTGCCGAGGCACTGTCATACCGCCAGCTAAAATACATTGTTTTTGAGGCGACAAAACGCTTAAACGCGATAACAAACGGGCGGTATTCCTTAGAGCTTAAAGATTTGGAATTTATTATTAGGGACGATTTTAACGGCGGCATAAGGCGTTCGCCCAAAACCCTATCCGGCGGGGAAACATTTATTGTTTCGCTGTGCCTTTCGCTTGCGTTATCTTCTAAAATACAAATGGCGGGAAGCGCGCCGCTTGAGTTTTTCTTTTTGGACGAGGGCTTTGGCACGCTGGATACGGAAGCTACCGAAACTGTTTTGGAAGCGCTGTTCTCACTGCGAGCGGAGAATTTTTCCGTTGGAATAATAACTCATGTTAACGAAATAAAAAACCGGCTGGATAGGAAACTTAATATCCTGCCGCCGGTTCAAGGGTTTAGGGGTTCTAAGGCGGTGCATGAATAGTTAGCGCGTGTTCTATTTAAACCATGAACCCGCGTCTTTTTTCCATTTTGCCCTGCGGCGCATGTTTTTAACGGTGTTAATAAAATCGCCTCCGAAAAACAGCACTATATTAAGCAGGGAAACAATAATTGAAACTCTGTACGCGGTGCCGGAGTTAATGAAGGTAAACACATAAAAAGCTAAATCAATCAGCGCCAAATATTTAATTTTTACTGGAATTAAGAAAAAAAGTGAAAATTCAATATTGGGGTACAGTATTGCCAAAGCGAAAAACATTGACATGTTTAAATAATCGTTAGTGGCGCTGCCTGTTATCACGCCGCCAAGCACTGTGCCTAAAAAGCCGATAAGGTAAAAGACGTTAAACTTAAACGCGCCCCACTCACTTTGAAGTATACGCCCTAAGTGCCAGTAAAAATAAAGAGAGATTACGGCAAAAAAGAAGCTGAAATCCGGCGGGATAAAAAGAAAACTTACAACGCGCCACACTTCGCCCTGTGCTATGGCATCGCGAAAAAACATAATGCGCTGCACAATACCCATCGCGGGGTAAACAAACGATAAGGCGAACACCGCCGCCATGCCGAAAATTATAACTGTCATAAAGTTGCGTATGGCGTAACGCCCAAATTTGTAATCCATTCTGTAAAGAAAGTTTTTTCCAAAAAGCATAATTGCCTCCGTTTCAGCTTGCGCCAAATGCGCTTAAATCAAGTTTTACCTAATATAATACGTTTGCGCCGAATTAGCAATACTTTTTACGCAATACATATATGCGTATAACTTTCGCCAAATTTTGAGGGAATATTACACCAAAGATAAGCTTAAATCGTTCAGTTCAAAACTTTTGTCAATTGTCTATAACCGGGCTTTCGAAAGAGCAAGTTGAGGAAATTGTTGTATAAAACGATGCGTGTGTTAACCAAAACGCCTTAGGGATTAAAAATTCTGTGGGCGTTTTTTTTGCCTAATCAATAACCGAATGTGATTTTGGGATTATTCGCGGCTCGCTAAAATAAGATAGATTTAACTCAGTGTTTCCTTATGTCTCGGTGAATGGTGATTGGGTAGAATATTTCCCTCTGTACAGGAAAAAAGTAGTATGCTAAAATGATGTCAGAGGGGGAATGTTTAAATGCATAATCCGCACGATAAGAGATTCAAAGAACTTTTTTTCAACAAGAAAGCGTTTATTAGTTTTATAAGAGACTGTGTAAATGAACCATGGGCATATGACATAACAGAGGATGACTTGCGGAAATCAAATTCGTCCTTTATTTTACAAGACTTCACAGAAAAAGAAGCCGATGTTGTATACGAGGTTAATTTAAACGGACGGAAGGTTATTTTTTACATACTGCTTGAACTGCAAAGCACAGTAGATTATCGTATTCCGTACAGATTGTTGCTTTATGTTGTGGAAATTTTGAGGGAATACTACAACAAAGCGGACGTAAACGAAAGAGATAATAAAGATTTTAAATTTCCGGCAGTTATTCCGGTTGTATTTTACAGCGGAAATGAAACTTGGACTGTTCCAACAAATATCCGCGAGATGTTTGAAAATTTCGAGAATTTCGGTAACCATGTTCTCAATTTCGAATATTCGTTGGTAGCTGTAAAGAATTATACCAAAGAGCA
>JAISVZ010000100.1 GCA_031271295.1 Clostridiales bacterium | reverse complement strand
AATATCCTGTTTCGGTTGTGCCGGAACGCTCTCCTATTAGAAAAAAACCAAGAAAAAAGAGGTTCTTTCAGGCGAGACGATCCGTTGTTTAGTGGTTTCGTTAAGTTGACAGCAGTGATTGGACGTCATTTAATGCTGATTTAAAACAACTTAAAAACGAAATTGCTTTATGCGAAAATTGGTCATATGTGGAGAACCCGGATGATGATGATTTTCCTATTCTCAAAAGCTATTTTACATATACGTTTTCAAAATTGTGGCGCAACCATCAGATATCAATTGGAGTGGACGGACGTTATTCTGTATTCAACACAGGTTTAGTGAATAAAAACTATCAATATATTTACGCCTTGTTTGAAAAGTATGTTGGAGATCGGCCTTGGAGATTTGAAATGTTTTGTATTCCGGGAATACGACAAGGCGGAAGGATTCTTGGTGAGAATTTCCGTGTGCTTCCAAAACCTGCGTGCTATTTTTCGGATATTTCGGATATTAGCTATATTATTGCCGCTGACAAGTCACCTGATGAACAATTGCCTGATTTGCAGCCCGATCATTACTTCATAGACCATCCCGATAGGTTGCCTATGCATTTCTTAGTTGACGGATGTAGAAAAAACCAACAAATTGTAAACAGGATTAAACAGGATATTTCTGAATATACACCCGAACAGGTTAGGACCCACTGGGATGAGATTGGCGAGATGATTGGTGCAGATATTGACGTATATGATGACCTTGAATCTTCATTCAGAAACGCAGTGCGTAAAGCTGTAATGCGTGTAAGCTGGAACTATAGAACAGCTATCCCGGTGTACTTTCCAACAAACGACAAGATGTCCATACTCCTCCCCCTTTCTTTTAGTAATGACTCGAGCGCGGAAGTTGCGTTGGTTGTTGAAAGGAATCCCATATCACAAAAATATTCTGCTCCTACAATTTTGCATCTTCCTATCGCATACGCTAACGCGAGATTGGTTTGTAAGCCTGAAAGCGACTGGCTTAATCAGCGGGTTTTCGAGAATGATAAGGGTAAAGAATCGGTTGAAGAAAACGCTTAAATTTTCGCAAATACTAAAGGGAATCTCTTTTGGGGTTTCTTTTTTGGTTTGTTTGCATATTTTATCCCGTCATATTTGCATTTTCTAAAAGATAGACGGCGTGGCGGTTAACGGAAAAGACGTAAGATTTTAACTATGGAGCTGAAACTATGGAAAAAGGAATTTGCCGCATCGTTGGCGCGGGGGAATATTCGGACTTAAATTTTACCGCGCAGCCCGGCGATTATATCATAGCCGCAGACGGCGGGCTGTTATACTTAGAGCAAAATAATATAAAAGCGAACCTTGTAATAGGCGATTTCGATTCGCTTAAACCCGGCGATGCCCATAATAATTCATTCGGCGGAAAAATTATTACGCTGAATAAGCACAAGGACGATACGGATACTTTCGCCGCGGTAAAAGAGGGTATAAGGCTCGGTTATAAGCGGTTTTATTTTTATTGCTGCACCGGCGGCAGGATAGACCACACGCTGGCAAATATTCAAACGCTCGCGTTTTTATCTAAAAACAATATGAGCGGATATTTGTTTGACAAAACCAACGCTATTACGGCAATTACAAACGGAAGTATTTCCTTCGGCAAAAAGAGCGCAGGGTTTGTTTCCGTGTTTTCTTTTTCCGAAAAATGTTCCGGAGTAACGCTTACCGGCTTAAAATACAAGCTTGATAACGCGGATGTTGTAAACACGTTTCCCATAGGTGTAAGTAACGAATTTGCCGCACCGGAAAGCGAAATTTCCGTAAAAAGCGGCACGCTTTTGGTTGTTTTCCCGAAAGACGCGGTTGAATTTATCAATTTGAGAGGTTTCCAAAATGGATAAAACAGTTTTTATATCGGTAAGAAACCTCGTTGAATTCGTTATGCGTTCGGGAGATATAACCTCCGGTTATGTTTCGGCAAAAAGAATGCACGAAGGAACGGTTGTTCACCAAAAAATACAGAAAAAGCGCAAAGCCGAGGCAAAACTGCACGGGTTTATTTATATGGACGAGGTGCCGTTTAAATGCGGTATAAAATTTCGGGATTTTGAGTTTGTACTGGAGGGCAGGGCGGACTGTGTAATTGAACGCACAGGCGCGGTATCTATTGAAGAAATAAAATCCACATACAAGGACCCGGAGGCGATAAAGGAGGGCGGCGAACCCGTGCATTTGGCGCAGGCTATGTGCTACGCTTTTATGTACACGTTAGAGCATGATATAAACGAAGCGGAAGTAATTGTAACCTACGCGCACTGCGAAACGCTTCTGGAAACTACGTTTTCCGAAATAAAAACCAAAGACGAGCTAAAAGAATTTGTAACAAACCTTTTTGAAATGTATTACGAATTCGCGAAAATGGAATACGAAAACTATCAAATTATGAGCGAAACCGCCCGCGTTTTAAATTTCCCCTACGAAAAATACAGGCTAAGCCAACGCGGATTTATGGCGTGGGTGTATAAAGCCGTGAAGGAAAATAAAAAACTGTTTTGCCAGGCTCCAACGGGTACCGGCAAAACAATTTCCACAATTTTTCCCGGAGTTAAGGCGCTTGGCGAGGGGCGCATAAAAAAAGTTTTTTACCTTACCGCAAAAACCTCTACCCGAATTGTTGCCGAGGAGGCGTTCGCCAAAATGGAAAACGCGGGTTTTAGGGCACACGCCATAACCCTTACCGGTAAGGAAAAAATATGTTTTTTGCCCGCGCCGGAATGTAACCCCCATACTTGCGCTTACGCAAAAGGGCATTTCGACAGAGTGAACGACGCAATATTTGATATACTCCAAAACGAAACGGCAATAAATCGAAAAACCGTTATTAAATACGCTCAAAAACACACGGTTTGCCCCCACGAGTTCAGCTTCGATATTTCCCTGTTTTGCGATATCATAATTTGCGACTATAATTATGTTTACGACCCAAAGGCGTATCTGCGGCGTTTTTTCGATAACGACAACAAAAACCCATATCTTATTTTAAACGACGAAGCACACAACTTGGCGGACCGTGCGCGAGATATGTTCTCCGCCGAAATAAAGCGCGAATCCTTTAAAGCCGTAAAAAAAACTGTATCAAGCAAAAAATCCGCGTTTTATAAAAGCGCCGCCAAGGCAGATTCTTTTTTGGGGGAATTGTACAACACTCATTTATCCGAAGAAAAGTTTGTAAAACTAAACCGCGTGCCGGAAGAACTCGCCGACATTCTTACAAATTTTATTACCAACGCGGATAAATGGCTTGCGGCAAACCAAACCGCGCCAAATTTCGACGAAATGCTTGAAGTGTATTTTGAGGTGTTGGATTTTCTGCGAGCGGCGGAGAATTTCAGCGCGGGTTATGTTTGCCTTTTATCGTCGCGTTTCGGTAAAAACAGCCGGCTAAAACTCAAATGCGCAGACCCATCGTATTTACTTTCGCAAACCCAGAAAAAAGTAACCGCCTCCGTTTATTTTTCGGCAACGATGACACCTATAGATTATTTCAAAAACGTCTTGGGCGGCAATGAGGACGATTTTTGCGTTTACGCGCCGTCGCCGTTTAACGAGGAAAACCTGCGCGTTTTTATAGACGGCACAATATCCACAAAGTATAAGGACCGCCCGGCGTGTTACGAAAAAATAGCGGAGGATATTTACGCTTTTACCCGCGCGAAAAGGGGAAATTATTTTGTTTTCTTTTCGTCCTATGAATTTTTGTATAGCGTAGCGGAAATATTTAATGTAAAATATCCGCAGGTGAACACCGCGTCGCAAAACAAGGACATGACCGAGGACGAGCGCGACGGTTTTCTGCAAAAATTCGGCGTTTTAAACGAGCAAACGCTTATCGGCTTTTTGGTTTTGGGCGGCGTATTTTCCGAAGGCGTGGATTTGGCGGGGGATAAGCTTATAGGCGCGGTGGTTGCAGGCGTGGGCTTGCCGCTTATTACAAAAGAAACGGATATGATTGCGGATTATTTTGGCAAGACCAATGGCAGAGGGTTTGAATACGCGTATATGTATCCGGGTATGAACAAGGTTTTGCAAGCCGCCGGGCGCGTTATCCGCCACGAAACGGATATCGGTGCGCTGCTTTTAATAGATACGCGCTTTTTGTCCGGAGATTACAGAAAATTGTTCCCGCCGCATTGGAGGCACATTAAGGTAACCCAGGGAAGCGCGGAGGTATGGCGTGCGGCTGCGCAGTTTTGGGCTGAAAAAGGAAAATGAAAGCGCAAAAGCCGCCCGCGTTTTGCTCAAAACCCGCACAGTCACGGGTGAAGAATTATATTTGTATGCGAAAGGAACGCTATTATGGAATATACCGCGCTGTACAGAAAACTCCGCTCCCAAAGGTTTGAGGATATGGTGGGGCAGGAGCACATTGTAAAAACTTTAAAAAATCAAATTGTATCCGGGCGAATTTCCCACGCGTATTTGTTTTGCGGCATAAGGGGAACGGGCAAAACGTCCGCCGCGAGGATTTTATCGCGTGCGCTGAACTGCGAAAACCCGCAGGGCGGCGAGCCGTGCAACGTATGCCCAACATGTGTTGAAATATTTAAGGAGCGTTCGGTAAATGTTTTTGAGATTGACGGTGCATCCCACACGGGCGTTGACAAGGTTAGGGATTTAATCGAGGACTGTTATTATCCGCCAACTTCCGGCAGATACAAAATATATATTATCGACGAAGTTCACATGCTTTCAACAAGCGCGTTTAACGCTTTTTTAAAAACTTTGGAGGAACCGCCGAAGCACGTGGTTTTTATTTTGGCTACCACCGACCCGCAAAAACTGCCTCAAACGGTGCATTCGCGCTGCCAAAGGTTCGATTTTAAGCGTATAACCTCTTCGGATATTTTTGCGCACCTTAAAAAATACACCGATGCCGAAAATATTGATATAACCGATGAGGCTCTGCGCCATATAGCGCTTGCCTCCGACGGAGCGATGCGTGACGCGCAAAATATATTAGAACAGTGCATCTCGTTTTTTTTCGGAGAAAGAATAACCCTGGACAATGTTTTGGAGCTTTTGGGCGCGGTGGATACCTCGGTTTTTTTCGAGCTGGCGGACGCTCTTTATATGGCGGATTCCGCAAAATGCATGAGTTTAATAGAGGACGCGGTGCTGCTTGGCCGCGATATCGGTCAGTTTGTTACGGGTTTTATTACTCATTTAAGAAATATTTTGGTGTGCGCCCAGGCCGGAGAAAACGCTCCGGTGGATGCTTCGGCGGAAAATATTAAAAAAATGCGCGAGCAGGGCATTAAAATAGATAGGATAACGTTGGTGAATTTTATAAGCGAATTTGCCCAGCTTTTCGGCAAAATAAAGTATTTGCCGAACGAACGCGCAATGCTTGAGGTTTGCTGTATAAAACTGTGTAACCCCAAAACGGAGGATAATTACGATACCCTTTTTTCCCGCATTAAAATTTTGGAGCGTCTTATTGAGGAAGGGAATTTTGTTACGGGCGCAAGCTCCGGAATAAACGGTGAAGTAACAGGCAAAAATTCAGATGCGGGCGCAAGCTCTGCCGCAAACGGCGAAGATTTCGGCGGATCGAAAAAAAACGTCGCTTCGAAAGAAAATAGAAGCGCAAAAGCGGAAAAGCAAAAACCGCCGGAGGTAACACCGGATAATATTAAGGATTTAATCGAAGGCTGGGGCGATTTTTTAGCCAAAAACGCGGAAGCTTTTACGCCGCTTACTCTGGAGCTTTTTAAAGGCGCGCAGTTATCATATAAAGACAGGGGTTTAACTATTGCGTTCGATTACGGAAATAACGCCGGACACATAAAAATAACGCCGGAGGATTTGAAGGATAAGATGTCCTCTTTTTTCGGGTACTGCTGCCCATTGCGCTACGGGCAAAAGGTAGGTGCGAAAAATACGCGGCTTGATAACGGAATTTCGGACGCGGAGGCGGAGCAGCTAAGAAATATGCTACCCGATGTTGATATTATAACGCAGTAGCAGCTCACGAATTATTTTAGGAGGATTGATGCAAATACTTCCCAAGCTTCTCAAACAATTCCTCAACATTCAGCGGCTTGCCGATATGGTCGTTCATACCCGCCTGCAAGCACTTATCCACATCTTCTTTAAACACATTGGCTGTCATTGCGATAATCGGAATATCGGCGGCGTTCGGCGAATTAATTGCGCGAATGGCGCGTGTTGCCTGAAGGCCGTCCATTTCCGGCATCTGCACGTCCATTAGTATTAAATCGTATCGCTCCGGCGCGTCTGCTGCCATTTTCACCGCTTCGGCTCCGTTGGAGGCAATATCAATTTCAATCAACGTAGGTTCTAATATCGACGCAGCAATTTCTCTGTTAATTTCAATATCTTCCGCCAACAGCAGGGTTTTCCCCTCAAAAACCGGCACGGCATAATTACCCGCCGGTTTTTCTTCGCCTGCGGAGTTTGTTTCGGCGGTTTTCGTAAGCGGAACGGTAAAGGTAAATACCGAACCCTTGCCAAGTTCGGAAGTAAAACCTATACTGCCGCCCATTTTTTCCACAATATGCTTGGAAATTGCCAAGCCCAAACCAGTACCGCCGTACTTTCTCGTGGTATCGTTTTCGGCCTGTTCGAACGATGTGAATATCCTTTCCTTTTGATCCTCGTCTATGCCTATGCCGGTATCGGATACGGAAAACCTTAGGATACATAAACCGCCGGTTTCGCTCTCAAGCGACGCGTCAAGGCGTATGTCCTTTCCCTCCGGCGTAAACTTCACGGCGTTTGAAAGAAGGTTTGTTATTATTTGCATAAGCCGCTGGTCGTCCCCAAAAAGGGCGGACGGTATTCTATCGTCTATATTCAGTGTGAAATTCTGCTGTTTTTCCTCCATTCGGAAATTGATTACATTTACCACCTTTGCAAGCAGTGTTTTAACGCTGAACACAACGCCGGAAAGTTCGAATTTACCCGCCTCAATTTTGGAAATATCCAAAATATCGTTGATAATATTAAGCAGGTGCGCGGACGCTTCCTCAATTTTTTCAAACGCGTAGTCCTTACGGGCAGTTTCCGTAGAAGTTTTGCCTATCATTGTCATTCCGGTAATGGCGTTTAAGGGTGTGCGTATTTCGTGGCTCATGTTGGAGAGAAAATCCCCCTTGGCGCGGCTTGCTTCCTGCGCCGATATAAGCGCTGCCTCAAGCCTTTGCGACGTTTCCTTTATTGTATCGTTCTGCGCTTCAAGTTCGCCTGTTCTCAGCGCGATAAGCTCTTCCAAACGCGCCCCTTCCCTGCGTTTTATATTAAATAAAATCAACATAATAATTATGAGGAAGAAAGACAAAACCGTAACGGCTATAAACAAAGGAAGCCTCTGCTGGGCTATTTGGGCTATTTTCGCCTGGTAGTCGTAAGTTCTTTGGGTCCAGTGCGCCGACATGTTTTCCAAATCTATAACGGAGAGTACCTTGTCAAAAATTGAACGAAGTTCCCGCTGCTTCGCGTTAAACCCTATTATAGACTCGGACGGTTCGTCGAATATTATATTGGATTTATAACCCGAAAGCTCAAGATAGTTTGTAAGAGCAAGAAGCTGGTGCTGGCTTGACATAACCAAATCTATCTCGCCTCGTATTATTGCCTCAAACGCGTAGTCCGGGTTTTTGTACACCTTAACATTTTTGTGGTTCGGAAACCACAGGTTAAACAGTTCCGCGTAAATGGTTCCCTCGGTAACGCCAACCCTTGCGTTCATAACGTCCCTTAAGCTTATATTCGGAGCGTCGGCCTTCGATATAAGCGTATAATAATCGGTAATAAGAGCTTGCTTAGCCCACAGAAAACGGTTTTGCTGCCCCCGCGACGGCAAAAGCTCCGAAATTACATACGCCTGCCCCGACTCAAGCTTTTCCAAAAGCTGCGGCCATTCCTCGGTTTGGTCGTTTACCTGTTCAAATTTTAAACCCGTAAACTGCTCAACCTGCGTAAGCACATCAAAAAAAATCCCGCCCCACTGATTTTCGTGGTCATTGTAAAAACATAGCGGATAATTATAATGTTCGGCAACAAACGGTATTACGGGATTGTTACGTATGTACTCCCATTCCTCTTCGGTAATCTGTACAAGCAGCCTGTGTTTGGTAAATTCCTTTTCCCCGATGTCGTATAAGTCCTTAAGATACCTGCGGAATGTTTCGTCTTGCAGCGCCTTTTGCATTGCCGATATTATAGGTTCAAGTTCCGGGTTTTTTGTCGTCAGTGAAACAGGAATATTTATAATCGGGAAAAAGTTTTGAACTATAAGCTCTCCGTTAACGTTAAAATCCGCCTCCGCCACGCCCTTGTCGAAAAAAGCGTCCGCTGTGCCCTCTTCGAGCATACGGTAGGCGTCGGTGTGATTGTCGGCGTAAATCGTTTCAAAATCGTAATACGAAAGCGAGGCAACATCCGTAACAGTTGCGGCAGTTGCCACAAACACGAATTTCAGCTTACGATCCTGCGCAATTTCAGCCAAAGATTTGCTGTTTATATGCTGCGTATACTTAAGCGAACGCTCGGCAATTTTATCGGTCATTATATAGCCGCCATTTTGCCGCTCTGCGCTAAGGGCCATATCCCCTGTAAAATCAATTCCATGGGTATCGAGCCCGCGCATTAGTTCGTCCCATTCATAAAGATTTAGCTGAAACTCCATGCCGAAAAGCTCGCCTAAAAGACGGCAAAACATAACCGCAAAGCCATGCATTTCCCCGTTTTGCTCAAACGCTTCTATACCCCGGTTCATGCCGTAAACAAAAGGGGTTCTTCTTTTTTTAAGCAGTTCGATTGCCGCAATTTCTTCGTCCGTTATTTCCGGAAAATCCAAAAAAGAAGCAAACGGCTGCTTTGCCGCCGCCGGAGCGGAGGAATTAATATCCGCCTCGCACGACGAAAGCGCCGACAAAATAATTATAACCGAAATTACTGTACAAAGTGCCCGTTTTGCAATACGCATATCACTTCCGCCCTTTGCTGTGCTAATTATTATACCCTGTGCATACTGTTGAAAATGTCCTCATGTTGGAGCTTTATTAAAACCCCGATTTCATCCCCAAGCTCCGACAGGTTTTCGCTAAGTTCCTCGAACCTTTGGCCTGCTCCGCTTAAATCCACAATCATAAGCATGTTGAAGTACCCCTGAATTATGGATTGGGATATGTCTAAAATGTTTATGCCGTTGTTTGATAAAAACGTGCAGACCTTCGCGATAATTCCTACCTGATCTTTTCCGATAACAGTTATTATTCCCTTCATGCAAACACTCTTTCCTTTAAACTTTATTGTGAAATTTTCTTAAGTTCTTCTCCATTATATGCTGTTGTCCGAAAATAAGTCAAATGTAAACTTTATCGCGGCGAATTGTATCGCAACAATTGCAAAACGGCGTTTCCTCACAAACTATTTTGCGGTATTATAGGTAAAAATTTTGAGGAGGAATTAATATGAACATACCGTTGGCACTTACAATTGCGGGAAGCGATTCTTCCGCTGGCGCGGGAATGCAAGCAGATTTAAAAACTTTTGAGGAATACGGCGTTTACGGCATGGTAGCGTTAACAGCGATAGTTACCATGAACCCGGACAATTCATGGGCGCATGATGTTACCGGAATTGAACCCCCGCTTATAGAAAAGCAGCTAAAAACAATACTTGCGGGCAAAAAAATAGACGCGATGAAAACGGGAATGCTCGCGAACGCAGATATGGTAAAACTCGTTCATAAAACGATAACCGAAAACAACCTGAAAAATGTTGTTATAGACCCTGTTATGGTATGCAAAGGGGACGATCGCGTTTTAAACCCGGAAAACGCGGACGCTATGAGGGATTTGCTTTTGCCTGTTGCAACTGTTGTAACGCCGAATCTTTTTGAGGCGGGTATACTCTCCGGCATGGGCAAACTGAGCAATTTGGAGGATATGAAAAAAGCCGCGATTGAGATTAATAAAAAAGGCGCGGCGAACGTTGTAATTAAAGGCGGCAAAGCGCTTGCCGGAAACGAAGCCGCAGACCTTTTCTACGACGGCGCAAATTTTGAAATTTTAACCGCGCCTAAAATTACGCACACTTACAATCACGGCGCGGGTTGCACTTTTGCCGCGGCGATAACCGCAGGGCTTGCGGCAGGGCTTAGCGTAAAAAACGCGGTATTTAAGGCAAAGGATTTTGTTACCGCCGCAATAAAGAACGGTTTTGCGTTTAACGAGTTTGTAGGGCCGGTATTTCACGGGGCGTACAGGCTTTGCAAAACTCCGGTTTAAATATCAATTTCAAGCCCTACCGGGCAGTGGTCGCTCCCGAAGATTTCGGGATATATATTTGCGTTTATAATTGATTTGCGCAAAATATCCGAAACAAGAAAATAATCAATACGCCAGCCAACATTATTGGCTCTGGCGTTTCCCATAAAGGACCACCATGTGTACGCGTCGCGCGCGTCCGGGTTTTTATACCTAAAGGTGTCGGTGAAGCCGGAAGATAAGAGCATAGTCATTTTTTCACGCTCTTCGTCGGTAAAGCCGGCATTTTTTCTGTTCGATTTGGCGTTTTTGATATCTATTTCGGTATGCGCCACGTTTAAATCCCCGCATATTATAACGGGCTTTTTAAGGCTTTTAAGATAGGATCTGAAATTATCTTCCCAATCCATACGGTAGCTGAGGCGAAGTAGTTCGTGTTTGGAATTTGGAGTGTAGATGTTTATAAGGTAAAATTTTTCGTACTCCAAAATTACAAGCCGCCCTTCGTTATCGTGCCCGGAAACATCCTCATACAAGGAATTGCCCATTGAATAGGTAACGGAAACAGGTTCGGTTTTTGAAAATACCGCCGTGCCGGAATAACCTTTTTTTACGGCGCTGTTCCAATACTGAAAGTACCCGTCAAATTCAAAGGCGCTTTGCTCGCGCTGCATTTTTGTTTCCTGAATGCAAAAAAAATCCGCGCCGCCGGCCTTGAAAAAATCCATAAATCCTTTATTCATGCACGAGCGCAACCCGTTTACGTTCCATGATATAAGTTTCAATTTGCCTTCTCCTTTCGCAGCATAACTGCGTTAATTTTATCAGACCGCCGAACAATGTCAACAAGATAATCTTTGTGGGAAGAGGCAAATACCAATAATTTTTAAATGCCGCATTCATTTGTGAAATTATATTGCAAATGATTAGTTTTAATGTATAATTACCAAAGAGTGAAAGCGAAAATAAATGTATTTTATGTATTATATACAAAAAGAAAGGGATGATTATATGCTAAGACAAACAACAACCGAAAACGGACGCGTTGCGGGCATACCCGCCGCCGACCCGCGCATTACCGCCTACAAGGGAATACCTTTTGCCGCTCCCCCCGTTGGTAATTTAAGATGGAAGCCGCCCCAAAAGGCAGCCGATTGGAGCGGAGTTTTAAACGCTGATAAGTTTGCCCCAATATCGATGCAATCCACACCCGGCATTGGGGACCCGGAGTTTCTCTACAACAAGGAATGGCATGTGGATTCGAAAATTGATATCTCTGAGGATTGCCTGTACCTTAACGTTTGGACACCGGCTAAAACCGGAGACGAAAAATTTCCGGTAATGGTTTGGATTTACGGCGGCGGTTTGCAGTGGGGTTATTCGTCGGAAATGGAATTTGACGGCGAACGTATCGCGCGGCGCGGAATTGTATTTGTAAGCTTAAACTACCGGCTTAACGTTTTCGGGTTTTTGGCGCACCCCGAAATTTCGGCGGAAGGCGGCGGCACATCCGGAAACTTTGGGCTAATGGATCAGCTTGCGGCAATGAAATGGGTTAAGCGAAATATTGCCTCTTTCGGTGGGGATCCGGACAACGTTACAATTTTTGGGCAGTCCGCGGGCGGCGGCAGCGTTATGGCGCACCTTGCGTCACCGGAGAGCGGCGGCTATTTTCATAAGGCAATAGCTCAAAGCTGCGGCGGTATCGCAAGAGGCCCTTTCGGAAATATGTCAACCTTAAATGACGCCGAAAAAACAGGAGAAGCGTTTTTTAAATGGGCGGGCATTTCAAATTTGGAAGAAGCGCGAAGTATTAGCTCGGAAAAAATGCTGGATTTGGGTATGTCCTTCAAAAGCCCCACCGGGCGGCATCTTACGTGGGGAATTGTAACGGACGGCGTTTTTTTAAAGGAACCGCCCGCAAAGGTTATTTCCGAAAACAGGCGTCATCCGGTGCCGCTTATGATTGGAAATACAAGCGCGGAATTTTTGGTTTCGCCGCCGGGCGACAGCGAGGATAAGTTTATTGATTTCGCGAACAAGAGATTCGGCAAAAACGCGGAAAAATACTTGTCGCTGACCGGTTTAGGTAAAGTTTCGCTGGAGGAAGCGGTAAAAGCGGGCACGTTTAACGGCTTCGACGTTGGAAACAGGCTGTGGGGGCTTAAAAACGCGCAGCTTAAAACATCCCCGCTTTATTATTATCGGTTCAGCCCCGAAATTCCGGGGGATAACGAAGGCGCGTTTCATTCCTCCGAGCTGTGGTTTATGTTTGAAACATTGGCAAAATGCTGGCGTCCGTTTGTTGGCAAGCATTACGATTTGGCACGCCAAATGTGCAATTACTGGACAAATTTCGCCAAAACCGGTAACCCCAACGGCAACGACGCGGACGGAAGCGCCATGCCGCAGTGGTCGCCATTTACCGAGGATTCCCCGTACGCAATGCTCTTCGGCGAAAAACCGGAGATGGATAAGAGTGAGGTTAGCGAGTTAACGGCGTTCTTAATTGAAAACGAAACGGCGGCACGCGCGTAAAACCGCCGCCGCCGGAATCGGGCGGAGCGAAGTTCGCCGCCGAAGTTTACATCCAAAGCCGGCGGAGCGAAAGTTCGCCGCCGCCGGAAGTTTTGCATCAAAAGGAGGATACGAAATGAAAAAACAGCTATTCAACCCCTATCTGCCGTCGTGGGAGTACATTCCGGACGGCGAGCCTTATGTATTTGACGGCAGAGTTTACGTTTACGGTTCGCACGACAGGTTTAACGGGTACGTGTTCTGCCTTAACGATTATGTGTGCTGGTCTGCTCCCGTATCGGATTTAAGCGATTGGCGCTACGAGGGCGTTATATTCAAGAAAACCGACGACCCGCTGAACGCCGACGGGCGCATGTGCCTTTACGCGCCGGACGTAACGGTGGGGCCGGACGGCAGGTACTATTTGTATTATGTGCTGGATAAGGTTTCGGTGGTATCGGTTGCGGTATGCGATACTCCGGCGGGAAAGTATGAGTTTTACGGATACGTGCGCTACCCGGACGGAACGCGCCTTGGGGAAAAGGAGGGCGACGAGCCGCAGTTCGACCCCGGCGTTTTAACCGAAGGGGATATTACATACATGTATACCGGGTTCTGCGGAATAGGTGATAAAAGCAGAACAGGCGCAATGTGTACGGTGCTTGAAGCCGACATGCTTACAATAAAGGAAAAACCGGTTTTTGTAGCGCCCGGAAGCTGTTACGGAAAAGGAACATCGTTTGAAGGGCATGAATTTTTCGAGGCCTCGTCAATACGCAAGTTCGGCGGCCTGTACTATTTTATCTATTCGTCCCGCGCGATGAATGAGCTTTGCTACGCAACAAGCAAAAATCCGTTAAAGAATTTTGAGTACGGCGGCGTTATTGTAAGCAACTGCGATTTGCACATTGACACATACAAGGCGGCGGAAAAGGAAGCCTACCCCGCAGGCAACAACCACGGAAGTGTTGTTGAAATAGACGGCAGGTTTTATATTTTTTATCACCGCCAAACCAACGGCACGTGGTTTTCGCGGCAGGGCTGTATGGAACCGATAGAAATTGACGATAAAGGCGCAATAAAACAGGCGCAGATGACATCCTGCGGAGGTAACGGCGGTCCGCTTCAAGGTATGGGCGAGTACCCCGCGTATATTGCCTGCAATATGTTTTTGCCGGGTTCGTCCAAGGCAAACGCGCCGAAAATAACGCAGGACGGCAGGGACGGCGACGAGGAACCGGGGTTTATTGCCAATATTACCGATACCGCCGTAATAGGCTTTAAGTATTTTGACTGTAAGGGAATAAAAAAGGTGACGGTTAAAACGCGCGGTTACGGACGGGGAGTTTTTGAGGTAAAAACAGCGCCGGACGCGGAAGCTCTCGGCGAAATAAATGTGGAAAACGCGAATATATGGACGGCTTTTTCGGCAAATATTAGCGTGCCGGACGGCGTTAACGCTCTTTATTTTGTTTACAAAGGCAGCGGCAGCCCCAGCCTTGCCTCGTTTTGCTTGGAATAATAAATTTAAAATTGTTAAGCGATTGCACTCAGTTCACATAACAATTCACAACAATTGTAAAAGGATGGTAGTATGAAAAAGTATGTTGCTTTAGTTTTATGTTTAATAATTTTTGCCGGATGCTCTTCGGGCGGCGAAGGCGGAACCGCAACGGCTAACGCGGATGTTTTAACGCAAGCGGCGGCTTCGGAAAATACGCAAACGGCGGCGCAAACGGGAGAATCAGCGGAAGCGCAAACCGAAGCGGGAGCGCAATCATCGGCGCAAACCGAAGCCGCAACGGAGGCGAACGCGCAAACATCGGCGCAAACCGAAGCCGCAACCGAAGCAAACGCGCAAACCGAACAGGAAACCGATATTCCGTCATCGGGTGAGGAGGAAATCGCAGAGGAGGAACAGATTGATTTGGACAGCATTTACAGTATTTTAGCCCTATCGGATCACAATACGCCGGAGGGCTTTGACAAGAAAAACGACGAAACTACCTACGGCGAGCTTACCGAGGTTGAGTATTACTCAAACACAACCGAAGCTAACCGCAAGTGCTATGTTTTCACACCGCCCGGATACGACCCGGAAATTACATATCCCGTGCTTTATCTGCTTCACGGAATAGGCGGGATACACTCCGAATGGCTTGGCGGCAACCCCGATGTGGTTTTAAGCAACTTAATCGCGTCCGGCGAGGCAAAACCTATGGTAGTTGTTATACCAAATGTGCGGGCAATGAAGGATGACGGTTACCCGAAGGAGGTTTTCGGGCAGGAAAATATTGCGGCGTTCGGCAATTTCATAAATGATTTACGCAACGATTTAATGCCGTTTATAAGCGAGAATTACTCCGTATCGGATAAAAGGTCCGAAACCGCGATAGCCGGGCTTTCGATGGGCGGGAAGGAATCGCTTTTTATCGGCGTTTCAATGCCGGAAACGTTCGGATATGTGGGCGCGTTTTCGCCCGCGCCGGGGCTTTTGGCGGTTCCCGAAATGAATTTTCCGGGGCAGGTAACAGCCGAGGAAATGACGTTTACCGACAAATATAACGATAACACATTTATGCTTATTATTAACGGCAATCAGGACGGCGTTGTGGGGGATATCCCGCTTACATATCACGAGGCGTTTGACGCGAATAATGTAAGGCACGCATATTACACAATAGACGGCGGGCACGATTTTACGGTTTGGAAAAACGGACTGTATTATTTCGCAAAAAGTATTTTTTAGGCACGAATATGTAACCTTAATTTATGCTAAGGCGCGTTAAGAAATGCCAAGTACATTTACTGGAATTTTTTAACGCGCCGCGCATATGCGCGTTTACGTTTATATCAGTAAAATTTGCGGTAAATCTCTTCGTTTCGCTCTTCTCACCTCGGATAACCTACATAAAGCGCGTCTGTTTCCCCGTTTGGGAACTTAGCGGTAAACATATATTTTAATCCGCCGATTTCGTATGTTAAGCAGCCGTCTTTTACCTCCCCAAATCCCATTTTGTTTATTATTTGCTCAAAGGTATCGCCTATTTCGGCTCCGTTTAGGCTTTTAATATCCTTTGCCGAATTTGGCGACAGGTAATAATTTTGCGTAAAATTGCCGGCGCTTTGGTCAAAGTTGTATACGTACATTGTGTATAATCCTAAATTCACTGCCGTAAGAGGTGTTTCGTCCCCGTTAACATAAACGCCGCTTACCGTATCGCCATCGTCAAAATTCATAAATTCCTTTTGTATAAGAAATATTGGCGCATCCAAAGTACCGGCAATATTGCGCTCGTCCATTGCAACCGGCACCGTTAAATACGGCGAATTAAAATTCACTTCCGCAATGGAGAAGGGCTTCGACACGTGTTCTATATCCGGATCATTTCCGTCCACCAATGTTCGGCACAACACTTTTGCCGTGTTTTTATCACGGTAAAATTCAACAATATAGTCGTTTCCGGTCCCCGCGTACCAATTTGCGTATAACAGCGCCGTATTTTCGGGAATTTTATACCTTTCTTCCCATCTGTCATAAATTTGACCGATTGCCCCCGCGGAAAACCGATGAATTAATTTTTCCGCAATCAGCTTGTTTTCTGATAAGCGCGCTCCCGTTTCGCTTATAACCAAATAAGCGTTCGAATATGGAATAAGGTCAAATACATGCTCTTTGTTAACGTATGGGCGAAAATCCTGGAGAATATGCATATCATATTCCCCAAAAGTTCCCCGGTTTAAAACGGAGAACAGATTCACAAAATAGTTCTTAAACTCCGCGGAACATTTTTCCCTCTTTGAAATATCAAACAATTCACCGTTTACCAAAACATATTTCTTTTTATCAACACCCTCGATATATACATTTTCCGCGTCAATATATATTGTGTACTTTAATTTCGGTCTGTAATAATTGCCTTTTATAACCTCACTTAAATTTATTGCCCTAAGCGGAAGAGTTTCGTCAAGCATAAAATTACCTTCGTATATAAATTTGCATACAAAAACCTCGTTGCCGAAAAAGCACTGTTTTTCTATGCACATCACATTTTCGCCGCTTTTTTGCGAAAGAATAAGGTTGCCCGATTTTTTATCAACCTTGCCCGCCAAGCCAATTAAACTGTATAGCTCTTGCCTATAATCAATTTCATTATCAGTTATCGAAACCTCGGTTTGCTCCGCCACTTTAGCCGTGCTTGCGTAAACGGTAAAATTTACGGAGAAATTTGCTTGCAAAACAAAAGCGGCGCAAAGCAATAAAAGAGCTTTAAACGCTTCTAAAACAGCACCATTAATTTTCACAGCAAAAAACATATTTTTCATACCAACGCCTCCCCCAAAAAGCCAAAAAGCGCGAAATTACCGAATAACGCCTAGGCTCCAAACCCTAAGTTTTTTCCACCCGGCATTTCCACATCAAGCAGGAAAATAACTTGCACGCTTGATGTGTAAACGGCTATTACGATGCTAACTCGCCTCCGCCATATCTGCTTTAAGCTCTCTGATTCTCGACTCGGATAGCCTTGTATATTTTGCAATTGTGCTTATACCCGCACCGTCTTCAATCATGATTTTGGCCGTTTCTACCGCACTTTTGTTGGTGATTTCATCGGTAATCTCATTTCTAACTTTGCTGGAGATTTCATCGGTAATCTCATTTCTAACTTTGTTGGTAATCTCATCCCTGAGTTCTTCTCTTAAATCCTCCCTAATCATGTCAAATATAACGCCCATTTTCATCATTCCTTTCAATCTTGTTAATTCTTTTTCGTCATCTACGAACTTCTCCGCCAACATCTCAAGCATGGCTTGAATCTGCGTCTGTACAGGCTCAGTCTTAATTTCCTTTGAAAGCATGATAGACCGTTCAAGCCTTTTAACCTTATCATCTTTGCTTTTCATCATAGGAAGGAACACTATGGACATTAAATCCTGCTTCGTAAGCCCGGCTCCGGCTTCTATTTTTGCCTTTATTTCCTCAAACGCCTTATCGCCGTCCATCTTAACCATGTAAAACGCTTCCACTCCATATTGCAGCGCGCCCGCGTTTATTGTGGTTATTGTGTCCTTAATTTCCGCTGAATAAACCACAATTGTCCTTATTGGTTTGCCTTCCCTGTGATACAGCATCGCGTCAGATAGCATAAACCGGGACAAGTCTTCTTTGCTGTACGTAGTTTGAAACTCAACGTGGATATATGTATCATCCTCCGTAATAAGCATCCAGTCGTCCGTCTTTTTGACAGACTTATGTGTCAGCTCCGTTCTCTCAACCGACACAATCTTTTTGTCTATTCCGAAGAACTTTATGGCGTCGCCCTTAAAAAGCTCCATTATGCTCTTCATTATGATGTCTTCCGTTTTGTTTGACAAGCACTCATCACCCGCCCTTTCTTGTGTTGATTATAGCGTAGCAGATGGCTGCAAATCAAGATATTTTTGGAAGGCTACAAATATAAGTTTTTCTCCGGCCACTGTGAATGGTAACTACAAATCACCTATTGAATACTTGACTATTGATAGTAAAGATGCTTTATCCTTAATAGATAAAATTAGGGGCATAGATTATAAATTATTCAATATACTATCCGAAGGAACAGTGCATAAGTTTTGTTACGATATCGAAAACAAACTTGCAAGCAATACTGAATTCGTATGATGATCACGCGAAAAGTTTAGTAGTTTCGGTAAATGCATCTTTCCTTTGCAACAATACGAAGGAAACAATATATTTTTGGAAATGCTTCTTAATAAACGCACGGCGTAAAAATGCTTGAGGAGAAATATACTGTTCGATTGTATATTCGCACAAATGACCAAACATAACCAATTGCCAAATATTCTTATAAACACAAGTAAGTAATCCGCTTGATGGATATTTGCAAAAAAACCTTAAAATTGTATCGTGATAAAAAACGATTTTTACACATTCAAATTCTTCTCCACCCGTGAAACAAGCCCCTTCTTATCCACAGGTTTTAATATATAATCCGCGCGTCCGATTTTTTTTGCCTCCATGACGGTTTCTTTTTTTGAAAGGCTTGTTAAAAACAAAATAGGCGTTTTTGCGAAGTTATCCATTTTCCGAATTGTGTGCGCCAGTTCTAACCCGGTTTCTTCCGGCATTTCCACATCAAGCAGGAAAATATCCGGCGTGTGCGAATCCAAAACCTCCAGCGCCGCCTTTGCCGATGTTACCGCTATAACTTTATAATCCGGCGCAAGCATTTCCGATACAAGGGTTAAAATTTCCGGCATATCGTCTACCGCCAAAACCGTGGGACGCACCGTTTCGGTAATCCGCGCCTCTTTTATATTTGTTGTTATCATTTCAAGCTCGGCCTTAAACTGCACCATTTTGTCCGAAATTACTTTAATATCTCCTTTTTGCGCCGCCTCGGAAAGGTCGTCAAAAATGTGGATTATTTTTTTCATTCCCAATGAAATAAATTCTTCCTTCAGTTCTTCCGTCTCGTTTAAAAAAACCACGCGCACATCTTCCAAATAGGCTATTACGGTGGGCGTGTACTGCAAAAACTTTGGGGATTTGTCCAAAAAGCTCGTCAGTTTTGAAAAATATTCATTTTTAGTTTTAAAACCCGCCACAGCTTCCCATGCTTCAATTTCACCCGAACTTGCCAATATATGTAGATCATATGTAATTTTATTCATATTCTTAAAACCTCATCTATTTTAGTTAATAGCTCCAGCGCACCCTTAAAGTTGAACAGTTTAACGGCGTTTTGCGCGCCTTCAAGCAATGTGTCTATTTCTTCGCCGTAACTTACCTCGCACAAATTTTTTAACTGCGCTGTTGCCGCCGCGCCGTCAAAATCCTTAATAAAGCGGATAACGCGGGGTAAACCTGCCTCTAACGCTTCCCCGTTTTCCGCCTTTTGCTTTTCCCCGCGAGCACTTTCAAGCAAACCCTCCGCCAACCGCAGAAAATTATTTATTTCGCTTTCAAACGCGGCGTGGCATTCTTTGCATTTTTCATAATCGCCGCGCTTAGATAAATTCTCTAACTCTTTTGCCGCATCAGAAAGAGAGTACGCTCCGATATTAAGCAGTACCCCTTTAATTCCGTGAATTTCAATAGAGTAATTTTCAAGGTTTTCATCAATTTTGCTTTTTAGCTTCAAAATCCTTTCGGGCAAAAGCATTACCGTAAGTGAGAACACGTTTCTGTAAACCGAAACCCCGCCCACCAATTCCAAGGCTTTATCAACAGAAAGATACGGTATGCCGCGAAGTTGTTTTACAAATTCCGCTTCCTTTGGCGTTAAAGCCCCTGTGTTAATTTTAATTGCCCCCTTATTTACCGCTAAACGGAATACTTAAAAAAATCCCGAAGTTCGCATATGGCTTCCTTTTCGTCGGTTCCCTCTGCGGTAATTGTAATATTATCGCCCTCCAAAATACTGAGCGAAATTATTCCCATAATGCTTTTGGCGTTAACGGTACTGCCCTCGCCTTTTTTAATTTGTATGCGGCTTTCAAATTTGCTTGCGGTTTGAACAAGCCTTGCCGCAGGCCTTGCCTCTAAGCTTGTAATAACCGAAACCATAACTTCTACCATAATTATCCCTCCTTAATTTCCTGCGCTATCTCGCTTATTTTTCTGAACCTGTGGTTAATACCTGATTTGGAAACGGGCGGAGATAACATAGCTGCCAATTCCTTAAGGCTTGCCTCGGTATTTTCGAGCCTAAGCTGCGCCAATTGACGCAAAGGTTCTGAAAGGTACGAAAGACCCTTCCGCTCCTTAATAAGCTTTATGTCCAAAACCTGATTAGCGGACGATGTTGCGGTTTTGTCAAAATTTGCGGTAACAAAATTGCTTTTGCGGTTAATATCGTTATTCATATCCCGAAACGCGCGGATATTTTCAAGCTCAAGCATTGCGCCGCCCGCTTCGATTATTTTGAATAAATCCGAGATTTGGTCGCTGTCTTTAAAGTATACGCGCCAGTTGCCGCCGTAACGCGAAATTTTGGCGTTAAGCCCGAAATAATTAACCAACTGCGCAACGGAATTAGCCGTATCCTGCGTTTGGAAAACAAATTCAGCGTGGTAATTCTTCTCCGGGTTCGCAATTGACGCGGCGGCTAAAAATGCTCCGCGAATATACGCTTTTTTACAGCAAACCGAACTTACAATTAACGCCCTTACAGAAGATATGCCGTTTGCGGTACCGGTTGCCGAAAGCAGTTTTTGCAAAACTTCGCCGTTTGGAACAATAAGCTTGTACTGCCGCCCGGAATTTCTGTTTTTCTTGGACGCGCTAACGTAGGGTGTAATACCGAAAGTTTTTTTAATAAGAGCGTAAGCCTTTTTTATAATTAAGATGTTTTCGGTTTGAAAATAAAGCCCGCCCGGCAAAATTTCGGAGCATATATTTATTAGAGCGCAAAGCTCCGCAATATCGCAGTGCCGCCCGGCGTTTGTGTATTCTACAAGCTCCGTTTTAACATCCTCGCAAAAAGACATTCAATCACCTGTGGTTTTTAGTATTTCGAATCCTTTTCAATATCCCTGTGATTAATTAAAACACTTTGCCCGTTTTTTTGCAAATGTTCGTAAATTTCAACGCCGAGGCACACGCTTCTGTGCTTGCCTCCCGTACAGCCAACGCTTAATACAAGCTTGTTTTTGCCCTCGGTAACATACCGGGGTATTAAAAAATCCAGAAGTTTTGTTACCCTTTCCAAAAACTCGGCGCATCCTTCGGAGTTTAAAACAAAATCCCTAACGCGTTCGTCAAGCCCGGAAAAAGGACGCAAATGCGTGTAATGAGGGTTTGGCATAAAACGCACGTCGAAGCAAAGGTCTGAATCCTCCGGAATGCCGTGCTTAAACCCAAAGGTTATTATATTTATTATAAGGTTTTTGTATTCCTTATGTTCCAAAAATATTTCGGATATCTTTTCACGCAACTGCCTTGTTAAAAAATAGCTCGTATCTAAAATATAATCCGCCTTTTCCCGCACGGATTTTAAAAGAGAGCGTTCCTTATCAATACCCACGCAAATTCTCTCGTTTTTGGCCAAAGGATGGCTTCGCCTTGTTTCCTTGTAGCGCTTTTCCAAAACGTCGTCGGCGCAGTCTAAAAAAATTACGCTTACGGTATGCCCCAAGGAGCGCAGAGAACTTATTACATCAAAAAGGGAATCAAACATAACGCCCATTCTTATATCTATTCCGAACGCCGCGTCTTGCAGGTTGGAACCGGACGAATCGAATAATTTAACTATTTCCGGCAAAAGGTTGGGCGGCATGTTATCCACACAGTAAAAGCCGTAATCCTCCAAGCATTTAAGCGCGGTGGATTTGCCCGCGCCGGACATTCCCGTTACAATAATAAAGCGCATAATTACTCAAAAACCCCCGCGAATTTTACTTCGGGTTCAAGTGCAACACCGAATTTTTCGAAAACCGTTTTTTTAACATAATTTATAAGAGCGTAAATTTCGGAAGACGACGCGCCGCCTTCGTTTACTATAAACCCGCAGTGCTTTTCCGATACCGCGGCACCGCCGATTTTATACCCCGCAAGGCCGCTGTCGGCTATTAGCTTACCCGCGTAGTGCCCTTCGGGGCGTTTAAACGCGGAGCCCGCGCTGGGTTTATTAAGCGGCTGTTTTTCCCTGCGTTTGGCGTTAAGTTCCTTAATTTTGGCGTCAATTTCGCTGTATTGCGAAGCAACAAGCTTAAAGGCGGCGGCAGTTACAATTCCGCCGTTTTTTTGCAAAATACTTGCGCGGTAGCCCAAAGCCAAATCCGAAACGGAAAAGCGTTTAATTTCTCCGTTTAATATGATATCCGCCCAAACCAAAACTCCGCTTATTTCCCCGCCGTACGCACCGGCGTTCATATATACCGCGCCGCCCACACTGCCCGGAATACCGGAGGCAAACTCCAACCCCGAAAGGCTGCGCGTAAGCGCGAAATGCGACAATTCCGAAAGCAGAAGCCCCGCGCCCGCCTCAATTTCACCGGCGGTATTTAAAAACACACCGCTCATTTTCTCCGCAATTTTTATAACAAGCCCGTTAAAACCGGAATCCGACACCAAAAGGTTTGTGCCGTTACCCATTAGCAGAAAAGGAACCGAGTTTTCCCGGCAAAAACTTACCGCGTCCGCAATATCGCCGGAATTTTGCGCAAGCATCATAAAAGCGGCATCCCCGCCCGTTTTAAACGACGTGTGGTTTTTCATCGGTTCGTTTACTAAAATTGCGCTGCCAAAACGGTTTCGCAAAAAATTGAGGGTATCAGGCATAATTAGTCCTTTCACTTATAGTCGTAATTGTCTACTATACTTTGGCTTCGCGCAATGTTTTCCATCACCCTGTCGGATAATACCTGGGCGGCGTTATACCCCATCTTTTTCTGGCGGTGGTTTATCGCCGCGGATTCGCAAATAATTGCCAAATTCCGCCCCGGCCTTATGGGTATTGTGTGGCTTACAACCTTGTTGCCCAAAATTTCCGTGTATTCCTCATGAAGCCCAAGCCTGTCGTACTCTTTTTTATTATCCCAAATTTCAAGCTGTATGACCAAATCCACAGACTGCGTGGCTTTTACGGACTGCACGCCGAACATTTGCCGTATGTCTATAATACCGATACCGCGCAGTTCTATCAAATACTTTAAAACATCGGACGAACAGCTTCCAACCAACGTTTCGTTTGAAACTTTCTTAATTTCAACCGCGTCGTCCGCAACAAGGCGGTGCCCTCTTTTAACGAGTTCCAGCGCGGATTCGCTTTTGCCTATGCCGCTTTCGCCCATAATTAAAACGCCTTCGCCGTATACATCCACCAAAACGCCGTGCACCGAAACCCTGGGCGCAAACTGCACCTTAAGCCAGCGTATAATTTCGCCCATAAATTCGGTTGTGGAATTTTTATAGCTTAAAATGGGGATTCCTTTTTTGGAGGCGTATTTCAGCATATAATCGAACGGTTCAAGCCCTCGGCATATTACAACGCACGGAAGCTTGTAATTGAAAAGCTTTCTGAATGTTTGCCTGAGTTTTTCCTCGGACATTTTTTTAAGATATGAATATTCTACAATACCTATTACCTGAAGCCGGTCGGAATCGAAATAATCAAAAAAACCCGCAAGCTGCAAGGCGGGGCGGTTTACCTCCGGATGATTGATAACCATATTTGAAATATCAACATCCGTATTTAAAAGTTCCATATTAAACTCTCTTAAAATATCTGCAACGGGAACGGAATACATAGTTTCCTCCAAAACGCGGAAATTCGCTTAAAATTTAATTCAATCGCACTGCATGGAATCATGATAAACTATTCTTTTATATTTTTCAAGTAAAATGATATCACCCTCGGTTTTGTCCATGAATATCATAAAAACAAGCGTATAATAACTAAAATTGAGAGGCGAAGAAAATGTATAGGTCAGATTTAAGTTATTTGGAAAAAACCGGGGGTTCAAAAAACCCCTGCTCATGCGGACAGGACGAAATATCCGAATATTCCGCATACGATGAGGTTCTTTACGGCCGCTGTGACGAAAGACGTTCACCTTACGCCGTTGAACCGCGCCGCAAATTATGTGACGGCGCGAATAACGCCATTTATGCGCAGCCGGTTTGCGCGGAGCCGAAAGAAACGGTTCTGTGCCCGCCATGCGCTCCCGCGCCCCCTGTGGTAACACGCGCGTTGGTTCAGGGGCCAATGGGAGTAACAGGCCCCGCGGGGCCAATCGGCCCGCAAGGCCCGCAAGGCTTGCAAGGCTTAAAGGGCGTAACAGGGGAAAACGGCTTGCAAGGCTTGCCCGGCCCGCAAGGCCCGCAGGGGCTTGTTGGCTTACAAGGCCCAATTGGCCCGCAAGGCCCGCAGGGATTGCCCGGCCCCGAAGGAAGCAAAGGCGCACAAGGCCCGGCAGGGCCGATTGGCCCGCGCGGCTTTACGGGCGCCAACGGCAAAGTTGGCCCGATGGGGCCGCAGGGCCCGATGGGCGTGCAAGGCCCGGCAGGAAGTATCGGCCCGGCAGGGCCGGTTGGAGCGCAGGGCTTGCCCGGCCCGGCAGGACCGGACGGAAAACCCGGCCCGGAAGGCCCGCAAGGCCCGCAGGGCTTGCAAGGCCCGCCGGGATTGCCGGGGCCGCAGGGCGTGCAGGGTATACGCGGAATAACCGGCCCGGATGGGCTGGTTGGCCCGACGGGGCCTGCGGGCGCACAAGGGCAACAGGGGGGGAGGGTTTATGCACAATTGGGGGAACATAATTTTTGATTCTTTTATACCATCAAATGTAAAGGATAAACCGAAGTTACGAGGTTTGGTCGCTCGGTTTGATACCGCCAAGGCTCGGTTCGAGGATGTTTTCTAACAGGCGTCGGATAAAAAAGCGCACGACAAATCGGTGGAAGCCTTTGCTGCCACTCTTTGCTAACAGGACGGGTTTCTCACCGAATTTGACAAGCTGCTTTGGGTTTCTCTTGTGGACTTCGCCACAGTCTACGGTGAGGAGGATGTACAGTTCACATTTAAGGACGGAACTGAGATACGGGCTTAATCAACACAAACAAAATCCTACGACTGCGATTTTACACGCTCTCGTGGGACTCGTCGTTTTCATCGTTGGAACGCATCGACTGATTCATTTCTTCCGGAGATACATCCTTATTGGAGAGGGCCGCTTTAGCATATTTCCGGACTTCGTCATGTTTCCGGTCAGCATCCAATGCCACATATGCGAATCCAGGTTTTCCAAAAAGATCAATGGGAACTTTTTTGATAAACAACAATCTTTCTCGATAATAAACCATATTCTGTGCGTCTTCCAAGTTTTCTACGTGGTTAGAAACCAATTCTTTGTAAAACTTACGATTCGAAATAAGCCTAACAATAAAAGAAATGCCTTCTTTTTGCATTTCACGAATATTACCCTCAGAGTAATACCCAGCATCTACAATTGCAAAATCTACATCTATTCCAAATGCCGATAACTCTTTAAGTGTAGTTTTTAATGTAGAAACATCTACAATGTTACCAGCAGCATATCGAAAATAAATTGGCATATGTGTATTTCTGTCAACCACAAGAATTAGACGTGTTTCGTTACTTATAACTCCGTTATGATTGTTAATGGCTGTTAACGGAAAATTTATATCATTGGGCAATCCGGTACTATCAACAAGGATGCCCCGACTTTCACCATTTACTGTTAAATGTGAAAGATAGCTATTGAAAAATCGACGTTGACATTCTTCTTCTCCAAGCACACTCAGAAATTCGCTGATACGTTGGGACTTTAACTTAGCTTTTGGATATAACAGGCGAGCATATGATCCTTCCCACCATTCAAAAGCATATCGGTTAGCAGTATTAGAATCTAAAACACGATGAGATAAAAGAGCCAACAGAGTATCTGTGTCATTCTTCAAGACAGATTCAAAAACAGCAAGCAACCCGGAAAGTTTCAAAATCTCGTTTGGAAAATAGACATCGCCGAAGTCAAGGATCAATTTCTCCTTCTCTACGATCTGCGGTTCTGTCTGCTCAATCTCTTTCGATACTTTTGAATAGCCATTTTCTAAAGAAAAGCAAAACAGACCTCGTGTTCGATTTTGATAGATACCTTGATCCTTATTAACAACACGACCTAAATACTCAGCTTCGTTTATCTTTTTTCCGGATATTCGCTTTGCCCTATATACAGATGCATATTCGACACCCTTTTTTGTTTCGTAACGCATAAATCCTTTTGACATAAAATCAACCGCCTGTGGTGAGAATGATTTTTCACCACTTTTGTAACATCAAAAGAAAAAAGAAACAAGCGGATTTTTGCGGTTTTTCAACAACGCCATCTTTAATTCCTCTCGTGGTGAGAATAAAATCCGGGAATTACGGGTTATTTAAGTTGGAGCGTGTCTTTGAACGATTAAGCCTCGAAGAGCGGTATCAAAAACGGCTTGAGCAAAGCAAGCCCATTATGGGTGCTTTTTTCGCGTGGGCTGAAAAGCTTGTGGTTACGGTTACACCCAAATCAAAACTCGGCGAGGCTGTCGGTTACGCTATATCGCAACGCAAGTACTTGGAAAACGTGCTGCTTGACGGGCGGCTTGAACTGAGCAACAACAGGGCAGAAAGAGCCGTCAAACCGTTTGTTCAAGGCCGCAAAGCGTGGTTGTTCTCAAATACTGCGAACGGAGCAAAGGCAAGTGCAATCATGTTTTCTATTATCGAAACTGCCAAAGCCAACGGCTTGCATCCGTACAACTACATAAAATTTTTGCTTGAAAAATTGCCGAACGCTAAGTCAAGCGAAATAGACTCTTTTCTTCCTTGGAGCGAATCCCTTCCGGAGGATTGCGCCGCTCCTGTCAAAGGGTGTAAGTAGTGAGTTCTCTCACCAAGTATATCTGATTATCGGAATTCGCGGGAGAGACCGCCGGATTTGACGCTTACGTCGACAACTAAGAATTCACAATGATGTTATTGCACTTATGTTTTTTGTACAAAAAAAGCCTCTTTATTACAAGTGGCTTCTTCATAGGAATTAATCATTATGATTTGGTTCTTCTGGGATCTTGTATTTCGAGTTAAGTTCAAATGTAGTTCCAACTATACCAACACTCTCATTAATGGGCCTTGTTCCCGCCATGTTGATGTCACTATTTAATCCCAAATCAATTGTTGGTTTCATTGACATGGAATCTTGATTCATTATGTCGAGCCGAGCAAGTACTTCCTTTGTATTATCCATATAATCCTCCTCCCTAAATAATATGCTTCAAAATAATCAGTATCAACCCTATTATAGCGGATACTCTAATTAACTTAACTGCTCTGTCGTAATATTTTACTCTTTTGTCATTTTGATTACTGCTTTCATTGATTGCATCTTTGTAAAATTTCAACAAACAAGATTCAAAATCATTTTCTTGATGACGAACACTGCTATCGTTAATAATGCTGTTGATATCTATACGGCGATACGCCCTTGTCATAATCGCTGTAAGTAAACAAAATAACGCAACTGCATTCATTACTAACAAAACAATCAAAGCGAAAAGATATAATCCGTGATAAACATTTTGGATTTTAAAACTTAAAAGATCAATATACAACGGATATAGAAAGGCTAATAACGCAATAATTGCACTAATCTTTACATCAATAATATTGGTTCGCTGAGCTACTTTGTCATATTCAGATTGGGCGACTGACAGCATAACTTTTGCTGATGGACGGGCAACGAAGTTGCAATTATTCAAATATTCAATTCCCTTGATTGTTACACCTACATCATTTAAAAAAGCATTCAGTGATTTTTTATCTTTATAGTCGTAATAAGACTTGACTAATTCTTCACTGATAAGGAAACTAAATATGCTATTCCACTCATCTTCTCCTATACCAAGGTAATAGAATTTCAAGCGATTTACATCAAAGCTTGGGCTGACCATTTTCTCCTTTAGTAAAGATATCGTGACATAAATCATCCTATCAAAAGAGTTATGCACAAAGATCACCCCCTAAGACTGAACACTTCGCATTGCTAAAGTGTATACTAATATGCCTATACTTTGACCGTGAATTGTATAGCCTAATCTATAAAAATTACGTTTAAGCATTACTAAGTTTGGATATATAAAGTTGCCTCCTACAATCTGTATTCATTATAATCCTTGCACCTTTCATATGCAAGAGCTTTATTTTTGGCTCAAAGAAAAATCACAAAAATGGTTACTTTTCACACTCTCACCGAAGAAGCTGCTTCAATAATTACTAAGAACCCGTGTTCAATAAATCAAAAAAAGTGTCGATATATCTTACATCACGAGTGAAAGAGGGTAAATATGGGATATAGCACAGATTTAACGGATAAGCAATGGAGCATGATTGAACCTATTTTCAAGAGCAATAAAGGGCAACATTTTGTTGAGCATTCAAAGAGAG
>JAISVZ010000039.1 GCA_031271295.1 Clostridiales bacterium | reverse complement strand
GCTATAAAAATATCCTTCATACGGCGTTTCTACTTCTACATTTTCAAAATATTCTTCTATGCTATATTTGTCCATGGTTTTTATATCGGATTTTTTGTTATGAAACTAAATTTCCGTGTGCTTAAACCATTAACTATTGACAAAACTAAAATATCATAATAAGAATCCGGAAGGTTACGGGCAGCATCTATCACCATTTCAATAGCAATATTTGAAATTACAACTTCCTCTGTGGATGCTGTGCCGCTAACATCAACATGCTCATCTATATTTTCTGCTTTGCTTTTTAACCTTTTCTTTAGAATATCATTTGCAACATTTTTAACAACAATTATCAGATATGCACGCGTTTGAGACGAACCAAGATCTGAAATTCTTGAAAAGCACTTGGCAACCCGTAAAAATGCTTCTTGAACGGCATCCTCCGCGTCATGAGTATTTCTCAAAATAAACAAAGCCCTCTTAAACATTTCCTGACAGTAATGCTCATGCAACTCCTCAAATTTGCTTTTTTCCTCCGCCGTTTCAAGCATTGCGAGATAAAACCCAAGCATGGCACTACTCCCCCTAACAAAAAGATATTTACTGCTTCCAACTGATACTAAATCCAATTTAAAAAGTTGAAACACAAAATACAGATGCTTTTTGTATTATCTATACAGCATACAGAGCTATTTGTCAATAAATTCCGCACTGTTTTGATAATTCCAACAAAAAAAGCGCGTATTGCAAATTCTCGCAAATTTTCCGCTGTATCCCTTGCAAAACTTCGGTTTTTAATCTAAAATATTAAGTGACGGAAGGGAATAATTTAAAACCCTGCCGTAAGGAGGTTAATTTAATGTTCTTACACGTAAAACCACATAAAATCCTTTCACTGTACATAGTTTTTGTATCTCTTATATTCCAATTCTCCGTTTCGGTTTCCGCAGCGCCGGTTTTTTCGGATGTTGACTCGTCCCACTGGGCGTTTGCCTCCATTTCCAAAATAGCCGATATCGGCTTAATTGTCGGCGATTCCGCAGGCAAATACAACCCCGACGATTTTATAGACAAATTCGAGACCGCGAAAATTTTAGCGCGTGTAGCCGGTTTTAAGCAAATTGATTATACCGAAAGCGAAAAAAGCTTTTACGATAAGGCGTATGAAAAAAACCGCATCTATTTAAATCAGTACAGCAAAACATATAAAAAGTGGAACACAACTGCGGACAGGCAAATTGCCTTTTTACTTGAAAAAGAAATTTTAACCCCGGACGACCTTAAGGATTTTGTGGGAATAAAAACCGACGGCACAGAGGGAGTACGGGCGCTTACCAAAGAGGACGCGGCAATGTTCGTAACAAAAACCGTGGGCAAAAAAACGGAGGCGCTTACAAAGGCTTTGCCGGTTTTGTATTTAGACGACACTAAGGTTTCCGCCGCCGCCCGCCCTTATGTTTATTACCTTAAATCCGCGGGCGTAATGCACGGCGACGAAAGCAACTCCTTTAACCCAAAGGCGGCAATTACAAAAGCCGGCATGGCGGATTTGCTGGACAAGGTTTTTACATACGCGGGTATAGATACGAAGCAGTTTTCCGAGGCGGAGGCGGAGGGCGAAACTTTCCAGAGCGTTGAAGGCGAACGGGTGGAAACCGTATCAGGAACGTTTGTTAATTATTACGAATCGGCGGATATGAACGCCGTTCAGCTAATCCTCGGCGACGGCACAAAGAAAATTTACAAAGTATCCGAAAACATTACAATTTTCGTTAACGGCTTTTTAAAAACAGCGGAGGATTTGCAAGAGGGCATGAAGGTTAGCGCCGTGCTTGAAAGCAACATAATTGTGGATATAAAAGCGGACATTTTGAGCGGCGCAAACGATACTTTGGCGGTTGCAAGCGCGGATACTTCAACTATAAACGGCATAGTGCTTTCCGTATCGGAGGATTCGGTGGCAAAAACTATTGCCGCAGAAATAAAATTCAAAGGTGTGGACGGCGCGGAAATAACAGAGGTAAAATCCTATCTGCTGTCCGAAAAGTGCGTAATTACGCGTAACGGGGAAAATGCCGCCTTTGCCGATATTCAAAAGGGAGATATCATATCCGCCGAGGTTTCCGGCACAAGAATGCACTCAATGAGTTTAACCGAAAAATCCCGCGATATTTCCGCGGTTTTTGTTAAGGCGCAGAAGAATACTAACGGCGTGGTGTACCTTACGTTTTCGCAAAGCGGTAAGGAAAAAAGCTATGTTCTGGAAAACGTAGCGAAGGTTACGCGAAACGGGCAGGAAATTGCGTGGCAAAACCTGCGCATTGGGGATTTACTTACCCTGAAGTGCGAATACGAGAGAATTTCGGATGTTGTTGCAACAAGCGTAAAATCTCAAACCTCCGGCAAGGTTACTCAAATAAGGATGGACAAAAGCGGTTCATATGTAACAATTTCATCTGAAAGTTCTGAAACGGAATACAAAATAATCCCCAACCGTGTGGATGTACGTTCGTTTTTTATAGGAAGCGGCGTTACGCTTTTCCTTGATTCAAAAGAGGTTGAACTTGCGCTTATTGCAGACGATGCGCTGGGTTTTCCGCGCTTTAAAGGTTACATCGTATCCAAGCGGTATTCGTCAATTTTAATGACCAACTTAAACGCAAAAACGCCGGAAAACACCGAAGTGTCGGTAAACGAGAATACGGTTTATACCGATTCGGTAACAGGCAAGGAAATTACCTACGAACAGTTGCCGGATAAGGCGTTAATATATGTGGTTCTGGACGAAAGCCTTAAAACGGCTTTATACGTAACCGTTCTATGAAAAGTGAACAAACCGTAAAAATTTTGCACCATTAACCAATGAGGCCCTTTAGCAAGGAGTGATTACATGGCAAAACCAAACGACAGGTCTAATTCCGGCTCAAACAGGCGCGGTTATGACGCCTCGCGCACGCAAGGCGGCGGCTATTCATCCGGCCGCAGCGATACGCGCACCGGCCGAACTTCCTCCGAACGCGATGATGTGCCGCGCAGCCGTACTTCCTCCGAGCGCGGCGAAACGCGTACCGGCCGAACCTCTTCCGAGCGCGGCGGTTATTCCTCCCCCGAGCGCGGAAGCGGGCATGGCGGCTATTCCTCCTCCGAGCGAAATGCCTCCCGGCATGGCGGTTATTCCTCTTCCGAACGAAATGCCTCCCAAAATGGCGGCTATTCTTCGCGCACTCAAGGCAGCCGAAATTCGAAGGTCCGGCGCGTCGGCGCAGGCGCAAGGCCGCAAAAAAATGACAATTTATTTTTTGCTGTATGTGAAATAATAAAGCTGATTGCGATAAAGGTATACAGAAAAGCAAGAAAATTATTCGGCAAAGCCGCAAACGCCGTTTCCGGCAAAATTTCAAACACCGATTCTTCGTTTTTCGGAAGCTACAAACCTCTTGTTATAGCCATCGGTTCGGTGCTTTCGGTTTTGGTTGTAATTCTTTTAATTTGGGGGTTTACCAACAAAAACGCCTATGAGGTTTATTTGGGGGAAACCGCGTCCGGCATTATACGCGAAAACAAAAATATTACCGCCGATACGCTCTCTTCCGCTGTTATAAATAAAATATCCAACGAAATCGGCAGTAAAATTAAACCCTCGCAGGAAATCACAATTAAAAATATCCATGCCTCATCCAAAAAAATTGAAACCGAGGATACCGTTATTTCCAAGCTTGCGCAGAAAATTACCTACCAAATTGAAGCGGTATCGGTAACGCTCGACGGCACGGAAATAGCGCTTTTAGCAAGCGAAGCGGAATACGAGGAGGTTAAAAGCCAGCTTATCGCGCCGTACCGCAGGGCGGGAAGCACTTCCGTATCCGAAGGGTTTGTGGAATCTCTCGAATTTTCAAAACGGTTTGTGGACGAAACGGAACTTATATCCGTGGGCGAGGCGGTAACAAAGCTTGGCATAAAGTATTCAACCGATGTTACATACACCGTAAAATCCGGAGACGTTATGGGTTCTATAGCGCACGCGTTCGGCACAACGGTGGATGCCATATGCGAATATAACGGCATTCCGGTGGAAGAGGCGCACCGCCTTTCGGTTGGGCAAATTATAAAAGTAGCTTCCGAAAAACCGATGCTTTCGGTTCAGATAGTGGAAGAGGTTAAAACCGAGGAAGCCGAGGAATACGAAACCGAACGGAGGCTTAACCCAAACGTGGCTGCGGGAAGTTCGAATGTACTGCAAGAGGGCAAAAACGGGCTGGCGGAGATTGTAAGCCACGTTACGTTTGTAAACGGCGCGGAAGTTTCCCGCGAACAAGTTTCCAGAACCGTAACCGTAGCGCCCGTAACGCAAATTGTGGAAGTAGGCTCCGGAAATTAATTAGTTAAGGGCGTGGCGGTTTGAGGTTTTATTACGATTTTCACATCCACACCGCGTTATCTCCGTGCGCGGATTCCGATATGACACCGAACAACATAATAAATATGGCTCTTTTAAAGGAGCTTGATATAATAGCGATAACAGATCACAATAGCTGCAAAAATGTTAAGGCTTGTTTAGATACCGCAGAAGAAACAAGCCTTTTGGTTTTGCCCGGTATGGAGCTTGAAACAAGCGAGGAAATTCATGTTTTGTGCCTGTTTGCCGATTCTTCTTCGGCGCTTAAATTCGGTGCTTTCGTTGAAGGCAGCCTTAATAAAGTAAAAAACAGGCCGGATATTTTCGGGCACCAGTATATTTTGGATTCGGACGACGAAATAGTTTCAGAATATGAAAATTTACTTATAACATCAACCGCAATTAGTTTTGACGATGTATTTTCCATAGTGCTATCTTACGGCGGGGTTGCCGTTCCCGCCCATATAGACCGCCCCTCGAACAGCGTTTTATCAAACCTTGGCGCCATACCCGATATTGCGCAAATATCATACGTGGAAGTTTCAAAACGCAATAAACCTGCGGATTTTTTGGCAAAGCAGAATTTCACAAAAAAATATTTAACCGTGCAAAGTTCCGACGCGCATTATCTGCAAGATATAAGCGAGCGGGAAAACTTTCTTGAATTTGAGAAAAAACCGCAGGCGCGGGATGTAATTAACTTATTAAGGGGAATTTTATGATTTGGACCGAATGCAAAACCGAAACAACATCCCAGGGGCTTGAAGCCGTGTGCGAAATGCTGACCGGCGCGGGTATTACCGGCTTTATTATTGAAGATAACGAAGAGATGAAAAACTTCCTGAAGGATAACCCGCAAAGCTGGGACTATATTGACGAAGAGCTTGCAAACGCTCCGCCTTCGCCTCCGTGCGTAAAGTTTTACATTCCGGTAAACGACGAGGGTTTTAACATTTTATCCGAGGTAAAGGCCGGGATTAAAAGGCTGAAGGACGAAAACTACGGTTTGGATTTTGGAAGCCTCAGCTTCACTTTAACCGAAACGGACGACGCCGAATGGCTTGAAAAGTGGAAGGAATTTTACAAGCCGTTTAAAATAGGCAAAAAAATTGTTATACGCCCGGTGTGGGAAAACTACGAAAAAGCGGACGGAGAAATTGTTTTTACAATAAACCCCGGTCATGTTTTCGGCACGGGTTTGCACCAAAGCACGCGTATATGCATCGAGGCGTTGCAGGAGCTTAATTTGAAAAACAAGACCGTGCTGGATTTGGGATGCGGCAGCGGAATTTTGGGAATTATTTCGATGATGCTTGGCGCAAAGAGTGCGCAACTTACCGATATAGACCCTGCCGCGGAGGATACCGCCCGCGAAAACGCCGAGCTAAACGGAATTGACATGAATAATTTCAGCGTGGTTACGGGAAATATTTTAAAGGATGATTCTGTTTTTAAAAAAATATCGGCGGCAAACGCGGAGGGAAAATACGGCGTGGTTATAGCCAATATTGTTGCGGATGTTATAATTGCCGCCGCGCCGGTTGCCGCAAAACTTATTGAACGCGGCGGGTACTTTATAACCTCCGGCATTATAAAAGAGCGCCTTTCGGACGTTACGGCGGCGCTTACGCAAAACGGGTTTGAAATAACCGAGGTAAAAAATATAGACGGCTGGGTTGGTGTAATATGCGTTTTTTCGCCGAATCAAACGGCATAGATTTAGTAAATAAAAAAGTTACTATAAGAGGCGGCGACGCCGTTCATATAACCGGAGCGCTTCGCCTTAAAAAAGGAGAAATAATAACCGTTTCCGACGGAGGGGGCACGGATTACGCCTGTGAAATTACTTCCTTAGAACGCGGCGCGGTAAACCTTTCAATATTAAAAAGTTATAAAAGTTCAACCGAACCGGAAATAAAGGTAACGCTGTTTCAGGCTTTGCCAAAGTTCGGCAAAATGGAGCTTATTATTGAAAAATGCGTTGAGCTTGGAATTTATGAGATTGTACCGGTAACAACACTATATACAACAGTAAAAATTAATGATAAAATAAGCGAAAAGATTTTGCGGTTTAACAAGATTTCTGAAAGCGCCGCAAAACAATGTAACCGCGCGTTTATTCCCAAGGTAAAAATGCCTGTGAGTTTTGAAACGGCGGTTTGTGAAATTCAAAAGCTGGATATTGCGATAGCGGCATATGAAAACGAAGCAGATTTTAAAATACGAAACGCTTTAGAAGGGTTTAGCGGAAAAACAGCGGGGCTTTTTATCGGTCCGGAGGGCGGTTTTTCGGAAAGCGAGGCGTTAACCTTTAAGGGTAACAAAATTCATACCGTATCGCTTGGCAAAAGGATTTTGCGAACCGAAACAGCGGGTTTTGCTTGTCTTACAATTTTTTTTAATGAAACGGGGGAATTCTGATGAGTATCAGCGCAGGTTCAAAAATAAAAGTATTTATTATCGACGATAATATCGCGGCAAGGTCCATAATCGCGGGGATAGTTAAAAACGAAGACGATATAGAAATTGTTGGCGAGGCGGGAACCGGTCAGGGCGGAATTATTATGCTTGGGGATGTTATGCCCGACGTTATTATGCTTGAGGCTACGGTATCCGGCGGTATGCTTTTAAACGACATTATAAAGGAAATTAGAAACGTAACTCCGGACGCGAAAATTATTATCTGTGCCGACGCGGCGCTTACAAGCTCAATTCCGGAAATTACGCAATACGGCATAATGGATTTTGTAACAAAACCGTTCAAGAAAAATATGCTTCTGCGCTCAATACGGGCTGCGGCGGAGGGCGATGAATGAGCGTAATTTATTTTGATAACGCCGCCGCCGCCAAAGAGCACCCCAAGATAGCCGATAGCGGCGAGGTTTATGCAAACTGCTCTTCCCTGCACGAACTCGGTATAATATCGGAACAAAAAGTTACCGCCGCGTCAAAATCCTTGGCGCGGCTTTTAGCTGTAAATTACAACGAGCTTATTTTTACCTCCGGCGCAACCGAAAGCAACAACATGGCGGTAAAGGGCGTTATCGCGGCTAAAGGCGGGCATGTTATAACAAGCGAAATTGAACACCCTTCGGTTATTGAAAGCGTTAAGTATTTAGAGGGCTTGGGGCTGTGCAGCGCAACATATTTAAAAGCCGATAAATACGGCAATATATTAGCGGATGATTTAACAGGCGCAATAAGGGGCGATACCGTTTTGGTAAGCCTGTTTTATGTTAACAACGAAACGGGCACAATTAACGATATAGAAAAATTCGCGGCGGCGGTAAAGGCACAAAGCAAAAAAATAATTTTTCATACGGACGCGGCGCAGGCGTTTGGGAAAATACCGCTAAAGCTCAATAATGTGGATTTAATGTCCGTTTCCGCTCATAAAATTCACGGCCCCAAGGGCGCGGGCGCTTTATATGTAAGGAAGGGCGTTAAAATTGTGCCCCTGCTTCACGGCGGCGGGCAGCAGGGCGGTTTGCGCGCGGGTACGGAAAATATTCCGGGTATACTCGGCTTATGCCGCGCATTTGAGCTTGCAAGCGAAAAACTTGATGAAAATTTTAATTATGTTTCGGCGCTTAAAGCGAGGTTTTTAGAGCTTTGCGAAGAATATGAAATAAAGGCGCATGTTAATGCCGAAGGCACCGTAAGCCCGTATATCCTGAATTTAAGTTTCGAAGGGGTTCGCGGCGAAATACTTTTAAACGCGCTATCCGCCGAAGGTATTTATGTTTCAACCGGCTCCGCCTGCCATTCGCGAAGAAGCAAGCAAAATATAATAAGCAAAATTAACCCAGCCTTTGCGGATTCCGCGCTGCGAATAAGTTTTTCGGTTTTTAATACAACTGAAGAGGTTGAAATACTTGCAAAGGCGGTACGTAAGAACCTGCAAATTCTAAGGATGTAAATATCATATACTAAGACGCAATTTTTGAAAGGAAGAATAATATGAAATTAACTCCGGTAAAAGGAACCAACGAATACCTGCCGCAAGAGGCTTTGCTTCGTGATTATATGGAAAACACAATAGCGGATATTTACCGCCAAAACGGGTTTGAGCGTATATACACACCAATAATTGAAGATTTGGAAAACCTCGAAAACAGCGAGGGCGGCGAAAATTTGAGCCTTATATTCAAAGTTTTAAAACGCGGCGAAAAATTAACAAAAGCTATTGAAGCGGGGAATTTGGATTCTTTGGCTGATATTGGCCTGCGTTACGATTTAACCCTGCCGTTGGCGCGTTTTTACGCGAATAACCGCTCCAAACTCTTTACGCCGTTTAAATGCATCCAGATAGACCGCGCATACAGGGCGGAGAACCCGCAAAAGGGCAGATTGCGCGAATTTAAGCAGTGCGATATAGACATTTTAGGCTCCGATTCGGCGGATTGCGAAACCGAAATAATTTTGGTAACGGCAAAAGCGTTGGCATCGCTTGGTTTGGGCGATATTACCGTAAAAATTAACGACAGACGTTTGCTAAACGCCGCGCTTTTACACGCCGGGTTTAAAGATTCGGATTTACCGGGAGTTTGCGTTATATTGGACAAGTACGACAAAATCGGGCTTGAGGGTGTTATAAATTTACTTTTCGAAAAGGGTTTTGGCGGCGAGGTTGAACGGCTTGAAGAAATAATCGAAAAGTCTTGTAGCTTAGAGTTTTTAGGCGGCATACCGGGCTGCGAAGACGCGGCGCTGCAGCTTGGGGAAATAATATCTTCTGTAACCGAGCTGAGTAATATAAAGGTAGAATTCGATTTTACGTTGGTGCGCGGGCAGGGTTATTATACCGGCACGGTTTTTGAAATAAAAAGCAACAAGTACCAAAGCTCCATAGCCGGAGGCGGCAGATACGACAATATGATAGGAAAGTTCATTGGCGAAAAAATTCCCGCAGTTGGCTTTTCCATCGGGTTTGAACGCATTTTTGATATTTTGAGCGAAACCGGATTTGCTATGCCCGGAGTTAAAAAACGTTTGGTTTTATTTTATGATGAGGGAAAGTTTGCTAAGGCGTATAAAAAAGCGGAGGAACTTGGCGGAGAGTATCGCGTTACGCTGCGTAAAAAGGTTAAAAAGCTGGGTAAGGTAATTAAAAAGTATGAGGACGCGGGGTTTGAGGAGCATTTAATTTTGGACTGAGGCTTCCGGCACAGCAGGGTAAGCCGCTGCGCCGGAAATTGCCCGCGCTTTTGTAGGCTATCCGGCAGGGGGAGGTTGTAGAGGGGCTTCGGCGCAAATTATATCGCACAGCAATGTGCCACCTGACGCTTCAGAACATTTTTGAGCGCACCAAGTTTGTAGAGAGTTTTATTGTAACGCAGTGCGCTCAAAAATATTCTTCTCGCTGCTCTGGTGAACCAATTTTCGCCAATTAGTTGTGTGAAGAGATTAGTATTGCGACGGCGAAAATTGTTTCCCCGCCGCGTGGCACAATCATGCTGTGCAATATAATTTACACCGAAGCCCCGCCGGCATGTTCTTTGCAGGAAACAGGGTTGTGCGCAAAGCCCGGTGTGTTCTTTCCGGGCAGCAGGGGTGTACCTAAAGCCCCGTCAAGAAATGCGAATTGCCTCTCCTTGAATTTCTCGATGTGCCGCTCACAATATTCGCGCGTATAACCGCACTGACATAATAACGCTATACACAATTTTGCAAGACTGCTGTAATTACGATTACCCGAATATTCGGCAACGAACAAATTATGCACACACCCTGCCGCCTGCAAAGAACATGCTTATGGCTTTGGCGTAAATTATATTGCACAGCATGATTGTGCCACGCGGCGGGGAAACAATTTTCGCCGCCGCAAAACTTAATCTCTGAGCACAAATAGTCGGCGAAAATTGGTTCACCAGAGCAGCGAGAAGAATATTTTTGAGCGCACCCGCAAAAAATAGAACCCTCTACAAACTTGGTGCGCTCAAAAATGTTCTGAAGCGTCAGGTGGCACATTGCTGTGCGATATAATTTGTGCCGAAGCCCCTCTACACCCCCCTTGCCGAATTTAGCGCAAAATTCGGGTAATGCATCACTTTATTATTAAAATGTGTCGCAATACCGCAGGGCGAAAACACCAATAATTTTTAGCTGCACTCGAAAAACAGAAAAACAGAAAAGGGGTATGAAAACATGAATTACCGGACAAATATCAAAAACGGGGATAAAATATTCCCGCTTGCATTCGGCTGTATGCGTTTTCCGCAAGGCGAAAACGAGCTTAAAAACGAAATATCCCTTGCGGTTGAAAAGGGAATTAACTATTTCGATACGGCGTACATATACCCGAACAGCGAAGAGCGGCTGGGCAGGGCGCTGTCCGCTTTAAACCTTCGCGATAGCGTAAAAATTGCCACAAAGCTTCCGCCGTATTTTGTTAACAAATACGAGGACGCGGAAAAGATTTTTACCAAACAGCTTTCAAGGCTTAAAACCGATTACATTGATTATTACCTGATGCACATGCTAACCGAGGCAAAAACATGGGAAAGGCTGGAGGGTATCGGCATAGCGAAATGGGCGCGGGAAAAAAAGGCGGAGGGGAAAATTAAAAACTTCGGCTTCTCGTATCACGGCGGCAAACAGGAGTTTGTAAAAATAATAGAAGCTTACGACTGGGATTTTTGCATGATACAGTACAATTACTTAGACGAAAATAACCAAGCGGGCAAAAGCGGTCTTAAATACGCGGCGCAAAGGGGAATACCGGTTATGGTTATGGAGCCTCTTCGCGGCGGTATGCTTGCCGGAAACATGCCCGCGTCCGCTCTAAAAGTTTTTGACGGCGCGTATGTAAAACGTTCGCCCGCCGAATGGGGTTTTAAATGGGTTTATAACCATCCGGAGGTTCTTACCGTTTTATCCGGAATGAATTCAGCGCAAATGATTGAGGAAAACGCCAAAACGGCGGAGGAAACAGCGCCCTTGTCGCTCACTGAGAGGGATTTTGAAATTTATTCAAAGGTAATAGAGGCAATAAACGAAAAACTGCATGTTAACTGCACCGGGTGCGGTTACTGTATGCCCTGCCCTTCGGGAGTTGACATTCCGCACTGCTTTTCAAGCCTAAACAATACCGAGATATCCGGCAAATTTAAGGCGCGTTTGAACTACATTCTGCACGGAGACAAGCACAACGCTTCGCTTTGCACCGAGTGCGGCAAATGCGAAAAAAGATGCCCGCAGAAAATTGAAATACGCAAGGAATTGAAGAAAACCGCCGAATGCCTGGAATGGTTTTTATATAAGCCTATGCGCTTCGCCATTAGGAAGTTTATGAAGTTCAGCTAAAATTCCTTCAAGCCTTTCAACGGGAATTTGCCCCGGAGCGGTTGCCTCGTTAAGCTGCGCAAAGGTTAAAACCGAACCGAACAACCCGCCGTAAATTCTTGAGCTTAAGCCCAATTCGCCCATAGATATCGCTATAAGCGGAAGGCTTCCGTTCATTTCGCTGTATTTAAGCGCGGCGGATAAAAGCATAAATACGTCGGAATCGCGCTGCGGCATTACGGCTATTTTAACCAAATCCGCGAAATTTTTGCCGTACTCGCAAAGCAGGCTGACAATTTCATCACGCTGCGGCGTTTGGGTAAAATCGTGCCCGGATATTATAACCTTTATATTGTTTCGGTGCGCGGCTTGCGCCAGCGGAGAAATAAAATCCGCGCCGTTGGCGAATTCAATATCAATATAATTTACGGCGCTTAAGTTTATTGCCTCAAGCATTATGCTATGGCGCGTATTTTGCGGTATTTTTACGGCGCCGCCCTCGCCGTTTAGCCGCAGCGTAAAAATTACGGGTTTTCCCGCCTCGTTTATAACCTTCAGCGCTTTTTGAGTATCTTCGTTAAAACCGCTGCTTATACCGCTGAAATAATCCGCTCGCCATTCAATTATATCGGCCGCAGATTTTTTTGCTTCCCGCGATTCCTTCTCAATTTCCTGAATAGTTTTGCCCGTAATCGGTACGCATATTTTGGGCTTTATCATGAATTTATCCTCCGCTTCGAGAAAATTTTATTGCAGTTCGGAAATTATTTTTTCAATTTCCTTTAAGTTTTCCGCCTTATTAATTAAAACCTTTAATTTTGCGGCATTTTTAAGCCCTTTTATATACCATCCCAAGTGCTTTCGCATTTCACGCGCCGCAATATATTCCCCTTTAAATTCCGCAAGCGCTCTTGCGTGATAAACCGCCACAGCCTTGCGTTCGCCAAGGTTCGGTATAACGCCTTTAAATATCCACGGGTTTCCGCAGGCGGCACGCCCTATCATAACCGCGTCGCAGCCTGTTTTTGCAATCATCCGCGCCGCGTCATCAAGCGACGCTATATCCCCGTTGCCTATAACCGGTATTTTAACGTTTTGCTTAACCTGCGCTATAATATCCAAATCCGCCTTGCCGCTGTAGTACATATCAAGCGTGCGCCCGTGTACGCAAAGCGCCGCAGCGCCGCAGCTTTCCGCAATTTTGGCAATTTGAACGGCATTTGCGGTTTGCGCGTTTATCCCCTTGCGCATTTTTACCGTAACGGGAATTTTTACAGCGCCGGCAACAGCCTCAATAATTTTGCCCGCAAGGCGCGGGTCTGCCATCAAAGCGCAGCCCTCGCCGTTTTTAACTATTTTAGGCGCGGGGCAGCCCATGTTTATATCAATTGCCGCAGCGCCCAAGCTTTCAATATATTTTGCCGCCGTTTTTAAAATATCCGGCTCACTGCCGAATAACTGCACCGCGGATTTTTCCGGGCCTTTTGTATCGGCAAGCAAAAATTTTGTATTTTCATTGTTAAAGTAAAGCCCTTTTGCGCTAATCATTTCGGTATACGAAAATGCCGCGCCGAATTTTCGGCACAGCAAACGAAAAGGCAGGTCGGTTACGCCTGCCATAGGAGCTAAAAAAATATTTCCCGCAAAATTCAAATTACCTATTTTAAACGTCAAATTAAAACAACCTCATTTTTGTAATCGGGCTGTAGCGCACAAACACCTTCCCAACAATTTTGTCCCTCTCAACATAGTTTTCATCCCAGCTTCTTGAATCGAGGGAATTGTTGCGGTTATCGCCCATCATGAAATATTTGCCCTCCGGCACATCAAAATGCATATCCGTTGTTACCCACTGGGGTTCTTTAATAAACGAATCGTCCAGCGGCACTTCGGAGGAATTAATGTATACCTTGCCGTCTATAATATCCACCGTTTCGCCCGGCAAACCTATTATTCGCTTTACAAACGGAATTTGTTCGTTATCCGGAAATTTAAATACGGCAATATCGAAACGCTTAGGCTCGGTAAAAACGTACGCAAGCCTGAAGGCAAAGAGCCTATCGCCCGGCATTATGTTATTTTCCATTGAACTTGTGGGTACAACGGCGTTAAGCAGTACTACGTTATTAATAAATACAGCCGCCAAAACCGCGAATATTATCAGCTTTACCCAGCTCAAAATCTCCGCTTTTACATCTAAAATTTGGTCTTTATTGTTGTAATTGCTCATTTGAAACAATTACCACCTTTCCGTTTTCATATTTACCGGTAACAGCGTACTTTCCGGTAAAAGGCGCCGTGCCGCCGACGCTTAAGCCTGCCTCGTATACAACAGCGTTAATTTCATTTCCGTTTATCGAACTTGCCGCAACCTGCGCGGTATAAAACGGCGCGGTTTCATTTTTTTCCTTAAAATAAGCGGATATAGCTTCATTTACCGCCGTTTTTTCGTCGGATAGGGAATCTTTTAAGTTTGTTAAATCGAAATTATAAACAACATCTTCCATTTCAAATTCCACGGAATTTATTTTAACCCTAAGCGATTCGTTCGCGGTGTGCGCAAGTTTGTGTTCCTCGTCTATAAAAACATAGTCCGACCCTTTTGCGGAAACGTAAGCTTCCGGTTTTAAGGTAACTTCCTCGCCGTTTACAGTTTTGCCGGTAAGTTCAATATCGTATGCGGCGTAAACGCGGTTCGAAAAATCTTCCTCATCTTTCGGCGCGGGAAGGTTTGTATCCACCGTATGAAGAATAAGCGCGTAAACGTTACCGCGCACGCCCATGCGTTCAAGCACGAGCTTGTAGTTGTTAAAATCCAATTCCGCGGTATGGTCAGGGTGGTTTAAAAAAAGTTCGCCGGGTTCCACGGTTTTGCTTAAATCAATTTGGCAGTTAAGCCCTCTTATGGCAATTTGCGCGGTTTTGCTTGGCTGACGCACCGTCGCAAAAGCCGCAAGCCCCAAAACATTCGCGTTTTCAATATCGGCGTACAAATCATAGCCGGACATCTTCGGCGCAAACAAATTGCCGTATGTTAAAAATATATTGGGCTTGGCGTTTTCCCTTGGAATAAGGCGGATACCATCGCCCTCGGATGAAAAGCTGTAGCTGATAAAAGACCCGGAACCGGTAAAGGCTATTTCGTCTATACAAAACCTTGTGGACGAACCCTGATAACTTATTTGCGCAACCCGGTTTTCCGCATACTTGGCCTGTGGCAGAACAAGAGGTTCTATGAAGTAAAAAAACTGTTCGGGATACCCCGTATCCACATATTTCGGAAAATTTAATTTAAAATATGTTATTCCCTCGTTTAAAGGTTCAAAGTAAAGCTTATTGGTTACCTCGCCGTCTATATGACGCGACAAGTCCATATAATAAGTGTTTCCGTTATCGTCCGAAAGCGAAAAATCCGTACACAGGGAATCAAAGTATCTGCTGAAATACAGCACGCAAAACTCGGTATCAATAAGTACGCCAAGCAAATCCGTTTCGCTGCCGTTTATATTCATTGTTTTGTTCGTAAAAATATATTTTGCGCCGGTATCGCTCTCGGTATCCGGTTCGGGAACGTCAAGAAAAACAGTTCCTTCGGGAAAAGCCGCCGTTTGCCGGTTTCCCAAAAAAAACACAGCAAAAAAAACAATGCCCGCGGTAAGCAGCAGCATTGAAGCTGCGGTAATGTACATGGTTCTTAAAGAAAGCTTACGCGCAATACTTCGCCTGGGTTTTATAAACTCCGGCATCTCCGGATCGCCTGTGTCAGGCGCCGAATCCCCGGGGGTATCAGGATTTGCCGATTCTTCGGTTTCGGGGTTGGAACCGGTTTCGCCGCCGCCGCTTATTTCTTCTGCGGGATTTTCGGAATCCGCGATGTTTTTAATATCTTCATCCGCCATTTTTACACCTCGCTTTGCCGCGTATTTTACTTAGAATGGGAACAAAAACGGAGTAAGCATTCCGAGAATAAATATTAAAACGAGAACAGCAGCGATAACCGCAATTATTACGCGCCTGTGTTTGTTCATAAAGCGTCTCATTTTGCGCTAACCCCTTTCATATTTTCAAGTACGTAACCGAGCGGCATATCCTCGCCCGTCCAAATTTTAAACGCCAAAGCGCCCTGATTGTATACCATTGCCAAGCCGTTAACGGTTTTAAGGCCGTTGTTTTGCGCAAGGGTAAGAAGCTTGGTTGGCGAAGGGTCGTATATAATATCGGCAACCACCAAAGAGCCGGTTAAAATGCCTGAGTTTGTTACGATAGATTTATCGGTATCAGGATGCATTCCAAGCCCGGTGCAGTTTATTAAAACCGCTGAGTTTGCAATTTCACGCGCAAGCGCGTTTTCGCTATATAAGTATGCTTTTGCGCCGCTTGGGAAGTTTTCGTTAATTGTTTGCGCCAAGTTTTGCGCCGAATTTTCTATAACATCGAAAACGGCAAGTTCCCCCGCGCCGGATGCCGCAAGCGCTACGGAAACTGAACGCCCCGCTCCGCCCGCTCCGCATATGGTTATTTTCTTGCCTTTATACGAAACGCCCTCGTCCTCAAGGGATTTTACAAACCCCATGCCGTCCGTATTGTAACCGGTAAGATGCCCGTTTTCGTTTTTAACGGTATTTACCGCGCCGATAAGCTGCGCCTCTTTGGAAATTTCGTCTAAATATTTCATAACGCTTTGCTTGTGAGGCATTGTTACGTTAAAGCCTAAAACGTTTAGCGCGCGCATTGCCGTAATTGCCTGCGAAAGGTTTGCGTCTAAAACGGGAAACGCAAGATACGCACAATCTATGCCAAGTTTTGAAAAAGCTAAGTTGTGCATTTTGGGCGATACGGAATGAGCTACCGGGTTTCCCAAAAGCGCCGCAAGTTTCGTTTTGCCGGATATGTTAAGTTCCAAAATTATAAACCTCCGTTTTTTTATGTCACACAGGATACACATTCCCCATTATACATACGGCTACGGTATCTTTCAAGGGAAAATTTTCGAATTAAAAAAGCGGTGAATTAAAAAAGTTACTGTTCACACTCCCGCTAAAAATATATGGTATTTCGACGCCTTTGAATAATAAGGTGTCTAATTTCATTTTCCGTAAGTAGCAATTTAGCTGTTCGCTGCCCAGAACTGAAAGTTGATAACTACCCCCTAATATCAAATCGCTAATAACTACCCGCGATTTTGCGCTAAATTAAGCAAGGAGGGTGTAGAGGGCTTCGGCGCAAATTATATCGCCCAGCAATGTGCCACCTGACGCTTCAGAACATTTTTGAGCGCACCAAAGTTATAATAAAAGGTCTATTTTTACAGTGCGCTCAAAAA
>JAISVZ010000117.1 GCA_031271295.1 Clostridiales bacterium | reverse complement strand
TTGTTGGTATGCGCAACCGGAGCGCCGGATATTCCCTTTATGGAGGATATAATAACCGAGCCGGGAATTGATACGTTGCCGGAATACCGACGCAAAGATTACGCGTTTGCGGCGTGCGCAAAGTTTCTTGAAAATGCTTTAAGTCATGGTTATGTTCCTATTTGGAACTGCCGGAATGACAACGCGGCATCATATAGGTTAGCTGAAAAATTGGGGTACGCGTTTTTGTGCGGTTTGTTTACTGTTGAGGGAGTTATTTCTAATGATTGAAAATATAAAACTTATGTACCCAAGGTGTTTTTAGATGCCGCAAAAAAGAACGGAGAAAGAGTAAAACCGGAAGATATTATGCGGCGTTGTTTAGCTGATTATGCAAAAATGCTGCGAGAGCATGATTAATGAAGAATGAAAGGATACAAAAGATACAAAAGATACAAAAGATAAACTTAACAGTTTAAGGAGATAACTTATGAAGAGGAAAAGAATTAAGCGGATATTTACGGGTTTTGTTCTTTTAATTATGACGGCGCTGCCATTTTCGCAAACCGTTTTTGCCAATTCGGCGGAACCGCCTGCGTTAACCATTTTGGTATCCTTTCCCGCCGATGATTTGGAATTGTCAATTCGCTTTGCCAACGGCAGCGTAACCGAGGCGGTTCAGCTTAAAAAGGAACAAAAAGCTTGGGAGGTTTATTACCGGTTTTTCTACAGCATGAACGGCTCACAGAGGGAATCGCTTGAAGGCGCTGTGCTTGTTGCAAAATCAAGCGAAAAATCGTTTGAATGCCCCATGCCCGAAGCGTCGTTTAATACTTTTAACAATTTGCTTACCCTAAATGTTGAAAGTGAGAGCGTTTCAAGCGGGCAGTCGTTATTTCGGGCATTTTTGCTAATAGCAATGCGCGTGGTTTTAACTTTGCTTATAGAAGGGTTTATATTCCATTTATTCGGATACAGAAGCGCGGCAAGCTGGTGGGTGTTTTTTGCGGCAAACCTTTTAACGCAGGGTGCGCTGAATATCGCGATTAGCGGTCCAAATTTAAGCTCGTACTGGTTTATAGGGTTTGTTTTGTTCGAAATTATAATTTTTATAGCGGAAGCGCTGATATTTGCGCTTGCGGTGAAGGAGCGTAAGAAAAGCAGAGCGGTTTTATACACGTTAACGGCAAATTTGTTTAGCCTTGTTTTAGGAGGAGCGTTAATTTCGTATTTGCCGGTGTAACGTGACAGTTATAAAAAGGGGTAATAGATGAAGAGGAATAGATTGAAAAGCCTGCTCACGATTTATATTATTTTACTTGTTTTGATGCTGCCTTTACAACAAAACGTTTTCGCAACCACGCCGGGACTTCCTGCGTTAACTGTTTTAGCATATTTACCTGCTGATGATTTGGCATTATCAATACGTCTTGCTGACGGCAGTGTATTTGAGAATAGTAAAGAAAAAAAGCATGGGAGACTTATTACCGGTTTTATGGGCTCTGGGACGAGTTGCAGCTTAAAGGCGCGGTGCTTATTGCTAAGTCAAGCAGAATATCGTTTGAATGTCGCTTTCCCGAATTGTTAGGTGAAAAGTTCGATTTTTTTACGCTTAATGTTAAAAATGAAAGTGTTTCTATTGGGCGACAGACGTTATTTCGTGAATTATTGATTATAGCTATGCGTGTGGTTTTAACTTTGTTTTTAGAAGGACTTTTCTCTTAAAATTTTCGCTTTTAATCGGCGGAAGCCTTGGCATTTTATTTGATGTGTTATCTTCGAGGAAAACCGAACCGGCTTTTATCTTGCGGGCATGGAAATATTGAGGTGTGTTACATGAACGATAATGATATGCAAAATTTTACTGATGCGGCGAATATTATAAAAGAGGCAATTGTCCGTTCGCGTTATCAAGCGGCAAAACTGGTAAACAAGGAATTGCTTGGTTTATATTACGCTGTAGGTAAATATGTTTCCGAAAATTCACGTAACAGAGTTTGGGGTCAAGGTGCAATTAAGCAATTATCGGAGTCTTTACAGCAAGGATTGCCGGGATTGCGCGGTTTTTCCGAAGTTTCAATTAAACGTATGCGGCTTTTTTATGAGGGTTAGCATTCTGTTTTTGAAAATCGTCCATTGATAACGGACGATTTTGGGATTGAGCAAAATTCAACATCAAGCACAAAAGAAAATGCGCTTTCTGTATTGAGTGTTCAAAAAAACGGCATGATTGAATTGAGCCTATTGTCAAAAGAATTAGACGGATTTGATATGCCTGGTTTTTTTACAGATGAATTTTTTCGAGTTGGCTTTTCACACCACTCTGAAATTTTAGCAAAGGAAAAATCTTTGCAAGGTAGATTATTTTATATCGCGCAATGTGCAACAGAATTTTGGAGTGTGGAGGCATTAAAATCCAACCTGCGCGGGGAATTGTATGAGAAATCCGGAGCGTTACCAAATAACTTTTTGCAAGCACTGCCGGAGTTTGAACAGGCGAAGCGTGCCATTCGCGCGTTCAAAGACGAATACTTACTTGACTATATTAATATTGAGGACGAAAACGACCCTGACGAGCGGTTGCTGGAACGCGGGATAATCGCAAATATCAAGCAATTTATTTTGTCGTTTGGTAACAAATTTAGCTTTATCGGAAATCAGCACCGTATTATTGTTGATGAAAAAGAGTTTTTCATTGATCTGCTCTTCTTTAATCGTGAGCTTCATTGCCTTGTTGCTGTGGAATTGAAGAGAGGGGAATTCAAGCCGTCTTACTTAGGGCAACTCAATTTTTATCTTTCCGCTCTTGATGAGTATGTGAAACTCCCGGAAGAGGCACCGTCAATCGGAATTTTATTGTGCAAAGAAGCAAGCCGAAGCATCGTTGAATTTGCCGTTCGCGATTATACAAAACCGATGGGTGTTGCAACATACAGAACCCGGAATGAAATGCCGGAAACATGGCGAAAGGCTTTGCCTGATTTGGACGATATAAAAAAGTTGCTTGATAAAGCCGACAGTGCAGTTTGATATTAACCGAAAAGCTCAAAAAATGAGGTGTCTCATGAAAACCAAAAACCGAAAATTCAACCGAATAATTATTGCGCTGCTCCTAACCCTTCCGCTGCTTACCGGCGCAACCCCGTATCCGTCCTATTATTACGACCAGTTCGGCGTTGTTCCGATACTGGACGCGGCGGTGCCAACCTATTCCATCACCGGGTCGGATTTGGGCACAACCGCGCTTAGTAAACCTAACGACTTCCGCTTCGGGCTGGATGGCTTGTGCTACATTGCCGATACCGGGAACGACCGTATTTTGGTTTTGGACGAGAGCCTGTCGCTAATCAGAATTATTGAAACCTTCGACAACAACGGCGCAGAGGATTCATTTTCCTCACCGGAGGGCGTTTTCGCGGAGGCGGACGGCAAGCTTTTTATCGCGGATACGCAGAACGAACGTATTGTTGTTTTGGATGCTCAGGGAAATTTAATTACCCTTATGGATAACGTTTCGCTTACGGGTTCGGCGCTCACCTTTCGCCCGCAGAAGGTGGTTGTGGATACCGCCGGGCGCATATACGCGGTATCTTCCGGTTCCACGGAGGGGCTTGTTCAGCTTACGCCGGAGGGCAGTTTTGTGCGGTTCTTCGGAAGCAACCGCGTAAACCCAAACCCCGCGGAGGTTATTTACCGCATGTTTTTAACAAGGCAGCAAAGGCAGGCGCGCGAACAGTTTATTCCAACTGAATTTTCCAACCTTTATATAGACGAAATGGGTTTTTTATATGTTACAACGCGCAATGTGAAAATGAACCAAATTAAGCGCTTAAACGCTGTTGGAAACGATGTTTTAAAGCACGAGGGCACGGGAGAGAACACTTACGGCGATTTAACGCTTTCTCAGCAAAATTACAACAGAACCGCTCAGTTTCAAGCGGTGGCAACCGATAAGGACGAGAATGTTTTCGCGCTGGATAACGCCACGGGCAAAATTTTTGTTTACGACAATTACGGGCAGTTTTTGTTCATGTTCGGCGGCAAGGGCAACCAAACCGGCATGTTTACAGACCCTCAGGCTATAGCCGAGCGGGACGGCACAATTTACGTATGCGATTCGGGGCGCGGGGCAATAACCGTGTTTAACCTTACGGATTTCGGGCAGCAGATATTGAACGCCAACCACTTATATCTGCTTGGCGAATATGAGGAAAGTATTGAGCCGTGGAACGAGGTTGTTAGAATGGACGCGGGTTATACTTTGGCGTGGCACGCGCTGGGGCAAGCGTATTACGGGCGCAAGGATTACGCCAAAGCAATGGAATATTACAAGCTTGGGTTTTCGCAGAGCGGGTATTCAAGGGCGTTCGGGCAAATAAGGGATATGTGGATTAGGGATAACTTCGCCGCTATAGTTCTAATTATTATAGTAATTCTTATATCCGTCGTTGTTTTATCCAAAACTGTTTTCCGCCGCAAAAAGAAAATACCGGAAGGGGAGAAGGCCGTATGATAAACACCGCAAAATTTGCGCTTTATATTATCTTTCATCCTATAGACGGCTTTTGGGAGCTTAAGTACCACAAGAAAAAAACCTTTGCCGCGGCAAATTTTATTCTTGCGTTGCTTTGCGCCGCCAATATTATGGCAATACAGTTTAATTCGTTCCATTACGGAAGTCTGCTTAGGGATGAGAATAATATTTTAATAAATATAACAAGCTTGGTGCTTCCGCTTTTAGCGTGGACGGTTTTAAACTGGGCGCTTTCAACTCTTCTCGACGGCAAGGCAACAATGAAGCAAATATGGGTTCAAAGCGTTTTTTCGCTTACGCCAATGCTTTTATCCATACCTATTTTAGTAGTTTTTACATATGTAATGACATTCGACGAAATGGCGTTTTTTAGCCTGATACAAAACGCGGCGGTGCTGTGGTGCGCGTTCCTGTTTTTGTTCGGCAATATGACAATACAGGATTATACGTTCAGCAAAACCATTGTGATGACACTCTTCACATTCGCGGGCATAGCCGCGGCAATTTTTATAGGGATAATATTTTTCTCAACCTTTCAGCAGCTTGTAAGCTTTATTTCCAC
>JAISVZ010000108.1 GCA_031271295.1 Clostridiales bacterium | reverse complement strand
AACCCCATAAGATAGGTTATGTAGTAAATATTATCGGGTGATTTTATCTCCATTTCATGCTTTTTTACAAAATCAATAGCCTCATCCAACGACGTCAGCGTCATCTTAAAGAGTTTCCGTATGTCCGAAGCATCTTTTATTTGTGCAATAAGCTTTGGTTTTCTGTCAGATGCAATAGGACAAAAATTCTTTACATGAATTCCAGTATCAAACAATACTTCATACGCCGGGTTCAAACACGCAACAGGAATGGTAACTTCTGTTGATTTTTGGTGAAATAAATTCCCGAATTTTGCAATTTCCAGCTTCTTAAAAAATGGAATCGAAAACTCACTATAAAAATCTATCGCTTTTCCCATTAAATCAACCAAGTCCATTTCTACATCGGTAACTCTGCTACCTGCGCGGTTTAATACATCAAACCACTCTTGTTGTTCTTCTCCCGATAAATCTTTTGCTATGTTGACAGTATAGTAATAAGAAAAAAACTTTGTCCGAACAGCTGTCAACAAACCGATAACATCAAAGGCTTGAAATTCTTCATTTTCCATACAATACTTTTGAAAAACAGCATCATCCTTGTTATAAATAACGCCTACAGGTATTTGTCCGAATTTTCTTTCTTTGCTATAAATAAACTTACCCTTCACTATGTCCAGTAATATATCTTGGAAATCTATATGGTTTGTGTAAGCTTTATAATTGCACGTTAGCCTTTGCTGACCATCATTGACGGACATTCTTCCATGCAAACTAATCTTATCTATCGGTTCTCTACTGAGGAATGTTACCTGATTAACGGCCTCATCAACCTTTTCAATTAAATTCATAGATATTGGAGATATTGCAGCTTTTCCAAATAATTGAAACTCAAATAATTCAATTGCTTTTTGTATACTCCATCGGATAAATGTTTGAAATATCGGTAAAATAATGGTAGTGTAAACTCTACCCCAAAAAATTATAGAAAAAACACATAAAAGCCTTGAATTTAAAGGGATTCGCAAAAAAATAATAGCAACCCCCTTTTTTGGGTAATACTTGAAGGTGACTAAACACAACAAGTGCCCAGAAAGGACGTTGCTATGCTTATCATTATTAACGAATTAGTGCGTTATATTCAATACCTTGAGGAAAATATTCGTTGGATGCTCCAACTTATTGCGCGTTACCTTCCTCTTCGCCAAATGGCTTTTGACGACAGTCATTCTCCTGAATACCAAAAATTTAAAACGGATAAACTTCCCATTGTCGTTAAATTTGTGAAGCAGGATTACGTGTTTTGGCTGGAGTATTATAAATGGCGGTATGGTAAACCTGTGAAGCCAATATCACGTCGAAACGGTCATTCCATATCGGAGGAAATCATCTGTCCGAAATGTAATGCACCGCATCAGTACATCTATGACAACAACGGCGGAAAGGGCGAATATCGGTGCAAAGTCTGCGGGCAGTGTTTCGCCAGCGGTGTAACCGTAACCAACCCGTTAATACTGGCTTGCCCCTATTGCGGTAGGATGCTTGCGCCCAAAAAAGTAAGAAAACATTTTACCGTCCATAAATGTGTTAACCATAGCTGCCCATACTACGTATCGAACCTTAAAAAACTGCCAAGGGACTTGCCTGAAAGCGAACGCCATAAATATAAATTGCACTACGTTTACCGTGAGTTCCGGTTCGATTTCTTTTCTATGGATATGGACAGCCTCCCAGATAACGCTTCCTCATTAAAATTTACCAAGAATAGCGCGCATATCATGGGATTATGTCTCACTTACCATGTAAACCTTGCTTTATCCCTGCGTAAGACGGCTCAGGCATTAAAAGACGTTCATAATATTTCTATTTCACATACTATGATTGCTAATTATGCCCATACTGCCGCCGCTGTTATTAAGCCCTTTGTTGACCGCTATCCATATCCTCGCTCCGATACCTTCGTTGCCGACGAAACCTATATTAAAATCCGGGGCGTTAAAGGCTATGTTTGGTTTATCATGGATGCTCTTTATCGTTCTGTTATCGGATACCGTGTTTCGGACACCCGCGCAGTCGGCCCGTGTATCCTTACCATGCGCATGGCATTCAACACCCTCAAGCAATTACCCAAAACATTCAAATTCATTGCCGATGGATACAGCGCTTACCCGCTGGCTGCGCAGCAGTTTGAACTTCGGCAGGACAACCCTTTATTTTTCAATATCACACAGGTTATTGGCCTTACCAACGATGATGCCGTATCCAAGGAATTCCGCCCCTTTAAACAGATGGTTGAGCGTCTTAACCGTACATTTAAGGCTTCTTATCGTCCCACTTGTGGTTACGATAACCTCGATGGCGCTAATTACTCCGTTTCTCTTTGGGTGGCTTATTATAATTTTCTTCGTCCTCATTCGAGTAACTCAGGGCGCGTACTTAACCATGTCCCTGATCTCATCGCCGCCGATAATATGCCTGCCAAGTGGCAGATGCTTCTTAAACTTGGGCAGGATACGATCATTCAATTACAGGCTGCCGCTTAATTCATTCCTTTTGTGGCAATACTTCTTTTATAATAATGAGGGTAGGGCAACGCAGCGGTGCGACCTGAGCGCTTTATTATGGGCTTTATACGGTTGGCGGACGGCTTTTGGGCTGTCCGCTTTTCTTTTTCAACCGGTAATGCCCTTTTTGCGTTAAACCGCGGGGTCTGGGGCAGAGCCCCAGGGGGAGGGGCTTTTTTTCATATTTCGGTTTACACTACCGAAATTGTTAATATATAGTAACGCAAAAAAATCAAATTCTCAATTTAAATTGAATTATTAAATTATGGCGGCGGTGTTTTAAAAATAAAGTTTCTAAGCCTTGACAATCATTCCTTCTATTAATATACTTCCGTCCGTTGCCATAGACAGCCGGTCGTCAATTTATCTTTGCTTATTCATCGGAAGAACGAATTGACATAAACCCAGCCGAGGCCCACGGATATGCTGGATATATTATTATTACGCATAAGCCCGAAGCGTATGGCAAAAACGCACGGGCTTTTTTATTTATGTGCGTTTCGTTTTGAAACGGGCTGAAAGCGAGCCGAAAATCGCGAACGCTCCACCGCGTTTTCGGCGAAGCTTGAAGCCCAGTTTCAATCGAAACCGCCATAAATATATCAAGCAGAATTGCCTGCGTTTCCCCGCCGCACTAGTATTTGCGCGGATTAAAAAGCTTTTGCAAGCCGTTTTTACTATA
>JAISVZ010000097.1 GCA_031271295.1 Clostridiales bacterium | reverse complement strand
GGTGTAGCCTGTGCCGGGGTTGGACGAGGTAATTTTCTTACCGGAAAGCTTCATGTTGTAATCCGCACCGTCTCCGGTGTACCACGCAAAGGCGTGCGGATTCGTACCGGCGGCGGCGCGGCGAATTGTTTTGCCAACAAGCGTTTGGTTTATTTGCTGTGCCAAAACGTAGGTTTCGGGCAGTTCAATCATAAAAATCAGTCCTTTCGGTGTTTTTGAAAATGTTAGTACAAGTATACCATACTTAACCTGACAACTGCATGTCACATTGTAAATTTTATAAACCGGGAACCGGTTAATATTTTAGGGTTACCATTGCAGCGAACGCTTTTGTCCATGTGGACATAGTATGTACTGTCTGGACATTTACAATATCCGCCCAAATTCCGCACCGGACGGATACAATTACAATATTCATACTCTTTTTTATTTCCGGTAATTTTGCGGATGAATAAAAAAAGGTCTCACAAATTAAAACATCATTGAAAGGAGAATTGTTAATGAGTTGTAAACCCAGAAGAAGTACGAGTTTAGATTATGCATGGATGCAATACGCCGACAGCTATAACGCCAAAAATCAAAGCTGCTGCTACGGCAATCAGCAGCTTGTTATAGCGGGTCCGCAGGGGCCAACCGGCCCAACCGGACCGCAGGGCATTGTGTCATCAGCATTCGACCCGGCAAATACATCCAATTATATACAGGGTCAGATGGTGCTGTATAACGGAACTGTGTATATTGTTAACAGAAACAGTCCGGTAGGTGTGCCGGACAGCTCCAACGATTATATTCAAGTTGGAGGAGGAGGCGCATCCTCTTCGTATAACCCATCTCAATCCGGAACATATACTCAAGGACAGCTTATAGTTAAAGACGGCACTGTGTATGTGGTAAGCAGAAGCAACCCCGCCGGAACCCCCGGCAGTTCTTCCGATTACATTCCTATTGCAGGCCCCGGCGGGCCGGTGGCGACATCCGTTTACGACCCGTCAAAAGCGCCGCTCTATTTACCGGGGCAAATTGTAGTATATGGCACAACCGCGTATATCGTTCAAACAGCGAATCCCACAGGCGTGCCGGGAAATTCTTCGGGCTACGCGCCGCTTGCGGGTTCGTCGTCCACAACTGCGGGAGCCACGGGCGCTACGGGCCCGGCTGGCGCTCAGGGATTACCCGGTGCTGCGGGAGCTACCGGTGCTCAGGGGCTACCCGGCCCGGCGGGTGCTACCGGTGCTCAGGGACTACCCGGTCCGGCGGGAGCTACCGGTGCTCAGGGATTACCCGGCCCCGCAGGAGCTACCGGCGCAACGGGAAGTTCAATTATTCCGTTTAACTTTGCCCAAGCTTCCACCTACAAGGAAGGACAGGTAGTTACCGCCAACGGTATGGTATATGTTGTTACAAAGGACAGCCCTTCCGGGCTTCCCGCGTCATCTTCCGATTATGTTGCAATTGCCGGCCCGTCCGGAAGGATGTCCACGGCGTTATATAACCCGGCTCAGGCAAGCAATTACGCGCAGGGGCAATTGGTATATTATAACGACGTGCTCTATATAGTTGACAAGGACAGCCCAAGCGGAACGCCGGGCACTACCGGTTCCGACTACACTGCGCTTACAACGAATTCGCGCGGAGGGCGCAGTACCGGAAGTATAGCGCCGCAGTATAACCCGGTTGACGCGGCGTCCTATTTATCCGGAGAATTGATAATTTACAACGGGCAGCTTTATCAGGTAATAAAGGATCAGCCCGCCGGGACGCCGAACAGTTCGCCCGACTATATAAACCTTAGCAGCGCAGGTTTGCTCGGTGCGACCGGAGCAACCGGTTTGCAGGGAGCAACGGGACCGGCGGGAGCTACGGGTTTGCAGGGAGCAACCGGCGCGACAGGCCCGGCAGGTGCAACTGGTATGCCGGGGGCAACAGGAGCGACAGGCCCGGCAGGAGCGGCAGGGCAAGCGGGTTTACAAGGGGCGACAGGGGCGCAAGGTCAGGCAGGGGCAACGGGTTTGCAGGGGGCAACCGGTGCGACAGGCCCGGCAGGCGCGACAGGTTTACAGGGCGCGACAGGTTTGCAAGGCGCGACCGGTTCGGCAGGTTTACAAGGCGCAACCGGCCCGGCGGGAGAGCGCGGTGCGACAGGCGCAACGGGAAGCTCTATTATTCCGTTTAACTTCGGCCAATCTTCCACCTACAAGGCAGGGCAAGTTGTTACCTCGAACGGCATGGTTTACGTTGTAACAACCGACAGCCCCACCGGCCTTCCCGACACATCGCCGGACTATGTTCCAATTGCGGGCCCGTCCGGAAGGATGTCCACGGCGGTTTATAACCCGGCTCAGGCAGTTAATTACGCATCAGGTCAGTTAGTATATTATAACGGTGTGTTGTATATTGTTGACCAAGACAGTCCGGCGGGTACTCCCGGCACTCCCGGAGCAAATTATACCGCGCTTTCGGGCGCGAACGCTTCCGGCGCTACGGGAACTGCCGGGGTTGCCGGGGCTACCGGTGCTACCGGTGCTACGGGCGCTGCCGGAGAAACCGGTCCTACTGGTGCAACCGGCGCGGGTGAAACCGGCGCTACGGGTTCAACGGGCGCTACCGGAGAAACCGGTCCTACTGGTCCTACCGGTGCAGGGGAAACTGGTGCTACAGGTCCAACAGGCGCTATCGGCAATACCGGTCCTACTGGTCCAACGGGAGCGGGTGAAACTGGCGCTACAGGCTCAACGGGTGCTACAGGCGAAATCGGTCCTACTGGTCCAACGGGAGCGGGTGAAACTGGCGCTACAGGCTCAACGGGCGCTACCGGAGAAACCGGTCCTACTGGTCCTACTGGTGTAGGCGAAACTGGTCCTACAGGCTCACCGGGCGCTACCGGCGAAACCGGTCCTACTGGTCCTACCGGTGTGGGGGAAACTGGTCCGACTGGTTCGACTGGCGCCACGGGCGAAACTGGCGCTACGGGTGCTACTGGAGAAACTGGTCCTACTGGTCCGACTGGTGCAGGCGAAACTGGTGCTACTGGTGCAACCGGCGCTACCGGCGAGACCGGTGCTACGGGTCCAACGGGAGCGGGCGAAACTGGTGCTACGGGGGCAACGGGTGCTACGGGCGAAACCGGTCCTACTGGTCCAACCGGTGCGGGTGAAACTGGTCCTACAGGTCCAACCGGTGCGGGTGAAACTGGTGCTACCGGTTCAACGGGCGCTACCGGCGAAACCGGTCCTACTGGTGCTACCGGTGCGGGCGAAACTGGCGCTACGGGGGCAACTGGTGCTACCGGTGAAACTGGTCCTACAGGTCCAACCGGTGCGGGTGAAACTGGTGCTACCGGTTCAACAGGCGCTACCGGAGAAACCGGTCCTACTGGTGCTACCGGTGCGGGCGAAACTGGCGCTACGGGGGCAACTGGTGCTACCGGAGAAACCGGTCCTACTGGCCCGACGGGCGCGGGTGATACGGGTGCTACCGGTTCAACAGGCGCTACCGGAGAAACCGGTCCTACTGGTCCAACCGGTGCGGGTGAAACTGGTGCTACCGGAGAAACCGGTCCTACTGGCCCAACCGGTGCGGGCGAAACTGGCGCTACTGGTGCTACAGGTTCAACGGGCGCTACTGGAGAAACCGGTCCTACTGGTCCAACCGGTGCGGGCGAAACTGGCGCTACTGGTGCTACAGGTTCAACGGGCGTTACTGGAGAAACTGGTCCTACTGGCGCTACCGGCGCGGGTGAAACGGGTGCTACTGGTTCAACAGGCGCTACCGGTTCAACTGGCGCTACCGGCGAAACCGGAGCTACAGGAGCAACTGGAAATACCGGAGCAACAGGCTCCACAGGCGAAACCGGTGCTACAGGAGCAACCGGAGCAACTGGAAGTACTGGCGCAACAGGCGAAACCGGTACTACAGGAAGTACTGGCGCAACGGGTTCAACTGGAGCTACAGGCTCAACTGGAAGTACCGGAGCAACCGGTGCTACAGGAAGTACCGGGGCAACAGGCTCCACAGGCGAAACTGGTTCTACAGGTGCAACCGGAAGTACTGGCTCTACCGGCGCAACCGGTGCTACAGGAAGTACCGGGGCAACAGGCTCTACAGGTGCAACAGGTGCTACCGGCGCAACTGGTTCCACAGGAGCAACAGGTTCCACAGGCCCCACAGGAGCCTTTGCAACCGGCACGGCATTATTTACGGTAAACGGCACATCCGGCTCGGTTCCGCTAACCTACGGCAGCAATGTAACATTTACCTCCACAAACGGAACGGTAAACGCGGTTGTAACGCCGGGTTCGGTTATAGTGTCTCTTGGTTCAATAGCCGTAGCCTCGGACTATGTGGACGGAGCGGAGTATTTGCCTAAACAGCTTGTAGTTGGCGCGGACGGCAATCCGTATATGATTGGTATATCCGGCGCATCCGGAATGCCCGGAACATCCGGCGCAACAGGATACGTTTCGCTCGGCAGTCCCGATTATTCCGTTATTGCCGGTCCCACAGGCGCAACCGGCACGTTTGATACGGGAACAACTCTGTTTACGGTAAACGGCACAACGGGTTCCACCGGAATAAAAATAGGAAGCGATTTAGTTCTCGCCTCCGCAAACGGAACGGTTAACGCTGCAATAACACAGGATACGGTAAACCTCAGCAGCATCCCGGTGGCGGTAACGTATAACGAAGCGGATTCGTCCGGTTATCAAATGGGCGAATTTATACTGGCTCCGAACGGAAAAACCTACGTTGTAAGTAGCACACCGGTAACAGGAGCGCCGGGAGGCACGGGGCCGAGTTATTCCGTAATAGATTTTACGCATTTGGTTAGCAAATACGTAGCGGGAACCGAAGCGAACTATATTTTTGCGGGCGATACCACAGAGAAATTATGGGCGATAAAAACCGGAGATACAACCGCGGTATCCGGAACCTATGACGCCTCAAGCAACACAACGGACTATGTGATACCACTTACAAACACTGAAATCGTCAGCGGTTTAGTAATAGAATTCTATACCAGTCCAAACGCCGTTACAATGGCACCGGATTTAGTATATTTTATGGATAGAATACCGCCTAACCCCGGAGCCGCCACCGGCCCGACCGGACCTGCCGGACCGTCCGCTATATATTTGAATTCCGGCACAACACAGGTAAGTTTGGCGGTTGCGGCCGCCGGAGCTGCGGGAACCGCATCCTATATCGGCAGCGGAAGCGCCGGAAGCGGAATAAATGTGCTGGGGGCTTCGTTTACGCTTTCGGCCACCGACAGCGCGTATACAACCACGCTTGCCCGCGACGCCACTGTGGATTCTTTGGCGGCAAACTATACCGCGGAAATTGGAGGCGCTATTTCGGCTTCGCCTATAACGGTAAACGCGCAATTGTATTACGCGGCTCCCGGTTCAAATTCGTTTGACCCGATAGCATCGTCCGTAATAGCGATGCAGCCGCAAGCGTCAAGCATAAATTTGGGAACACTAATGTACGGCGCGGCAAACGGTATAAATTACCCGGTTGCGCAAGGCGGACGGCTGATTTTGGCTTACAACACAGTTGGAGGAATGCTAACCGCAATTGGAGTTTTAACCGGAAGCGGCAGCGCCGCAATCGGCCTTATTTAAAAAAGCAAACTACCCCGGCGCGAACGCACAGGGGGTAACGAAGCAGTGAGAAAGCCGGTAATATTAAGTATTGGCGGCAAACGGAGATTGCGTAAAAAAAACGGATACGAGAAGTATCCGTTTTTTTTACGTCTTGGGGGAATAAGGCGTAAGGAAGAAAAAATTTTAATCTGCATTTAATGGTTTTCGCACATAGAATATTCTATCGAATGATTCGTAGATATATTCATCTATTTTTTCTACATTGAATCCTGCTGTCTCTATTTCCGTTTTATAAGCTTCACTTGAATCTCCATTTTCTAAAAAATCCAGACCTATGAATAACATTGGAGCACCATTTCGTAAACATGCATAAGCATTTTTTAAATATTTTCGCCTATCATCTTTTTGTAGCAAATAAAATCCATATGCATCAAAAGCCGCATCATATTTCTCATTTATCACATTCACATCATCAACAATATTAAGTTCGAAAATAACTGCACTGGAATAATTTTTTAAATTATCTTTTGCTATCTGTACCGCCGTCGGTGATATATCAAGACCATGATATTTGCAACCTAACTTGCAAAACCATGTAGCATAATGAGCTTTTCCACACGCAAAATCAATTATCTTCTTGTTTAGCAAGTTATTGTCGCTTAACCATTTTATCACAATATTTTTAAAGTCTTGATTATCAGCTTTAATCCCCCATTTCTCTATTCCATTTTCACACTCTTCTTGATATTTCTTGTCAAAATCTTCTTTACGCCATAATCTTACATTAATTTTTTCCATATGATAGACCTCCTATGATGCTTACAATCTAAAGCATCCGCTTACGCATAAAATCCAACGCCTTTACCGGTAAACCCGTTTTAACATACACAATTTGCTTCGGGTGCGGAGCGGACAAAATACTTTCCATGTTTTCATTATACATTTCGCTTATTAAGGCGCTTGCGCCGCCGCCCTTAGGGGTTAAAAATTCAGCAGTATCCCCAACGGAAAATTTGTTTCGCTGTTCAATTTTCGCAAGCCCCGTTTTTTCGTCGTATCCCAAAACCACTCCTATAAAATCGTAGGTTCTAACGTAGGAATCCCCGCAGTAAATTTGGGCGCTTCCGTCCGGCTTCGTAAAATAAAACCCCGTTGTAAACTCACGGTTACTTACCTTTAAAATTTCATCCATATAATAATTTTTGCGGGCTAAGTATTTTTCCGGGCTTTCAAAATAATCGTCTATCGCTTCCCGGTAAGCCTTTGTTACCGCCGCCACATAATACGGCGTTTTGTTGCGCCCTTCAATTTTAAAGCTTACCGCCCCGCTTTTTATTAGCTCCGGAATGTATTCAATCATACATAAATCCTTGGAGTTTAGGATATATGTTCCGCGGCTGTCCTCCTCAACCTGAAAGAATTCCCCTTCTCTTGATTTTTCGCTTAACGCGTACTTCCATCTGCACGGCTGCGAACACATTCCCCGGTTGGAATCCCGCTCGTTCAGATAATTACTCAGCAGGCATCTGCCCGAATACGATACGCACATTGCCCCGTGAACAAACACCTCCAGCTCAACCTTACCGGCGGTTTTTTCACTTATTTGCGCTATCTCGTTAAAGCTTAACTCCCTTGCCAAAACCGCCCTTTTTGCGCCCCTCTTTCCCCAAAACAAAACGCCCGCGTAATTCGTATTATTTGCCTGAGTGCTTATGTGTATATCCGTATCCGGCAGCGTTTTCCTTGCCAAATCGAAAACGCCTGGGTCTGAAATTATAAGCGCGTCTATACCGGCGTGTTTTATCGCGGTAAAATACTCCACCATGCCGCCTAAATCTTCGTTATGCGCAAAAATATTTACCGCCGCGTATACTTTTACTCCCCTTTTGTGCGCGTATGCCGCCGCCTGCGCCGTTTCGTCCGCGCCGAAGTTTTTTGCGCCGGCGCGCAAATTGTAGTTGCCGCCGCCAATGTATACCGCGTCCGCGCCGTATTCGCACGCCGCAATCAGTTTTTCCATATCGCCCGCCGGAGCGAGTAACTCCGGTTTAGGATTGTTACTGTTATTATTCATTAATTCATTACCTCTCCAATTCAGAATTTCGGCATTCGGCAACCTTATGCGCCAAAACCATTCCGTCGCCAATGGGGATTATGCTAACCTCTAATTCCTTTGCCGCGCAAACCTCTTCAAGAAAAGCCCGCATTCGGGTATGGATTGTGCGCTGCCGCCGTTTTACCGCAAGCCTATCTTTTATAATGTCGCCGTTTTGGAAAATGTCGTCCGCAAGCAGAATTCCGCCCAAATTTAAAAGACGCAAACAAAACGGGAGCATATTAATATACTGCCCTTTTGCCGCGTCCATAAAAATAAAATCGTAAGATTCGTTTAGGGTTTTTAAAACCGCAAGCGCTTCGCCTTCAATAAGCGTAACCTTATCCTCAATTCCAAGCTTTTTGAAATTCTTCTTTGCCTCGGTTATCATAAAATCGTAGCGGTCTATTGTTGTAATATGCCCGCCATCGGGCAGATATTTCGCGAAAATACCCGCCGAAAACCCAACGGCGCAGCCTATTTCAAGCACATTTTTCGGTTTTGCCAAAGACAGTATTACCGCCAAAAACCGCGCCGCCTCCGGAGGTATTACGGGCATTTTGTCCTTTAACGCCTGCTCGTAAATTTCCCCAAGCGCACCGCCGAATTCCGGTATAACATTCGATATATATTTAACAACACCGCCGTCTACAATCCCCATAAAGGCAACTCCGAAACTTAGTATTTTTGATTGTACAGCACTTTTGCGTCTGTAAATTCGTTATAGTCCGCGGTAAAAACGTGTTCTCCGGTTTCTTCGTTTTTAACGACGAAATACAAATAGTCCGTTTCCTGCGGGTTAAGCGCCGCGTCTATACAAGCTTTACCGGGGTTTCCTATAGGCCCTATGGGAAGCCCCGCGTTTTTATATGTATTGTACGGCGATTCTATTTCCAAATCCTCATCCAAAAGCCTTTCCTTGCGCTTTTCCAAAACATATAAAATTGTAGAGCACATTTGCAGCTTCATATCCGTATTAAGCCGGTTAAAAATAACGGAGGACGCAAGCGCCCTTTCCTCTTCGCGCTTAATTTCCTTTTCTATAATTGAGGCGATAATTATCGTCTCGTCCATTGAAAGACCAAGTTCCATAGCACGCGTTGCGCTTTCGGCGTCGTACATCTGCTGGAAACGGTAAAGCATCTTATCTATTATTTCGGAAGACGTTGCGTGCTCGGAAACAAAGTACGTATCCGGGAAAAGATAGCCCTCCAGCCTGTTTGTGCGGTAGGGAACATCGCGCAAAAAATCGTATTTAAAATCGCCGTGTTCGCAGGTTTGGATAAAATCCTCGGCTTTAACAATGCCCTCGCTTTCAAGATACGCCGCAATTTCCTTTACGCTTCGCCCTTCCTGAATGGTTATTTTGCGGTCCGTACTTGGCACAATTACCTCCCGCAGGGTTGAATTTATTTCGGTTGTATCCATCTGTGTGTTAAGTGTGTATGTGCCCGCGTTATAAGGATCCCTGTAGCCCTTCAGGAAATTTTCAAATTGGTATATATAGGCGTTGTAAACCAAGCCTTTTTCCTCTAAAATTTGCGCCATATCCGCAAGGGACGTTTCATTTTCAATTTCAACCGTAACCTCGGCAAATTCCTTTTCCGCGTCGGAATTGCGCGTAAATTCCTCGCCCGCGCTGAAAGCGTTCGTTGCGGCGTAATACACCGCGTATGCGCAAACAAGAAGTATTACGGCGTTTAAGGCGTAGCCTACCATAAACCCCAATATATTAGCCGTTTTAAACAGATATTTTTTCATTGAATTCATTGTTTTATTCTTCCTCCCAATCAAGTACCGTGCGGTGTAAAAAATTTTTGCTTGGCTCCCCCCCCGTGAAATAATTTTAACAGATAACATGGATAATGGCAACGCTTACAATTCACCGGCATAATCCGCTTCATGAACAAAAAATTGACTTTTGGGAGCAAATAAGGGTATATTATCACGAAAGAGGAGGAATAAATCAGTTAAGCGAGATAAAGGATTGAACATTATGACAAAAAAAGCGAACCATACAAGCGAAGCCATTACATCACTTAAAGGCGCGGACAGAGTGCGTAAACGCCCGTCAGTTATTTTCGGCTCGGACGGGCTTGAGGGCTGCCAGCATTCCATATTCGAGGTGCTTTCCAACTCCATAGACGAAGCGCGCGAGGGGCGCGGCAAAAAAATTGAAATTACCCGCTACCGCGACAATTCCATAAAAGTGCGGGATTACGCCGGCGGCATTCCCGTTGAGTACAACGAACGCGAGGGGAAGTACAACTGGGAACTTATTTTTTGCGAATTATACGCGGGCGGAAAGTTCGACAATAACGACAGCGAAAATTATTCGTTCAGCCTTGGGTTAAACGGGCTTGGGCTTTGCTCCACGCAGTATTCATCGCAATTTATGGATGCCACCATTTATTACGGCGGCTTCAAATTCAGCCTGCATTTTGAAAAGGGCGAAAATATTGGCGGCTTAAAAAAGGAACCTACGGAAGTAAAATCAACCGGCTCCACAATTTATTGGAAGCCGGATTTGGAAGTTTTTACGGATATTAACGTTCCTCTTTCGTTTTACCTTGAAACGCTTAAAAGGCAGTCGATAATAAACGCCGGTGTTTTGTTCGAGCTTTACGACGAGGAAAGCGGCGAGAATTTTACGTTTTGCTACGAGGACGGCATAAAGGATTATATAAAGGAATTAAACGCGGAATCGAACTTTACAAACCCCGTGTTTTTGCGCAACGAAGCACGCGGACGCGACAGGGACGACAAGCCCGAATACAAGGTAAAATACGAAATTGCGTTTTGCTTTAACAACGAGGTAAATGTTACGGAGTATTACCACAACTCCAGTTTTTTGGAGTACGGCGGCTCTCCGGATAAGGCGGTAAAACTTGCCTTTACCTACGCGGCGGATAATTATTTGAAATCCGTAGGCGCGTATAAAAAGGACGAGAAAAAGATAACCTTCGCCGATATCGCGGATAGCTTGGTTTTAATTTCGAACTCGTTTTCCTCTTTGGTAAGCTTTGAAAACCAGACAAAAAAATCTATTACAAATAAATTTGTGCAGGATTCAATGACGGAATTTTTGAAAAAGCAGCTTGAGGTTTATTTTGCGGAAAACAAAGCGGAAGCTGATAAAATTGCCGGGCAGGTAATAATAAATAAACGAAGCCGCGAAGGAGCGGAAAAAACCCGTTTAAGCATGAAGAAAAAACTTACGGGAAGCATAGATTTATCCAACAGAGTTGAAAAGTTTGTTAACTGCCGCAGCAAGGATATTGAAAAACGGGAAATTTATATAGTGGAGGGGGATTCCGCTCTTGGCGCGTGCAAGCTTGGGCGCGACGCGGAGTTTCAGGCAATAATGCCGGTGCGCGGCAAAATTTTAAACTGCCTTAAAGCGGACTACGAAAAAATATTCAATAACGACATTATTGTAGACCTCTTGCGCGTTTTGGGTTGCGGTGTGGAGATAAAAACCAAGCACAACAAGGATTTGTCTTCGTTTGATATAACCCAGCTTAGGTGGAGCAAAATTATAATCTGCACCGACGCGGACGTGGACGGGTTTCATATCCGCGCACAGATATTGGCAATGCTCTACTCTCTGACGCCGACGCTGATAAATGAAAAAAAGGTTTATATAGCGGAATCGCCGCTGTATGAAATAACATCCGGCAAAAAAACATATTTCGCGTACACCGACGCGGAGAAAAACCAAATTACCGCAAGGCTTGATAAAAAGTTCAAAATCCAGCGCTCGAAGGGGCTTGGGGAAAACGAACCCGATATGATGTGGCAAACAACAATGTGCCCGGATACACGCCGCCTTATTTTAGTGCAGCCGGGCGACATAAAAAAAACGCAGGAGACATTTGAGCTCCTGCTTGGTGAAAACTTAAAGGGAAGGAAAGAATTTATTGAAGAATTCGGGCACAAGTATATTGATTTAAGCGCAGTGGTTTAACAAAGCGTTAAATGTAGCCGTACAATTTAAGTTCCTTTTTCATGTACGCGTAAAGGAGCAAGTCAATTTTGTACGAATATTCCCACAGCCGGAAATGCAAAAATCCTTCCAAACTCATATGAGACGAGTTTTCGAAGTATTCGGCAAGCTGCGCTGAAATTATGTTTTTATAGCTGCTCATACCCTTTATTACCGCGTCACGAAGCGCCGCCTGGTTTTTCAGCGCGGCGTTATTTATTGCGGCAAGCTGCGTAAAAAAATTCGCAAGCTCATTTAAATTTTCCGTCTCAGCTATACAATAATAATCTTCGCCGTTTTGAACTGTTTCGTAAAAAATATTCAAGCTCCGTGCCCACTCTATAAGCTGCGCCGCAAACTTTTTAGTGTATATTTTAATAACAACCACACCCGTTTCGCTTTCTATAATTATATTAGTATGTCGATACAAGTTTACACTTACATTGTCTGCATTTAAAACGGAAAATAAACCACGCCCGGCAAGTTTTACTTTAATTTGTGAAGCGCCGCAAAAAGGCAATTTTATTTGACATTCCGTTTGAAAACTGTACAATTACACTTAAAGTAACCATGAACGGAAATGCCCGGCCGCGAGGAAAAACGCTACGCTTCCGGTCTTGCATCTAAAGGAGGAACATTATGCCGAAATTATACAAAATTCTATGCGCCGCACTAACTTTCTCGTTAATTATCCCGAATATACCCGACGTAGCGCAGGCCGCAAGCGTTAGCGAAACCCCTGCCCTGCAGCTTCAAACTATTTTGGCCGAAAACCCAAACGGCGTTTGGACAACGCAAAGCTGGAGCGGGGAAAACATTACGCCCAACCTTAATTGGACAACTCTTTCGTTAAGGGACTATTACGAAAACGGTTTTCTTAATTTTGAAGTGCGAAGCACTGGGGAGGACGCCAAAAATTTCTCAATAGGGCTTAAATCCAAAAGGCACGGCAAGGAAGTAACAATAAATTGGAATGAAAAAACGGCAGGCACGAAATTAACCGCGCCTACGCAGTGGAAATCCTTTTCGCTTCGCATAAAGAACGTTGTGGACGAAAACAGCGACAGCGGCTTTAGCTTGGACGATTTTTGGGTAATAATGGTTAGCGGCGTAAGTTCCGGCTCTCCTTTGGAGTTTCGAAACGTAAATATTGCATCTGCCGACGACGAACGGCAGTTTCCTATAGTAAAGGTAAACCAAGCCGGTTACAAGGCGGACGGCGCGAAAACCGCATACATCAGTTATTTCGCCAAATTCGGTTCCTTAACCGGAAAAACCGCTGAGGTTGTAAACGCCGCAGATAAAAAAACGGTTTTCAGCGCTGTTTTGGGAGATTTTACGAACGATCCCGTTTCCGGAGAAAGAGTTCACATATTTGATTTCAGCGAGGTTAAAACCGAAGGCGAATACTTTATCCGCATTCCGGACGCCAATTTGGATAAAACGCGGCTTTCACCGAGGGATATTTATGAAGGGTTAAACGTAACCGAAATTGAATCATATAAGTTTAAAATAGAGAAAAACCCGTATCAGAATTTACTTGAAAACCTTGTGAAGTATTATTATTTTCAGCGTCAGGGTATTAATATTGACGCCAAATACGCGGGGGATTTCGCAAGGGAAAACCTTCACCCGAAGGATGTGTCGGTAAAAAAATGGTCGGATCGCAATAACCCCAAGGCGGTAACTTTTGATATTTCCGGCGGCTGGTACGACGCGGGCGATTACGGCAAATACGTTTCTCCGGCGGCGGGCGCTCTTTCGGATTTGCTTTTCGCCTACGAGCTTTACCCGGAGGCATTTAACCTCTTGCAAATTGAAATTCCGGAAACGGATAAGGCGTCAGCTCAGTATGTAAACGCGCCCGGCTTTTTGAGTGAAATTAAATGGGAACTTGATATGCTGCTGAAGTTCGAACACGCCTCAAAGGACGGTTCGTTTTACCTTGCGGCTAATTATGACGGCAATACCATTTATATAGAAGATACTTTAACAAGGCAGGACGACCATAACTCTGCGGAAAATAAACGCGATTTGCGTTCCCACCTTGCAACCGCAAGCGCAGCGGCGATATTTGCGCACGCCTACCTTGTGTATAAGGATATTCCCGCTTATGAGAGTTTTGCCCACGAATGCCTTGAGGTTTCCAAACGCGCGTGGAAATGGCTTGAAAACCCCAAAAATTCAATGAATAAAAGCATCGGCGCGGCAAACAGAACTTATACATTTAACGACGCGGAACTTGCGAATGAAAAATTTTGGGCGGCGGGCGCGTTATACCGCGCGGTAAAAGTTTCCGGCGGCAATTACGACGCGTACAGTTCATATATTGTAAAAAACCTTGATGATAAAAACGTGCTGAACTGCTTTAATTATAACCAAAGCGTAGGTTACAGCCACGGCGGGCAGGCGTTTTTAGGGTTTGTGCATTATCTGTACGAAAACAAAACGCCCAACCCGGTAATATCAAAGACATTTGAGAAGTTTTTGGCGTGGCAAAAAAACTATTTAAGCATGGATAATTGGGGAACATCCTACCCGGCGTGGGGTTATTGGTGGGGTTCGAACAAAATGATTGCGCAAAACGCACTGACAAGTATTCTTGGCAACAAAATAACCGGCACAAGAAATATCCCCGCCGGTGTTTCAAAAAGCCCTGAGCTTAACGCGGCAACGACAGCAAATTATTTGCTTGGAATTAACCCGCTGTCGTTTTCATATGTTTCGGGAATTGGGGAAAACAGCGTAGAAAATATATTCAGCGGAATCTATTCTTCGGATAAAAGGTTAGACCCGTACAAAATACCGGCCGGATACTTTACGGAAGGCTCCAATATTTACGACAACAGGCATTTATCCAAATTTGACGGCAAATGCTATTTAGACAGCGACGGCGAGTACACCACCAACGAAAATACCATTTACGGAAACGCAGCTATGATTTTTCTGATAGCGGCGGTTGCGGAAAATTAAATGCCGCCTTATCATTCGAGGTATTAAGCTCCGCGTTTACGCCGATTGGTAAAACGGCGTGCCGGTTGCCGTGCCCAAAGTCATCGGTGTAAACAACGGGGATATTGTGCCTTTCCCCGAAACGCTGCAAAACGCGAAGCAAATCCGGCGGCACATTTACCGAAAAGTGACCGAATATCAACGCGGTAACGCTGCGCATAAAAGCGCTTTGGCTAATAAAGGCAAGGTATGTGGCTACCGCCCCAACGCCGCTGAAACGCTCGTGGTCTTCAAGAAACAGTATGTACTTTTTGTCTTTGTTGTACGCAAAATATTCATTTGTCAACATCAAAGCAAAAATTGAGGTGTAACCGCCTATCAGCGTTCCTTCGCCGCATCCTTCGCGAATTATTTTCCATTCGCTGTCGCTCTCAAAACGCTTTGCTCCGTACCCTTCCAAAAAGTGCGATTGAAATTGTCTGTAAGTATAAAGCCTTAAATCATAAAATTCGCCGACGGCGATACCGTAGTACGTAACCAACCCGGTTTGCGAATAAACAGCGTTCAGTATTGAAGTGGCGTCGCTGTAACTGCTAAAGAGCTTGGGGTTGCGCCGAATATTTTCGTAGTCGATAAACGGCAAAATTTCAACCGCGCCCCACCCGCCGCCAAATAGTATCATTTTTACTTCATCGTCCGCGACAAGGGCGTTTAAATCCGCGGCGCGCTCCTGTGCATTGCCTCCTTTATTTTTGCAAACAGCTTAATGGTATCGCTTCGTTTATCAGGTTATCCCGCAAGGTACGCCGCCAATCGCGGCCATTCTTCAAGACAATGCTTTTCAAGTGCGGACGCGTATGATTTTGTAAAGTAAAGCCTGATAAATGGGTCAAGAATTTTTCCGGCTCCGCCAAATCCAATCCGCAGTTCATGATTTATTTCCAATCCTTCCGATGTATCGGTAAACTTAACGCTTAAAACGGCGGGTAAGCGAACACCGGCCATTTTCATTTGCCACGCTACATGGTACGGGCGGTTTGCGGCAACAACAACCGCGAAGAACTTCAACCTTCGGCTCTTTCCCAAATATTCGTCATAATAAACTTCGTCCCTCAAATGGTTTGATTCTCCGGGTTTTGTGAGGAAAAACGCCAAGTGTTCTTCCGGCCACCAAGCGTGATAACGTTCACTTACGGGGTTACTCATAAAATCATAAAACTGTTCCGCCGTAGCATTAGGCACGGTTAAGGTTGTTATATGACGTATCACACATAGCCCTCCCATAAAATTTATTAATTAGCTGATTTTCGATTGAAAAAGCCTAAAGGATAGGGAAAATAGGGCGAATTTCAGTATTTTTTTCATATATCTTCATTTCATACTTTTCACTTTTTACTCATCGGGCGAACTATCAAGCAATTTTATAATATCCTGCGCGTCCGGCAAGGCTTTTTGCCATGTTTTTGGCATTTCATTTCTCGTCCTATATGTCGCAACACCCATTGGTTTGGTATAGTCACGCACGGCAAACTCTACCGTATTACGGCTTGCTTCCTTGCAAAGTATTATGCCAATGGACGGAGCTTCGTCAGGTTGGCGCACATACTCGTCAAGCGCGGAAAGATAGAAGAATAGCTGTCCCAATTGTGACGGTTTAAATTCCCCGCGCTTTAACTCCACAGCGACAAGGCAATGAAGTTCGCGGTTAAAAAACAGAAGATCAATAAAGTATTCCTTTTCGTCCACAACTATGCGGTATTGATTGCCAACAAAGCAAAATTTTTTGGAATAGTTCCGGCATTTGAGTATAAACTACCGCGAAGGTAAGATTTTAATGTATCGACCGTCCAAAATTCATAAGCGCAACGAGCAATGTAAAACAGTCTGCCGTCAAGAGATTTTTCTTTTGCCAATATCTCAGAGTGATGGGTAAATCCAATATTAAAAAATACATCCACAGGAAAACCGGGCGAGGAAAAATTAACTATACAACGCGATAAAAAACCTAAATCAAGTGAAGTTTCTGTTTTTGCGGTAATATTAAAATCTTTATCCACAAACTGACGATTTTCAATTTCGTACTTTTTCAAATCGTCAGTTAATGACTGACGATTTGAAAAATTTACAAAAACAGGATGCCACGCTTCATAAAATAAGCGCATTTTCTTTAATGAAACTTCTCCGAACCCACGAAGTCCGGCAATTCGCGTTGCAGCAATTCGGATAATTGCTTTATGGCACCTCTACCCCAAACGCCTATACGCGAGTTTTCGGAAACATACTTACCAACAGCAAAATACAAGCCAAGCAGTTCTTTATTTACCAATTTAGCCGCCTGATAACGCGAACGTACAATTGCGTCTTTTATAATCGCGGTTGCGCCGCCAAAATCGAAAATATTGTTACCGCTCATTTTCATACACATCCCTTATCACGGTTACAAGTTTAACTACTGCGTTAGCAATCACAGCAATTTTGCCCTTTACTCATCCGAAAGCTTCAGCACACTCATAAACGCGGACTGCGGAACCTCCACGCTGCCAATTAGCCTCATGCGCTTCTTTCCTTCCTTTTGCTTTTCCAGAAGCTTCTTTTTGCGTGTAATATCACCGCCGTAGCATTTTGCCAAAACATCCTTGCGTACGGCGCTTACCGTTTCGCGGGCAATTATTTTGTTGCCCGCCTGCGCCTGTATCGGCACTTCAAACAAATGCCTCGGAATTTCTTTTTTCAGCTTTTCCGCAATTTTGCGCCCGCGCTCGTATGCCACGCTTCGGTGCACAATAAAAGAAAGCGCGTCCACCGGTTCGTGGTTAACCAAAATATCCAGCTTAACAAGGTCGGATTCTTTGTAGCCGGAAAGCTCATAATCAAACGAAGCGTAGCCCCGGCTGCGGGATTTTAGCGCGTCAAAAAAGTCGTAAATAATTTCGTTAAGCGGCAGTTCGTATTTTAAAATTGCCCTTGTTTGCTCCAAGTATTCCATGCCGATATAATCCCCCCGGCGTTCCTGGCACAATTCCATAATTTTGCCTATATGCTCCGTGGGCAGTATTATTTCCGCTTTAACTATCGGCTCTTCCATTTTACTTATTTTCGTGGGGTCGGGCATGTCGTTGGGGTTGGTTAATTCCAATAAATCGCCGTCGGTTAAATAAATTTTATATATAACGCTTGGCGCGGTTGTAACCAAATCCAAATTAAATTCGCGCGATAAACGCTCCTGTATTATTTCCAAATGCAAAAGCCCAAGAAAACCGCAACGGAAGCCAAAACCCAGCGCCACGGAATTTTCCGGTTCAAACTGCAACGCCGCGTCGTTTAATTTCAGCTTTTCAATTGCGTCGCGCAAATCGTCGTAACGCGAGCCGTCGGCGGGAAAAATTGCGCAGTACACCATTGGGTTAACCTTTTTGTAACCGGGGAATGGTTCTTTTGTGGGGTTTTCATATTCCGTAACCGTATCGCCAATTCTTGTATCGCGCACGTTTTTTATGCTTGCGGTAATATAACCCACTTCGCCCGCAGATAATTCCTGCGAGGGCACAAACTTACCCGGCGCAAAAAACCCGGTTTCCACAATCTCAAAATCCTTTTCGGTTGCCATAAAAAGAACGCGGTCGCCCTTTTTAACCTTTCCGTCTAAAACGCGGATAAATACAATTACGCCCCTGTACGCGTCGTAAACGCTGTCGAAAATAAGAGCCTTTAAAGGCGCGTTCTCATCTCCCGCAGGCGCTGGTATGCCGGTTAAAATTTTTTCAAAAACCGCGTCTATATTAATATCGTTTTTGGCGGAAATAAGGGGCGCTTCGGAAGCTTCAAGCCCTATATATTCCTCAATTTCGCGTATTGCCATTTCCGGCACCGCGCCGGGCAGGTCTATTTTATTAATTACCGGCACAACCTCCAGGGAATTGTCTATGGCAAGGTATACGTTGGCAAGCGTTTGCGCTTCCACGCCCTGAGTTGCGTCAACAACAAGCACCGCGCCCTCGCAAGCCGCCAACGAGCGCGATACCTCATAATTAAAATCCACGTGTCCGGGTGTATCTATTAAATTTAAAATGTATTCCTCTCCGTTTTTGTCCTTATGCACAAGCCGTACGGCCTGCGCTTTTATGGTAATGCCGCGTTCGCGTTCCAAATCCATATTATCAAGTACCTGTTCGGTCATTTCACGTTCGGTCATCAGCCCGCATTTTTGAATCAGCCTGTCGGCAAGGGTAGATTTGCCGTGGTCTATATGCGCTATTATACAAAAATTGCGGATGTTCTTCTGCTTGCTCATAAAAAGTATTCCTCATTTTCTAAGCATCGCCGAAAAATTGGTTGTACGCATTGTACAAGTTTTTCGGCAATCGCTAAATGTAGTATAAAAACAGCTCGTTTATAATTACCGCCGCGCCGAAAGCCAGAAGCGCGAAAAGCCCTATTGCGTGTACAACAGCTTCCTTCGACGGCGCAACCCTTCTTTTAAATATCGCCTCGTAAAACAAAAATATCAAACGCCCGCCGTCTAAAGCCGGAAGCGGAAATAAATTTACCAAACCCACGCTTGTTGTTATAATCCCCAAAAACCTTGCCATACGGGCAACAATATCCCAAAAAACATTTACATCCGGCGTTTCGGAGGGAGTTTCAACAATATCCTCCACAATTGAAACGACGCCGACCATGCTGGAAAAATCGTTAATTGATAATTGCCTGCTCGCAATTTCCTTAACAAGCATAGTAAGCGGAACCTTTACGTAAAACGCCATTGAGCAAATACCTTCGTGAAACGCCTCGCCGATACTTATGCTTTGCGCTTCGCCGCTTTCAAAAATACCCTTTTTCTCCTGCCGTACAAACCCGAAAATGTAACGCCTGTAACCGTCCTCTTCATAAATTTTTGTTTCCGTGTTAACGGTAAAGGTTTCTTTGCCGCGCTTTATTGTAAGTTCTATTGGCTGACCGTAAAAATCCTGCATGTAAAAGTTAAAATCCTCATATGTGTTAATTTTTATGTTGTTCAGCTTAATTATACGGTCGCCCTGCATAATTCCCGCCTCCTGCGCGGGGTAACCTTCCACTATGGATTCGGCAACAGGCAGATACGTTCCGTCAAACAAATACAACAGAGTTAAAACCACAACCGCAAGCGCGAAATTCATAAGAGCGCCGGATGAAATAACAAGAATCCGCTTCCAAACGCTTTTGTTGCAAAACGCGCGCGAATCCGTTTCGCCGCTGTCCTCGCCCTCGTCGCCGAGCATTTTGCAAAACCCGCCAAGCGGAAAAACACGTAGCGAAAAAAGAGTGTCGCCAACTTTTTTGCTCCAAATTTTCGGCCCCATTCCCATTGCGAATTCTTCCACCAAAATCCCGCTTTTAACGGCGGTTATATAATGGCCGAATTCGTGAACCAACACTATAAGCGAAATCATAACAAGCGTAAGTAAAAGCGGTACAAAAAAAGGCATTTAATCATTCCTTTCTAAAAATATTTCTCCCCGTTTCTTCGCGAATTCCTCCGCTTCCGATATATCCTTAATGCCATAGCTGTCTTTAATAGTATATGCGTCTGTTGTATCCTTTATAAGACGCGGGATATCCGTAAATTTAATTTTGCCTTCCAAAAACGCGCCAACCGCCGTTTCGTTTGCGTAATTTAAAACACTCGGCAAGCTGCCTCCGGTTTTTATCGCGTTATACGCATAAGATAAGCACGGAAAAATATCAAAGTTCGGCTCTTCAAACGTAAGTTCGCGAAGCTTAAAAAAATCCGCTTTCGGAAAAGAATTAGGCGCGCGCTTGGGGTATGTAAGCGCGTAGGATATTGGCACGCGCATATCCGGAACGCCCATTTGCGCCATAACGGAACCGTCGCAAAACTCCACCATTGAATGGATTACGCTTTGCGGATGAATAAGAACCTTAATTTTATCCGTTTCAATGCCGAAAAGCCATTTTGCCTCTATTACCTCAAACCCTTTATTCATCATCGTTGCCGAATCTATTGTTATTTTTTTGCCCATAACCCAGTTTGGGTGGCGAAGCGCATCTTCCGGCGTAACATTTTCAAGCATTTCCTTTGTGTAGGTTCGAAACGGCCCTCCGGAAGCGGTAAGATAAATTGTGCGCACATCGTTTATATCGTTTCCGTTAAGGCACTGGAAAATTGCCGAATGCTCGCTGTCTATAGGGTAAATATTAACGCCGCCCTCCTTGGCGTAGCGCATAACAAGCTCCCCGCCGGTTACCAGAGCTTCCTTGTTGGCAAGTGCTACATTTTTACCGTGCTTTATTGCCTTTAAAGTTGGCAGAAGCCCGTCGCCGCTGACTATCGCGTTAACCACGGTATCCGCGCCTTCTATTTTAGCGGCTTCAAGTATTCCGGGCATACCCTCCAAAACGGTGCAGGGAACGCCTTCTTTTTTTAAATTAAACGCCGCCTCTTCATTTTTAACCGCAACAAGTTCAGGCTTAAATTTGTAAATTTGCTCCTTTAACCGCTCGGTATCGGTATTCGCCGTAAGCGCCGCAACTTTTAAACCGAGCATTTCCGCAACTTCCAGGGTTTGCGTACCTATAGAACCGGTAGAGCCTAAAACGCTGATAACATGAGCCATACTTCCACTCCTTTTATTTACACATAATAAAACAGTAACCTTATTGCCAAATAAACCGCCGGTGCGGTAAAAAGAACCGAATCGAACCTGTCTATTATACCCCCGTGCCCCGGAAGCACCGAGCCAAAATCCTTAATACCGGTGTATCTTTTAATTGCGGACGCGGTTAAATCCCCAAGCTGGGATAAAACCGAACCCAAAGCGCCTATAAGCGTTACAAACCAAATTAACTTATATTCAAGCCCAAAAAACTTCCACAGTATAATTCCGTAAACAAAAGACGCGAGCGACGCAAAAATCACGCCTCCAACGGAGCCCTCCACGGTTTTATTCGGGCTTAACGATTCCATTAGCTTACGCTTGCCAAAATTTGAGCCAACAAAATAAGCGCCGGTATCACACGCCCAGGCGCAAATAAAAATTAGCCACACAAAATGCAGCCCTTGGGCTTGCGAAAAACCCCTTACCAAATATATGTTGGAAAACAAAAACGGAACGTAATAAAAGCCGAAAATAGTAACCGCGCAGTCTATAATATTAACTTTTTTGTGGTTTATAACAAGATAAATTAGAAGTGAGAGAATAAAAAGCGAGGTAATTACAAAAAGAGTGCGTTCAAAAACATCTTCAATACATAAATTGTAGATGATGCAAAAAACATACCCTATAACATGAACGCCCATATTTTTTTTTGAAACCGCCTTGTAAACTTCATTCATCCCGATAAGCGAAAGAACAATTACCGCAAACCGTAAGAAAATACCACCCGGCAAAATTAGGGCGATAAATACCGGAAGAAGTATAACAGATGTAAGTACACGTTTTAACAACCATATCACCTTCCGCCAAAGCGTCTGCCGCGCTTGTTAAAATCCCGCACAGCTTCCTCTAACTTTTGTATATTGTAATCCGGCCACAGGGCATCGTCAAAATAAAATTCCGAATATGCCGACTGCCAAAGCAAAAAATTGCTTAACCTTTTTTCCCCGGCGGTTCTAATTATCAGCTCCGGGTCCGGGAAATCTTTTGTATCCATGTATTTTTTAAGAGTTTCCTCATTTATATCCGATTTATTTATTATTCCTTTAAGAACATCGTTACAAACCGCAAGGCAAACCCTTGAAATTTCGTCGCGCCCGCCGTAATTAAGCGCCAAAATAACCGTAAGCCCTGTTTTGGCTTTTGTGCTTTCCTCAAGAAACGCTATTTTTTCCCGAATGTCCGCCTCAAACTGGGATATGTCGCCTATTACGCGCATTCTTATGTTGTTTTTATCAGTATCTTCAATATATTCTTTTACAAAAGCGCGGATTAGGTTCATAAGGTTTTTAACCTCCGCCTTATCCCGCGTCCAGTTTTCGGTGGAAAAGGCGTAAACCGTAAGATATTTAAGCCCGCGCAAATCTGCGGCTTCCACAAGTTTGCGCAGGGTTTGCGCCCCCGCCTTGTGCCCCGCCGCAACGCTTAAAAGCCTTTTTTTTGCCCAGCGCCTGTTGCCGTCCATAATTATTGCTATATGCTCCGGCATTATAACGTTTTCCAAAATCAGTTCCCCGTTTCATTAAAATATTAAGTACAGGTTCTTGAAACCTCGTACACGCCGGAAATAGTGTTAAGCCTGTTAATTACCTTTTCAAGCTGCTCTCTGTGCTTAATTTCTATTGTTATAAAAACCACCGTATCGCGCAGCGTGTTTTTGGCGGTAAAGTTTAATACCCTTATATGCTCCATCTCCGCCAGCGCCTTGGAAATTTCGGTAATTAAGCTGTGCCTTTCGTGGCAAAGCACCCTAATATCCGTTAAATAATAAGATTCATCGGTTTTTGCGCCCCACTGCGCTTCAAGTAAACGCCCCCGTTCGGATTCGGACATGGCTATAACGTTTGTACAGTCGTCCCGGTGAACGGTAACGCCCCTGCCTCTTGTAATAAAGGCAACAATTTCATCCCCCGGTACAGGACGGCAACATTTTGAAATGCGAACGGCCATATCCGAAACGCCTTGCACAAGTATACCGCTTTTATTCGCGTTATCGGCGCTTTCGCTCTTTTTAATTACGGCTTCAAGCGGACGTTCCCTAAATTCCTTCTCGCGCACTTCTTTTTGGCGCTCTTCAAGCAGACGGTTTATTATCTGCCCCTCTTTAATTCCCCCGTGTCCAACGGCGGCGCATATCGCGTCCCAATCGTGCAGGCCGTAGCGGTTTAAAACGGCTTCCATCCACTTTTTGTTTGCTATAAGCTCGTAAATATCGGTTTTTTTTCGTTCGGCTTCCCTTTCAAGCATATACCTGCCGCTTATTATATTTTCTTCCTTATTTTCTTTTCGAAACCATTGGTTAATTTTGTTGCGCGCCTGCGTTGTTTTAACAATTTTAAGCCAATCCATACTGGGGCCTTTGGAATTGTTGCTTGTTATAATCTCCACCTGGTCGGTGTTTTGCAGGGTATAGTCGAACTTTACTATTGTGCCGTTTACCCTTGCGCCAACCATCCTGTTACCTATTGCCGAATGCACGGCATAAGCGAAATCAATAGGGGTGGAACCGTTAAGCAGGCTGTAAATATCCCCCTTTGGGGTAAAACAGTAAACGTGATCCTTAAAAATGTTGAGATGTTCCTTTAACTGAGCCAAAAATTCCCCGTTGTCGGACATATCTATTTGCCATTCAATAATTTGCCTAAGCCACGCAAACTTCGCCTCTTCGCTTGTAGGGTCAACAATGCCTCCCTTGCGCTGTTTGTATTTCCAATGCGCCGCAATACCGTATTCCGCAACCTTATTCATTTCTTGCGTACGGATTTGAACCTCGAAAGGTTTGCCGCCCGCAAGCGCGGTTGTATGAAGAGACTGATAGTTGTTGGATTTCGGTATGGCGATATAATCCTTAAACCGCCCGGCCAACGGCTTATAAATATCGTGAACATGACCGAGAACCTTGTAACAGTCCTCTTTTGTATCAACTATAACGCGCACCGCCAAAATATCGAGAATTTCGTCCAGCGTTTTGCTCTGTGAGCGCATTTTACGGTAAATGCTGAACATATGCTTGGAACGCCCCGCTATAGAGGCATTAATTTTTTCCTTTTGCAAACGCTCCTTTAACGTATCCGATACGTCTGTTATAAAATTCTTCGCGTTATGAAGCTTTGCGCGAACCTTCTCCCTAAGGTCGTTATATTCGTCAGGATTAAGATACTTAAAAGATAAATCCTCTAAATCGTAGCGAATGCTTGATATGCCAAGCCTGTGAGCAAGCGGAGCGTAAATATCCAAAGTTTCCTGAGCTTTATTACGCTGGTTGTCCCTTGGCATAAAATCCATCGTTCGCAGGTTGTGAAGCCTGTCGCACATTTTAATTAAAATAACTCTTATATCGCTCGCCATAGCAAAAAACAACTGACGGAAATTCTCCGCCTGTTCTTCTTCTTTGGATGAATATTTGAAGTTTTTAAGCTTCGTTACTCCCTTAACAAGTTCCGCAATTTCCTTGCCGAACTTTTTTGTAATTTCTTCTTCGGTAACATCCGTATCTTCTACAACATCGTGCAAAATTCCGCCGGCAATTGTTTCAATATCGCACTTTAAATCCGCAAGAATAAGCGCAACCGCCATTGGGTGAATCATATACGGATCGCCGGATTTGCGCAGTTGTGAGCCGTGCGCTTTAACCGCAAACTCATACACGCGGGTAATAATTGAAAAATCTTTTGAAGGGTGGTAAGAGTTCATTCGCTTTAATAGCTTTTCGTACATTTGCTTATGAGTTTGTGCCATATATATCACCTCCCGGGACGATGTGCCAATTTAAAGATAACACATTATAGTAATTTTCAGTGTAAAAAGCAAGAATATTTAATTTTTGAAATTTGCGAGCCGGCCGATTGCCCGCCGCCTATGTGCCGCCGTATGCCTCAAATATTTCAGCGCCGCTATTGCGCAAATAAATTTGCGCAATAGCGGCGCTGAAAATGTACGTTAAATATTCATTTAAGCAAATACTTTTGCGTAATCTCTCTAAACTCGCGTTCCATATAAAAGAACACGTCAACCAACCCCGGTTCGAACCTTGTGCCGCTGCCTTCCTCAATAACCTTCGCCGCCTCCTCATGCGTATAAGTTTTCTTGTACGGTTGCCATGAAATAAGCTCGTCGTAAGTAACCACAATTGCCATCAAACGCGCTTCGAGAGGAATCTCTTCGCCGGAAAGGCCCTTAGGGTAGCCTTTGCCGTCCCATCTTTCGTGGTGCGAACCTGCTATTGCAAGAGCGTGGTGTAAAAATTCGTTCTCTTCGGTTTCGTTCATAATCTTGGTTATAACATCCACCCCAATATCCACATGGTTTCGCATAGTTTCTGTTTCCAAATACGAAAGCTTCGCGGGTTTATTTAAAATACTATCGGGTATGCCTATTTTGACTATATCATACAGCCCCACCGACTGCAGTATCAAATCCATATTCCATCCGGAA
>JAISVZ010000062.1 GCA_031271295.1 Clostridiales bacterium | reverse complement strand
TTGCCTAATCTAATAAGTTGAAATCTGTGTTACGGCGCGGCTTTGCGCAAACCTTACGTTGCCTGCAAAGGGTACACTTGATTACTCACGCGCTCCTTTCGCTTCCTGCAAAGAACACACTGCCGGGCTTCGGCGCGGGTTATATCGAACAGCATGATTGTGCCGCGCGGCGGGGAAACAATTTTCGCCGCCGCAATACGCCATCTCTGCGCATAACTAATTGGCGAAAATTGGTTCACCAGAGCAGCGAGAAGAATATTTTTGAGCGCACTGTAAAAATAGACCTTTTATTATATCTTTGGTGCGCTCAAAAATGTTCTGAAGCGTCAACGTTGCCGTTTTCCTTCCAATTGTGTATAATGCTGAACAGAAAAGGAATTATGATGATAAAGTGTTATCTGTGGGTTGCTTTATCGCCATTTTATTTGGAGGTATTTATGGCTGAATTAATAGTGCTCGCTGCGGGTATGGGAAGCCGCTACGGCGGGTTAAAGCAAATAGAACCTGTTGGCAAAAACGATGAAATTATAGCGGATTTTTCCGTTTACGACGCAAAAAGGGCTGGCTTTTCAAAAGCTGTATTTGTAATTAAAAGGGAAAACGAAAAAATTTTTAACGAAAAAATTTTTAACCGCATTTCCAAAAAATTTGCCGTGGATTATGTTTTTCAGGATATAACTGACTTGCCGCTTGGCTTAACCCCGCCTTCGCAGCGCGAAAAACCGTGGGGAACGGGGCAGGCGGTTTTGTGCGCGAAAAAAGCCGTAAGCGAAAACTTTGCGGTTATAAACTCCGACGATTTTTACGGCTTTGATACGTTTAAAAAACTTGCGGATTTTTTGCGAAGCGAAACTCATGACTGCGGCGTTTCAAACTGCGGTACCCTTCAAAGCACTCCCGTAGATAACAGTGCTTTAAATTTCGCGCCGCCTGCGGTCAGCCCCGTTTCGCATTGCATGGTTGGGTTTTTGCTGAAAAACACGGTTACGGAATTCGGCAGCGTATCGCGGGGGATATGCGATGTTAGCTGCGGCACATTAAAAGCCATTAACGAAACCGTTGGCATTAAGTGCGATAAAAACGAGATATTTACCGAGGATGAAGGCGGAGTAAAAACCGTGCTTAACCCAAACGCCGTGGTATCCATGAACGCGTGGGGTTTTCACATTAGCGCTATGGATTTTTTTGAAAGAGGCTTCGCTTCGTTTATAAAGGAAAATATTAGTTTGCCAAAAGCGGAATTTTATCTTCCTTCCGCCGCCGAGGATATGTTAAAATCGGGGCATACCGTTAATGTTTTTGCAAGCGCGGAAAAATGGTACGGCGTTACTTATAAGCAGGATAGGGATTTTGTGGTTAAAGCGCTTGGCGAAAAAACCGCAAACGGCGAATATCCGCAATCGCTTTGGGCATAAAAGGTAAACGGCGAATATCCGCAATCGCTTTGGGCATAAAAGGCAAAACGCAAACAAATTTCGCAGCAATAACATTTGGCGCATTTCTCGCCGAATGTTACTGTTCGGGTTATTTTAAGGAGAGTTAATTTTGATATCGTTTATTAAAGGAACAGTTGCTTTCATTGGTGAAAATTATATCGTAGTTGAAACAATGGGTATAGGTTACCGTATTTTCACTACAAAAACAGATCTTGCGCACGCAAAAAAGGAAACTGAACTGAAATTGTTTACGTATATGAGTGTAAAGGAGGATTCCGTCACGCTCTACGGCTTTACGCAAAAGGAAGAGCTTGAAATGTTTGAAATGTTAACTTCCGTGCCGGGTGTTGGCCCTAAAAGCGCGGTTTCGGTGTTGGAGAGCTTAACGCCGAAGCAAATAACAATGGCGGTTTTAACGGACGATTACGCCTCTCTTTCCAAGGCGCAGGGTATTGGCAAAAAAACCGCCCAGCTTATGGCGCTTCGTTTAAAGGATAAGTTTGGCGCGGCAAGTTCGGCAAGCGCGCCCATTGATACTCCGGAGGCGGCGGACGCTAAACGCGACGCAACCGAAGCTCTTGTTGCGCTTGGCTACGGCCGAAGCGAAGCTCTTAAGGCGGTGCTTGAAACCGCGATTGGCGATATGAACACCCAGCAAATTATCCGCGCCGCGCTTCGCAAAATATCTAAGTAGGGGATAACATTATGGAAAACAGGATAATAACAAGCGCCTTTCAAGAGGAAGATACGGATAACGAGCAAAAACTGCGTCCGTCTAATTTTGAAACGTATACCGGGCAGGAAAAGGTTAAAAACAACATGAAGGTATACATAGAAGCGGCCAAGATGCGGAAGGAAAGTTTAGACCACGTGCTTTTATACGGCCCGCCGGGGCTGGGTAAAACCACGCTTTCCAATATAATAGCGTCGGAGATGGGCGTAAATATAAAAATATCATCGGGCCCGGCAATTGAACGCCCCGGCGATATGGCGGCAATTTTAAACGATTTAGCCGAGGGCGATATTTTGTTTATAGACGAAATTCACCGTTTAAACCGCATGATAGAGGAAGTTTTGTACCCCGCAATGGAGGATTTTACGCTGGATATTGTAATAGGCAAAGGGCCGGGAGCGAAAAGCATCAGGATAGACTTGCCGAAGTTTACCCTAATAGGCGCAACCACCCGCATAGGGCTTTTAACCGCCCCCCTTCGCGACAGGTTTGGCGTTGTAAGCCGCTTGGAGCCGTACACGGTTGATGAACTTACAAAAATCCTTATGCGTTCGGCGGATGTGTTAAAAGTGGAAACGGATGAGGGCGGCGCGCGCGAAATTGCGAGGCGTTCGCGGGGTACGCCGCGTATTGCCAACAGGCTTTTAAAACGCGTTAGGGATTTCGCGCAAGTTAAATACGGCGGGGTTATAACGCCGGATGTTGCAAACGCGGCTTTAGACCTTTTGGAAGTGGATAAAATGGGGCTTGATTCCGTGGATAGGAAAATGCTTTTATCGGTTATAGAAAAGTTTGGCGGAGGGCCTGTTGGGCTTGAAACCATAGCGGTATCCATAAACGAGGAAGCGGAAACAATAGAGGATGTTTACGAGCCGTATTTAATTCAGCAGGGCTTAATTCAAAGAACGCCGAGAGGGCGCGTTGTAACGGAACTTGGATACAGGCATTTTAATAAAAATTATATAGGAGGAAATGAAAATGACAGATAACGATAACGATAACATCCGGGACATTAAAGGCGAGGTTATTATTGAAAACCCGGAATTGGAAAACGCCGAGCCGTACTACCCGCGCGAGGTTGAATACGAAATAACCGACGATTCCAAACCTATGGGGTTTTTTAACAGAATAATTAGCGTGTTCGTATCGCCGGATAAATTGTTTGAAAATATCCGCATTTATCCGAAAATTTTAGCGCCGCTGTTTGCGTTTATAATTTTGGGAATTGTAACGGCGGTTTTTTCCGTGCAATTAACCGAAATTGTGATGCGCGAGCAGTCCGCCGCTTATATAGAGCGCTACGGGATAGATTTGAACATGGCAACCCAAACGCTGAGCGGCAATCAGTTTAACGCAATCGCCTCCTTATCCGCCGCCGCGTCCGTTGTGATTACACCGTATATAAGTTCGTTTTTCGGCGCGGTTCTGCTTTTTGTTATTTCGGCTGTATTCAGGATGAAATCTAAATTCAAGCAGTATTACTCAACGCTTATTCATATTTCAATTGTTTCGTTAACACTGGGTGCAATTTCAACGGCTATTATGGTTTACAACGACGCCTATGTTGACGTTTTATCGCTTGCTGTAATTAACCCCAATCTGTCTATGTTAGACCCGATGTATTTGATTTTAAGCTCAATATCCGTTTCGCAGGTTTGGTCTGCGGCGCTTGTGGCTGTGGCTCTTATGAAAATTACCGGATGCAGCCTTACAAAGGCGGTATTT
>JAISVZ010000006.1 GCA_031271295.1 Clostridiales bacterium | reverse complement strand
TTAAACTTTTTTTCTACTGCGTTACTTGAAGAAACAGAAGGCGAGGTTGGTTTAGGACTTGAAGTTGGTTGAGGACTGGAAACAGCTCTAGCTACATTAGCAGAGGAATCCATCAGTACATCAATCAACTCCGGGAAAACCGGTTCAAAAGTATAAGGATTATAAAGACATGTATTAGGAGCGTCCGGGTCGTCAAATTTTCCCCATTCACTTCCATACCAGAAAATAGGAATCCCGCTTTTCCTTGCTTTTTGGGTTTCTTCTTGTGAAAAGGCTAAACGCTCATCGTAGGAGTAATCGTCTGCGAAAGAACCAAATTCCGTTATCACTACGCCCACGCCATTTTTTAACAGGTACTTATCCACTGCCGGGTATATATCACCGCCGCCAATTTCTTCATCGCCCAGATAACGGTTAACACAGACTATCGTATGGTCTGCTTCGTCAGTTGGCAGCTTAAATTCTTTCAAAGAGGGTTCTGCTCCCTTGTGGAAGAACGGCGGAACGAACAGGAAGCGTTTCGCATTATTACCTCCTGTTTTGCGAACAGTGTCCACAAATATTTGATTTAAGCGATTGAGGTTCTCTCCTGCTTTTCCAATATCATCCCAGCCATGACCTTCCGGGTTTCCTTTAGCACCCAATTCTTGCATTGTATAATCTGGCGCGTTCGGTTCATTCATGCTCTCAAAAATCAAGTATTCATCATAATCCTTAAAATGCTCTGCAATTTGCCGCCAAACTTCAGCGAATCGTTCCTCAACTTTCAGGTCACCATCAAGTGTTAGCCAACCTGATTTTCTAGGTAAGGCAGTTATTTCTTCTTCGGTCAACATCATATCGCCTGGTTTATAATCTGTTCTCATATCCCAATTAACATTGATACTGCAATACAAACCGGCGTTTAACGCCATGTTTAAATATTTTTCGACCTCGTTTAACCATTCCTTATCAATGACATAAGTTTTATCATTGGTATGGTTATACCATGTTACCTGAAAACGGATTGAATTAAACCCTTCTGATTTTAGAAACTCAAACCATTCGGCGTTAGGTAAAGGCGCAAATGCGTTCATCGTATAAAATTCTGCTTTACTTAGCCCCTCTATTGATTTCAATGTAATGTTTGCCATTAGCTTGCCTTTTTTTAATTCCGCTGTTGTCATGTTTAGACCAGCATTACCACCGATAAAGCCTTCTCCGTCAATAAATGAAAGCGTATGCAAACCGTTACAATTATCAAAAGGGATTTCTTTATTTGGCAGAACAAAACGATAATCGGATAACTCAAAGGTAAATGTCGTTGGTTGTTCTAAAGCAATCGGCACACTAGCAAAGGACGTAAAATCTGTATAATTCGCTCCATTCGGTAAATCGGGCATATCCTTTAAATCCAATTCAAACTTCACTGTTTTGTTTTGCTCCAGCCGAACATTCTTTGAAAAACCAATTCCGTGTTCCGGGTTTCCTAATCCCAACTCAATATAGACAGCGGGATAATTCATGTCATCATACATGAGCTTGGGGTCATGATTAGCCAAAGTATTACTTTCTGAATAACCTGGCCCGATTACGCTTAAAAACGACTTTGCTGTAATGGCACTAAATTGGCCGGTCTTGTGTAAGAATGCGCTTTCTGCACCCACACCTTCTGCTTCGGTATTGGATTCCGCCGCACTAACCGTTGTAATCGGCAGTGTAAATGCAGCGAATACCAAGCATACTGCAAGCATTACACTGATAATTTTTTTCATAATGCCCCTCTTTTCATTTTTTAGGTATAGAATACAATAAAAAAAAAGCTAGGGTGTCTCCACTTAGTAGACACGGTAGCTTTTTTTACATTTTTTTTAGAAAAATACTTCTATGTCGTCACGGCTCATGGTATCTAAGTATTGCTCCATTTCTTTAGCAAGCCAAAGCCTGCGTAATGAGGGTATTTCATCAAGTGGTGAAAAATCACGCACATTGGTATCTCTCAAATTCATCTGCTGGAGTTGCGTCAATGATGTAAGCGGCGATATATTCGCTAGAGGACAATATACAAGGTCTATAGACATCAACATAGAGCAATTAGCTAAGGGTGTAATGTCTGTTATGGCTTGCCCGCTAAAATTTATTACGCGTAAATTCTTCATTTTACTTAAATCATCCAACTGGCTGATTGTTCCATAAAACCCGGTTATCCCTTGTCTTATTTCAAACATTTCCTCCGGTGTTCGTACTGCTACGTTTCCTATTATATACAACTCAGTTACATCGTCTAAATTGCTATAAGTAACAGCTTGCCCATCCGGTATATCCAGCATAAGCTTTACCGCTTCTTCAATTAACGGTTCAACAAAGGTATATGCTTCTTCGCCGGTAATAACCGTTGGAGACTTTAAAAAATCGGTATACCGGCCCACCGCCATGCCCGCTGCGAATACACCGCAAAGAATTATCATGGTGCAAGCTGCAAGTGCCGCCTTTACCTTTGACCGGTTTTTATATTGCTTTAACGCTTTTTTAAAAGCGTCCGCACTTTGATAACGGTTTTCCGGGTCAAATGCTGTACTTTTATTAACAATTCGCGCTAAATTACTATCTTTGATAATCCCATCTGTTTTTCCGGTCAGCATGAAACGCAGAACAACACCCAATGAAAACAAGTCCGTGCGGCTATCTGTCTGTGCGAAGCCATATTGCTCTGGCGCGGAATACTCCCTTGTGCCGAAATTTTCGGTGTCGCTTTTGGAATTTTCGATATATAGACGCGATATGCCAAAGTCAATTAACTTAACTTCATTGCCATTATTTTGATTGATTATTATATTGGAAGGGTTAATATCCCGATGAATAACAGGTGGTGATTGCGTATGAAGATAAGTAAGAATATCGCAAAGTTCTATTACGATATTGATAGCCTGTGCAGCCGTCATTTCTTTTTTGCTAAGTAAATACTGGCCGAGCGAAACGCCTTCAATGTACTCCCGTAGCACATAGTAAGTGTCGCCGTCGTTAAAGTCTGATTCATATTGGGGAATACCCTTATGTTTTAAATCTCTTAGAAGCATTCCTTCTCTATTTTCGACCGGCGCATTTGTCTTTGGATAACTTTTTAATGTAAATTTTTTGCCGCTGTCTTTTTCAAGAAGCCGGTAAGTATTCCCACGTTCTTTCTCTGCAAGGCATTCCATAATAGTAAACTGCCCGGCTAACTTCTCCGGCAGCTTAAATACTTCGTCAGTTGACATCGTGTTTTTAAATTCCTCTGCGTTTGTTTTACTCAAAATAATCCTCGACCCCCAACACAGGTAATGAAAGTTCATTAAACATTTCGTATGCTTCAGCTATTGAAAGGTTTTTGCCCAACGCGAATATTATAGCCGCGTCACGCTCAATAGACGAGCATAGTATATTTTTTTGTGCAATCATCAAAAGTCTTTGGGTTTCTGCGTAATTCAAACCAAATCCAAACGCAAGTTGTATTACTTGTTCGCGTGATGGGCATTTAAAACCGTTGAAAAACTTATAACCATTGTCAACCGTAAGGTTGGATTTTTTTATGACGCACTCCGGTGTGCTTCGAGTTGCCGAGCATAACCGCCTTATATAAATGTAAAACGATTCAACCTTAAACTTTTCATTACACAAGATGTTTGGTGGCGTTGACCGAGACGGCTTAAAAGGCTTTTTCAGCAACAACTCGGTTGTAAGACTATATACAACCAAGGCTTTCGCTCCTTCTACGTTTAATGATGAATAGTTATAAAAAAAATATTGGCTTCATCATACAACGAATAAAAGGGTTTAGTGTCTCCATTTTGTATACATGCCTATTAATCAGGCATTTTTTCATCTGCTCCCAAAAGAGGATGTGAAAGTTCAGTAAGCATTATTTGAGTGTCGATTACCGGTAATTTTTTGTTAATCGCGTAGATTAATACCGCATCGCGTTCAACTTTTGAGTATAGTTGATTATACCCTGCCGCAGTCAAAAGTTCCTGTGCTTCGTCATAATTCATTTCAAAGCCGAAAGCAAGCAGAACAGCATGGTCGCGTGAAGGCGTTCTTGTACCATTAAAAAATTTATAAGCATATGTTCGTGAAATAGTTGACTTAGAGATTACTTGGCCTCGTATAGCTTTTCTTTTCTCACAAAGTTGAGAGATATAAATATGGAATGGTATTACCTGTTTCATATTACCTTTATTTTGCGATATGTATTCCGATATGTTATTAGTCTTAAATATTTTGCTTAAATAATAGGTTGTTGTTCCTTTGTTAATATCTCCCATTCCGCTTTATCCTTTCTTTATAAATTTTCAACTGACAAGTGACTTATGCTCGTATTCTTGTCCGTTACATCAAGGGCTTAAAGGGCAAAACACAAACCGGGCAAGCAATGCCTGTGCTGTAGCACCGGCTCGCTTGTTGGGGAA
>JAISVZ010000205.1 GCA_031271295.1 Clostridiales bacterium | reverse complement strand
CTTCTTCCCAAAATGATGGCGGCGGATGTTTTTTCTTATATTGTGGCGGAAAAGCAGCAAATAATTGTGGAAGCGTTAACCGACGCGGAAGTCGGCAAAATTATCGGAGAGCTTTTTGTGGACGACGCGGTTGATTTTATTGAGGAAATGCCCGCAAACGTTGTAAAGCGCGTTTTGCAGAACGTAACCGAGGATAAAAGGCGGCTTATAAACCAGCTTTTGCAATACCCGGAGGATTCCGCCGGGAGCATAATGACAACCGAATATGTGGATTTGCGCGAGGACGCAACCGTGCGCGAAGCGTTCGACGCGATACGCACAACGGGGCTTAATAAGGAAACAATTTATACCTGCTATGTTATACGGCGCGACAAGCTTCTTGTGGGGGTTGTATCCGCGAAAACCCTGATGCTGGCGAAACCTCAGCAGCGCATAAGCGACATTATGGATAACCACCTTGTATTTGCCCACACCACGGACGACCAGGAAGTTATAGCGGATTTATTCCGCAAATACGGCTTGCTTTCAATGCCGGTTGTGGATAAGGAGCAGCGTTTGGTGGGTATTGTTACGGTAGACGATATCGTACAAATCATTGAAGAGGAAAATACCGAGGACTTTGAAATTATGGCGGCTTTAAATCCGTCCGAAGAGCCGTACCTTAAAACAAATATTTTCCGGTTGGCGCGAAACCGCATACCGTGGCTTCTGTTGCTCATGCTTTCGGCAACGGTAACGGGCGGCATTATTTCCGGCTTTCAGGACGCGTTTGTGGGCTTGCCGATGCTTGTGGCGTTTATCCCCATGCTTATGAATACCGGAGGCAACGCCGGTTCTCAAGCGTCAACACTTATTATCCGCGGTTTGGCGCTGGGCGAAATCCAGCTAAGAGATATTATTAAAATTGTGTGGCGCGAAATACGCATAGGGTTTATGTGCGGTTTGGTTTTGGGCGCGGTTAATTTTGCAAAAGTGTTCTTTACAAAACAGGGCGATGCCATTTTATCCCTTACCGTAACGCTGAGTTTGTTCCTTACGGTAATTGTTGCAAAAACCGTGGGTTGTATTTTGCCTATCGCGGCGAAAAAAATAAAAATAGACCCTGCCCTTATGGCGTCGCCGCTTATTACAACAATTGTTGACGCGGTATCGCTTTCGGTTTATTTTACTATAGCGCGTGTGCTTTTGAAGATATAAAAATTTGAAATTGGCGTTGACGGCAGCGGCAGAGCGTGTTAAAATACGTAAAGCTTGAAGCCCGAGTGGCGGAATCGGCAGACGCGACGGACTCAAAATCCGTTCTTGGCAACAGGGTGGGGGTTCAAGTCCCTTCTCGGGCAGCACATAAAAACAGGCTTCCTTAAAATAGGAAAGCCTGTTTTTATTTCTGTTTCTGTGAACGTACATGTTCCATATTGGCTTATCTTATTTCTTTTCCACAGGCACCCAAATTTCAACGATTGAACCCGCCTCGCTGCCGTTAAACCTTTCGTCGTAGTATTCTACGCAGTAATGGTTTTTGCCAAGCAGCCTCTCGGAATAACCCTCGCTGTTTGTTTCAAGCCACTCATTCATTGCGTCGTTTTCGCTTTCGTAGCCTTTTTCAACATACACATCAAAACACGCGTATTTTGCGGCCGGAAGTTTGAACAGTTCGTAGCAACCGGCAGTGTCCTCGCCGGAAACTGAAAAGCCAACATGCACAATGTTTTTTTCACCGTCATAAAGCCGAATTTCATATCCGTTTTCGGACAGTTTATTATTTAGCGGCTTTTCTTTGCTTAAAGTTTCAAACCGGTTCCATACATCCCACGTTTTGTTACCGTCACCGGAAATACCGGCAATTATCATTGCTTCGCGATTAATAATTTTCGGATTCAAGTAAATACCTCCCCTTAGCCTGTTAGTGAATTTCATAATCATTTCCTCAACCGTAACAATTACCGGCTGATATCCGTATTTGCGGTAGTCACGCGGGGTTATGCCATACGCCTCCTTTATTTTTTCAAAGTTGCCCATACTCCGCCTCCGTTTACGGCTTTTGCAGCTACGGTTACATTGTAGCATTTATAGAAAGAGCTGTCTTAACAAATCTTGCTGCAATTTACATCCATAATAAGAAGCGCTCAAAAATGCTGGCGTTAATTAATGAATTTCCGCAAAACCCACCCCCAATGAAATATTTCCTTGTAAATTTTAGTAATATAATGTAATATAAAATCAAAATCGCGTGTAAATTGAATAAAGCAAAGTTGGGAGGAATAACCGTTGTATAAAACTGTAATCCATTGCGCCGCAACATCTCCAATATTTATGGCGGGCGCAGACAAAAACAACCCCGAAATGCGAGCGGCGAGTATAAAAGGTTGTATGCGCTTTATTTGGCGGGCAATTCAAGGCGCTGCCGATAAGGAATCCTTGCGCAGCGAGGAGGGAATTTTGTTTGGCAGCGCATACGGCGAAAACGAAAACAAGCAGTCCGATATGCGCATACGTATTGTTAAAAAAAGCATTGCCCAAGGCCTGGAAAATATGACTGCGCACAGAGAAGGCAGCGGTTATTCAGGCGTTAATAAAGGCAAAAAAGTACTTGCGCAGGCCATTAAAAGCGGTTCGGAATTTGATGTTATAATATCCGGTTTTGGGGAAACCCCGGAGGATGAAAACAGGCATATAAATTTCGTAAGGCTATTTGTTGTAACCTGTTTACTCTACGGGTTTGGCAGACGCTCCCGCAAAGGTTTTGGTACGGTGCAAATTAAAACCGAAAAGGGCGAGCAAACAATTAATGTTCTTGGCAGATGCGTTAATACTTCCCTTGGCGCTTTAGCCGATAATTTAAACCTGCTTTTATTAAAGGGCAAGTTCGCAAAGGATATGTATGGAGTAAAATACGAAAAACCGCAAGGCGAAAATGTCATTGTTGCCAAACGGGGCACAACCGGACGGCCGGGAAGATATCCGTATATCGAAAAAATAGAAATAATAAAAATACCGCAAGCCAAGGCAGGTCAAGAAATAATTAACCGAATCGGCTTAACCGTACACAACCATTCCGGAAATGATTTTCTGGGTTTATCCAGGCCGCGTTTCGCTTCAAGTTTACTGCTGTCAACCGCTTCGGCGGGGAATGAAAATTTCTGCGTAATAACTCAGCTATGCTGCACAAAAGCGGCTAACGAAGCCAAGCTGGCCGGTTTTTACAATGAACTTAGGGGGATAATTACAAAATGAGCTATTTAACCTTATTTACAATAGGCCCTGTTCAGGGTTTTATTGCCCAAGCCCGCAAATTGCAGGATCTTTACGCGGGCAGTTTCCTTCTTTCCTATTTATCCAAAAAGGCTATGAATAAAGCCGCTCCAAACCCAATTCCCGAACAAAATAAAGCTGAAATACTCTTTCCCGATAAGGATAAAAATGCCGCGCCTAACAGGTTTTTAATGCTTGTAAAGGCGGAGGATGAAGCCGAATGGCAATCTTTTTGCGCCGGTTTAGCGCAGTATGTTAAGCAGGAGTGGGTTAACATCGCCAAAAGTGTGTTTAAGGAGAAAAATCTTAACTATTCCGATACCGTATCCGCACAGATAGAATCAGTTTTGCAAGTTTATTACGCCGCCGAGGAGTATCCGAAAAAAGGCTTTGGCAGCGAAACATTTGCCGATTGTTACATTAAGGTTATAAAACGCCTTGGCTCGGCAAAAATATTTCGCGATTTTAACCAGTTAAACGAACTCGGCGGGCGTAAATGCAGCATAATGCATGAATACAACGCGCTGTTTTACCGTAAAAAAAGTTCGTTTATTACGCCGGACGCGCAAGAGGTAACGGCGGAAAATACCGCGGGCTTGGATAAGTACATAAAGCCGGGCGAAGCGCTTTGCGCCGTATCGCTTGTTAAAAGATGCCTTAAAAGCGCAATACCGGCTTTCGACGACGATTTTCCGTCCGTAACCGACATTTATGAAATGTACGGCAGCAAATATAACGAAGATGACGATAAGCACGGTTATTACGCCGTTATAAAATTCGACGGCGACGATATGGGCATGTGGTATTCTCAGCCCGAAAAAAAGGGAATAAACCCGGAAAAAATTGAAGCCTTTCAGCGGTATTTAAGCGGCGAAATAAGTACCTTTGCCGATACGCATTCGCGGGGCATTGTAAATTGGAACAAAACGGATAAGGCAAAAGGAACGGGCGTTGTTATTTACGCGGGCGGGGAAGATTTTTTGGGAGTTTTTAACCTTGAAAATGTTTTTGCCCTGCTAAAGAAACTGCGAGAGGTATTTGGCAGTATAAACCTTACCGAGTATTACGAAAACGCGAATGAAGCCGACAACAAAACTCTTACATTTTCGGCAGGCGTGGTAATAGCGCATGTAAAAACACCCCTTTCCCAGGTTAGAAAAATGGCGGAAAAAGCTGAGGAAAAAGCCAAAGGTTATAACAACAAGCAAAAGGACGCCTTCTGTTTAACAATTGCGAAACACAGCGGAGAGGTTACGGATTTTATTCAGCCGTTTTATTACGACGATAACAGCTCAAGCCTTGAAGTTTTGGAAAGCTTGGTGGGGATAATTGTAAAAACCGGCTTATCCGTTAAGTTTATTTACCAGCTTGGGCAAGAGCTTGAACGGTTAGCGGAAACAGAAAATAATTCTTTACATAAAGAAATATTTCTTTCGGAAGCCAAACGTATTGTAAGCCATTCGGAATTTACAAGCGCGGAAAAACGAAAAACGATTGTAGCCGATGTAATGCGCATACTGGAAAAGCTAACAAACAATTCGGGTTTTAACCTTAAAAACCTGCTGATGTATTTGCGGGCAATCGCTTTTATCGCAAGAGAAAGGAGTGCAATCGAATGAAGGTAAAAATAAACGCAACCGATACCCTAACGTTTGGCGTTGGTAAACCTTCGGTTTGGGGAGAGGACAGTTTTGGCAGGGGAACCTTCCCGCCGTTTCCTTCGGTTGTTCGCGGCGCGGTAAGGGCGGGCTGGCTGCACGAAAACTTGGCGGCGGAAAATGCGAACACAGATTTGGACGAAACTAAAAACTGCTATGTATCCGAATACGCACTGCTTTTAAACGATGAAGCGTATTTTCCCGCGCCTGCGGATTATGCGCTTTCCGGTGAAGATACGCTGATAAGATGCAAGCTGCAAAAAAACGACGCGTTATCAAGCCTTAAAACAAAGTATCAGTTATGGGCGGAGGATGACGGCAAGTTAAAAACGGCCGAAGGGCGCTACATTTCGCGCTCGGCTTTGGGGGAATATTTAGCGGGCGGCAAAATTGACGCAAGCGTATCACTTGGCGGCTATATTACAGACGAGGACAAAACTGGGTTTTACCGAAACCGCAGCACCAATACCGCAAAGAGGCAAATGCTGTATAACAGCCCGCTAAAGAGGCTGCAAAACGGAAGTAACCGCGCGGCGCTGGCTGCAAACATTTGGGGCATACAATTTGAAGGTTTGGTTCGCTTTGGCGGCGAGGGTAAAACGGCCTCGTTTACACAGTGCAGCTGCGATATTTCGCCCGGTTTACCCAAAGGCTTTAAAAGCGATGACGAAAAAATAAATGAAAACGGCGAATTTAAACTCTACCTTGCAACTCCCGCGTTTTTTAAAAGCGGCTGTATGCCAAGCTTTTTAAATGAGGAAAACTCCTACGCCGAACTTTTAACGGCGGCAATTTACGGTTACGAGAGTATCGGCGGGTTTGATATGCAAGCAAAAAGGCCGAAACAAATGCTAAGAGCGGTTAAGGCGGGCAGTGTTTATTATTGCCGGCTTAGGGCTAACACACCGGATAACCGCCAAAAAGCGCTGAGTTTGCACGCCAAAAGCATAAGCGAATTTTCCAAGGAGGATGGCTTTGGAATATGTTATATAGGTAAAATATAAGGCCGACCGCGCGTAAGTTACCGCGCTGCCGGTTAGCATCTAAAGGAGGATATAAAATGTACAAAAATGTTAAGCCGATTTTTTTTAAGTCCATAACCGCAATACACGCGGGTACGGGTACAAACTTAGGTTTGGTGGATTTGCCGATTCAGCGCGAACGGCATACGGGGTTTCCCAAAATTGAATCAAGCGGCGTTAAGGGCAGCCTTCGCGAAGAATTTGAAGAGCTTATTCAGGATGCGTCGCAAAATTTACCCAAGGATTTTGTTAATGTAGCCTTCGGCCCCGAAAACGACGGTAATGTTCATTCCGGAAGCGCCGCGTTTACGGACGCGCGTTTGCTTTTGTTCCCCGTTCGTTCAGCTAAAGGTGTTTTTGCGTATGTAACCTGCCCGTATATTTTAAAGCGGCTTGAGGAGGATTTTGCGTTTGCGAATATAATCGCCGCAAAGGAAAAGTTTACGGAAATTGAGGGAAAAGCTCAAGTATCGGGACGTAAACTCTTTGTTAGCGACAACAGCGATGTTGTGCTTGAAGAATATACAATAAAAGCCGAGCAAACCGGGTACGCGCGGGAAGTTGCCCAGAACATTACAAATTGGCTTACTCTAAAGGATTTTAACTACATAAAGGATAACCTGATAATTGTCCCGGACGATATTTTTAAGGATTTTGTTAAGTACAACACCGAAATTGTAACGCGCATTAAAATAGACGATGCAACAGGAACGGTTGCAACAGGTCAGTTGTTTACGGAGGAACTTCTGCCTGCCGAAACTGTAATGTATTCTCTTGTTATGGCATCTAAAATATTCTTACCCGAAAAAGCCTCAACGGATGAAGAAAGAAAATTGGCGGAAAGCGGAAGGTTTGTTACCCGAAGCGAATCGGCAACGGTTAAATATGCCGCCGATAGCAAAACAGACGAGGGAAAGTTTCTTGTTGGCAAAATTGGGGAAAAGCTTAACGAGCGCAAATATATTCAGCTTGGCGGCGACGCCACAATAGGCAAAGGGCTGTGCCTTGTTAGCATGTACGGAGGTGATAACCAATGACAGACCAAAACGTAATTGAAAGCGGACGCGCCGAGTTTGCGTTAAGCGAGGTTAAAAAGGTAAAAAATGATACCCAAATTAAGGACGACGAAAAAAGAAACTACAAATCCTACGCTAAAAAATATCCTTCGTTAATACTTTCTAACGGGCTTGCGGCAACGGTTGTTTTTGCGCTGGAAAAAGGCGGCGCTTGGGAAATTTTAAACAGGAATGTTGCCGATTGGTTAGTAATAAGGGAACTGCTGCCCGAAAAAAAACCGCTTGAGGAATACATTTGCTCGCTAAACTCCGACCGGTACCGTATTGTAACAAACGAGGTACTGTCCTTGTTTGAATGGCTGCGCCGTTTCGCAAGCGGTATTATTGAAGAATAGAAGGTGAAGCGTATGGCTGAGGGTGTAATTGTTTCATTAAAAATAAGCAAAAACCCGCGCGATTCTATTGCGGAAATTAAGGATGACGCTACGGGTAAGCTGTATTATTACACGCCGAAACAACTTGAAATATTAAAGTTTAAAGAGGGAGTTAAGGTTACCTTTAAGCCCGCGGGCGCGGAAAACGGCAAACTTATGGCATATAATGTGGAACTGAAAACTGCCCGCGAAGGCGGGGCGAGCCGCTTAAATTCACAGGCGCAAAACATGCAGGCGCAGAACCCGCAAACCCCAAAAGGCGGTTTTTATTCGCAAAACAAGGGAAACGCGCCCGCACGGGGGCAAGCAAATACGCAAAGCTCCTCTTATTCCGGGAAAGGCGGTTCCGGAAAAGGCAATGCCGCAGCCGAGGGAAGTTACCTTTTGCCGGAAGATACCAAACTTATAGTTGAAAAACCGGATTTTTACGCCGAAAATACCGCGCTTAAAATGCAAAAATATATTAAGCCGGTTATCGAATTAAATGGTAAACGCAAGTTTAAGCACAAAGAAGACCGGAGTTTTTCCAAGGCCGAAAGGGATTTACTTGGCGTGCTTTTAAAAAGCCAGCAGGATATTCTTAAAAACTATGGCGCGTCTCACGCTTTAAGCACAACGGGTACGCTTGGCTCGCGTATGGTTGTTGGGCTTGGCGGCGGTTCGGTTTTCGAAACTTCTATAGTACTGCACCATACTTACGGGTTTGCGTATATTCCGGGTTCTGTAATTAAAGGCTGCCTGCGCGGTTTTATAATACGCGATATATTTGGCGGCAGCGAGGCGAAAGCTTGCGGCGACCCGGCGTTTTGCAAAATATTCGGCAGTATGGAAAACCGGGGGAAGGTAGTATTTTTGGATGCGTTTCCCGTTTCGTTATCCAAGCTTGAACTTGATATTATGAACCCGCATTATGCCAATTATTATATGGGTTCTTCATTTCCAACCGATGATATGAGCCCAATACCGGTTGCTTTTTATACCGTACCGGAAGGCACACAGTTTGTTTTCAGGTTTTTCAGCAAGGATTTTGAAATTAAGAACCTGATAATAAATAAAGAAACCGAAAGCGGAGCAAAAGCATACGCGCTAAGCGGCTTGTTTAATCAAACTCTGTGCGAAATGGGTTTGGGGGCAAAAACCGCAATCGGATACGGGTGGTTTGGCAGGGTATCGGAAAATAAAAGCGAGAGGACGGGTAGTTAAATGGCTAAGGTGCTTATTGCCTCAATTGGGAATGGAGCTCCACTTGCGGCGGGTAAAAAAGAAGCTGCCGATGTGCATGAACACGCGTACAGACCCGCCAAGTATTACAACGCGGGCAGTCCTAACGGCAATGTATACGATACGCCGCTTGTAAGCGTAGCTCTTATGAAAATGTACGATATTGACGAGATTATTTTAGTTGGTACGGCGGGAAGCTCTTGGGATTCGCTGTATGGTTATATGTTTTTCGAACGAGGCAGTTTGCCTATGCGCAAGGATAAAAATGCAAAATATGACGATGAATATCACTATAGGCTGCTGAAAATGTTTAACGACAGTGATAACTTACAAACGCGCGAAACTGTGGATTCTACGCGCGAGATACTATCGCAGCTAAAGGAAACTATAGGAGATTACTGCCGCGAAATTGTTGTTCTTGAATACGGAACCACACCGGACGAATTGCTTTTAAACTTAAATTTACTTAATCAAATATCTAATTCCTTAAAGGATAACGACATTATTTATTTTGATATCAGCCACGCGTTTCGCTCGTTGCCGTATTATGAACTGTTGGCGGTAAATTTAGCAAAAAGCAGTTCGCGGGTTAATGTTAAAATTGAAATGGTTTCCTACGGAATGTTTGAAGCGAGTAAACTCTACGATGGCAAAACACCGATAGTTGATATGACACAGCTTATAGAACTGCTGGACTGGACAAGAGCTGTGGAGGAATTTAACCGGTACGGGAAGTTTGATTTGTTCAAGGAGCTTTTGGGGAAGGAAAACCAAATCGGAAAATACATAAAGGAACAAATTTCGGAGGTCGCGTGGAACGCATTTGAAAAGATGACAAACATTATGGCGTCGGATATCTACATGTCAGACACCAAAGATAATTTGAAAACAATGCTTTATGAAGCAGGAGCTGCGTTAAGCAATCGGAACCACTATTTTGATATGCCTATATTGATTTCAATTAAGAATGTAATGAAGCAAGTAACAGATTTTTTTAGACCGTACAATCAAAGCCAATCTTCGCTGTGTGTTGCTTTTACGTTATGGAAATTACAAAAAGAGCAAACCGTTTTGGGCGCAATATTACTTATGGACGCAATAGAATGCATGTGTTTGGAAATACTCGGAAAGAATTTGTATGGAAAGAAGGCACACAAAGTTATTCATGAGAAGTTAAATGACTATGCATATGAATATGAAAAAGGAAATTTTGATAATGCATTTTTTCAAAATAATCATTTCAAAGAATTTATCAAAAAGTTTAAAATCGCGAGGGATCATCGTAACGATGTGGCTCATGTGGACAAACCGCAAAGTGATAAAATATCAAAGGAACTACAGGAAACAGCCGAATGGGTTTTAGATACATACAACGAACGCGTCGAGGGAAAACCCGGAAGAACGGCCTTACAGGAGGCGCTTAAATGAATTCGCTGCGGTTGTGTAAATACCGCTTTACCTTGCGTTTTACCTCGGATACAAAACTGCCTTTTTTTATGGGCAACACCATACGCGGCGCACTGGGGCGCGTTCTTGGCGAAGCCGCATATAACGGTATGTTTAAGGTAGCATCCGATGTAAGTATTCCAAACCCATTCGCCGTATCGGTTCCGTACCCAAGTTTGCGGCAATACAGCAAGGGAAGTAAGCTTGATTTTTTTATTACGCTCTTCGCAAACGCCTGCGATTTTTTGCCGGATGTTATAACCGCCGCGCAAAACATGTGCCGGGGGAAGTTTGCGAATTGCGTTTTGGACGGCGGCGAGCTGGTGTACGAGAGAATATGGAGCGATTCCGGCGCGGAAACAATACCGTACTGCGATATGCTGACAATCCGGTTTGTAACCCCGGCGGAAATTTTAAACAGCAAGCAGCTTATAAAAGAGCTTCCCTTCGCCGGCTTTACCGAAAGCTTGTTTGGGCGCATTGCCGGAATAATAGACAATTACACGGAATCGAAATTTATAATTCCCTATTCGTTAATTGCCTTGAAACCGCACATCCGCGCCGATTATAACTTGAAGGAAATACGCTTTGAAACAAGCGGGCAAACAATTAACGGCGTTACCGGCACCGTTCGTTACCTTGGCGATGTTACGCCTTATTTGCCGTATATTGATCTTGGCAGCCAAATCCATATCGGCAAAAAAACCACTCGCGGATGCGGGGAATTTGTTTTTGAAATATAGGAGTGAGGGAAATGTGGGAGAGAAGGTGAGTATAGAAACGAAGGGGGGAATATAGATGCAAAGGAAAATATAGAAGTAAGGGGAATATAGAAGAGAAGGAAAATATAGAATCATAAGAAATAGCAGCGTAAGATATCGACAACGCCTCCGCAATTGCGGAGGTTTTTTTGTGCTTTTTTTTGCGGTTTTTAGATTGGAGGAAAATAAATTTTCGAATCTGTAAAGCGAATTATTATTAAGCTTGTCGCTGAGGCTGTAAATATTTGCGGCTGTTTCCGAACTGTTGTCAACGGCGCAACTCTTTATGTCAAATTAAAAAACCCTTGTTATGATTTTTTACTCAGTAAACAAAGGGTTTTTTAAATTAAGAGGCTAAATATTCCCCTTGCGGGGGCAAGTAGCTACGAATACAGCTTTAATAGGAGAGTACTTAAGTATTGTTTCAAACCCCTTGCGGGGGCGAGCAGCTACACTTCAATCGAGTTACGATGATATCCGCTAACGCCGGTTTCAAACCCCTTGCGGGGGCGAGCAGCTACCAGCATACGTTACTTAAATACACAAAAGATGGGTATAGTTTCAATCCCCTTGCGGGGGCGAGTAGCTACCGTGTACGCGGCGCAATGCTATTGTCTGCTCTGTATGGTTTCAATCCCCTTGCGGGGGCGAGTAGCTACACCCAAGCAAAATCCGCGTTTAAAACACGGGCTTTACGCTCCTTAAAATGCGAACCTCTTCCGTTATTTCTAAAAGTAAACCAAAAAACTAATTCTATTTCGCTAAAACCGCGTAGTTTCGGCGGTGCGAACGTTTGCGAAAACCAAATCCAATTGACAAAGCGCAACGCTCACTTTAAGAAAAAAGCACTCTTCCTTTTCGCCATTCTTACCGGACTAATACGATATCGACTATAAAACACACGTCAAAAAAGCAAAACAACAGCTATTTGATCACACACCTTCGCATAGTTTAAGGGCATTCAATACCTATATCCTTTCATTTAGCTCAATTAGACATCTTTTTTGATTTATTCTTTAGCATAGCCTTATTACCGCCGCATTAACCGTTTAAATTCGTTCAGGTTTTAAGATTTTTAGCTCATAATTTCCATTGATATGCTACAACCATAGCAGATAGCTATCAAAAAATCAACAGCTTATTTTTTATCTCCGCATATCTCCGTATTTACGCCTTTTTTAACTTTTTAATTCTATATCCTCCCATACTATACATTGCGCGAACATCCCAACAAAAGAACGGGTAAAGAACAAAACTTAATATTAAATGATGACAAAAAAATGTCATCATTTACGAAAATTTTCGGCGCAAATTTATAATCCGAACGATTCTTTATAGCACCCAAAAATGCTGTATATATGACCTGCAAAAAAATAAAGCGAACTTATGTTTTTTTGTTCCTTTTCGTCCAAACCAAAGAAACGCAAAGTGCGGGCGCCTCAAATTCGTTGTAATCATGGGAAAAAGCAAAACGGCGCTAAGGAAAATCGCAAAAAAATAGAAAATAGACTTTCGAAATTTCTATCATTCTATTTTCTATTTTGAAGAGTGAAATTACGTTCCGGTTTCACCGTCCTGACCAATTTATTCCGCTACTATAACTGCTGTAAATGTTTGCGGCTGTTTCCGAAGCAGATAACGGTATGACAAGCTCTTTATGTCAACTCAAAAAACCCTTGTTATGTATTTTTACTCAGTAAACAAAGGATTTTTTAAATTAAGAGGCTAAATATTCCCCTTGCGGGGCGGGTAGCTACTAATTTGTATGCAGATTTCTAGCCAATTGTTTTGTTTCAAACCCCTTGCGGGGGGGGAATTTGTTACAACAATAGCAGATAACTATCAAAAAATCAACAGTAAACAAAGCATTTATTTGCGCCAAAGCCTCACCCGCTAAAATACCTCCTAAACCTCACAAACCCAAACTCAATTTTCCTAACCGTTTCGCCGTTTAGGCCAATTTCCTCCGATACTATGCGTTCGGAGCACGCCGCAAGAACTTTTACGTTATATTTCTCGGTAAGAATTTTAGTTACCGCGAACGAAAGTGTCATTTCCCCTTGGCATAAAACGGCGGCGGGGTTATGGGCAATAATTTTTTCGGCGAATTCTTCGGCAAGTTCTTCAATGTATTGCTCGTTTCCGTTTGGGTTAACGTTCGGAAACGGAAAATCCAATATTTCGCCGTATTCTTCGGCGGCTTTAAGCTGCGCCTGAGACCATTTTGCGCTTAAATGGTTTGTAAAATTAATAAACATATTTTAACCCTCCTTCTGCCGCGTTTTTTCTGCTGCGTTTTACCGGCATCTTTTGCCGTATGTTGACAGTGAGATTTTTCTTTGCTTATGGTATAATTTTTTCATAGAAGTATACTAAAAATATCCCGGTTGACGCAATATACAATACAGTTTTTTCTGACTTTAATTGCCTCTTGGAAGCATTAGGTAAAACGTTTCGTTTTACCGCCTCATTCCGTGGTATTTTGGCGGGCTAAAGGCAAAAAAATGCAACAAACAACCTTGCGATACATTTGAATTCGGGCAAGAAAAATGTATAATACAGTTATCTTGAGTTTAAACTAATCAAAAATATTGCGAAAAAAGCGGCAGCCCAATACTAATTCCAAATTAAAAAAGTTGAATCCAAGCCACCAAAATCGCCGTGATTTTCGGCGTTTTTGGGGAGCCGGTTTCAAGCTTTTTAAACGGAATTAGTATAAGCATACCGCCATTTTGCGAAATTAAAACGGAAGGGGTTTTTTAAACAATGCGTTACGGATATTTTGACAACGAGCGGCGGGAATATGTTATAGACAAGGTAAACGCGCCTTCGTCCTGGACAAATTACATCGGCGTAAACGATATGTGCGCCGTACTTAACCAAAACGCCGGCGGGTATGTATTTTACAAAACGCCGCAGTACCACAGAATTACAAGGTTTCGCCCAAACGGCGTGCCGCTAGACAGGCCCGGTCATTACGTTTATTTAAGGGACGACGATACGGGAGAGTATTTTACAATATCGTGGCAGCCAGTGGCAAAAGAGGGCGCGGAATACACCTGCCGCCACGGCCTTAGTTATTCGAAATATCTGTGCGAATATGGCGGCATTGAAGCGTCTCAAACGGTTTTTATTCCCCTTGGCGACGCGGTTGAACTTTGGGATGTTAAAATTAAAAACGCCGGCAAAAAGCGAAACCTCAGCGTGTATTCCTACGCGGAATTTTCGTTCCACCACATAGATATAGATAACCAGAACTTTCAAATGAGCCTTTATTGCGCGGGTTCTTCCTACGCGGACGGCATTATAGAGCACGACCTGTTCTACGAGGAATTCGGCTATCAGTATTTTACCTCAAACTTCGAGCCGGACGGGTACGACTGTTTAAGGGATAAGTTTTTGGGAGCGTACCGCACGGAAACAAACCCGGAGGTTGTAGAGGGCGGCAAATGCCTTTCCTCGGCGGAACTCGGCGGCAACCACTGCGCGGTTTTGCAAAAGAAAATAACCCTTGAGGAAGGCGAAGATGTGCGCCTTGTATTTATGCTTGGCGAGGGAAAACGCGAAAACGGAAAAATTACGCGCGAAAAGTATTCGGATTTAAGCTATGTTGATAAATGCTTCGCAGACCTTGCCGCTTACTGGGATAAAAAACTCAAAAATTTGCAGGTTACAACCCCCAACAAGGGAATGGATACCCACCTTAATATATGGAACCTGTACCAGGCTGAAATAAACGTAATGTTTTCGCGGTTTGCTTCCTTTATAGAAGTTGGCGGGCGCACCGGCCTTGGCTACCGCGATACCGCGCAGGATGCGATGTGCGTAATACATTCAAACCCGGAAAAATGCCGCGAGCGAATTATGCAGCTTCTGCGTGCGGAATCTAAAGAGGGCTACGGCATTCACCTTTTCGAACCGGAATGGTTTGAAAAAGCGGACGACGAAAAAAAACCGTTTAAATCCCCAACGGTTGTGCCGGAGGTAAATGTTTCGGATTTTATGTATTCTTTGGATAACGTATGCTCCGACGACGCGCTTTGGCTCGTTTCGGCGGTAACCGAATATGTTAAAGAAACGGGAGATTTTAATTTTCTGCGCGAAGTTGTAACTTACGCGGACGGCGGCAGCGGAACCGTAAAAGAACATCTTGAAAAAATACTTGAATTTACAAACCGTCAGGTTGGCGAAAATAAAATTGCCAAAGGGCTTAGGGCGGACTGGAACGACTGCCTTAACTTAGGCGGCGGCGAAAGCGCGATGGTGGCGTTTTTGCATGTTTGGGCGCTTGATAATTTCTTGGAACTGCTTCATTATTTAAAGGATGAAAAAACCGAATACTTTGAAAAAATGAAGGCAGAGGTTAGCCAAACAACAAACGATGTTTTGTGGGACGGCGAATGGTGGATTAGGGGAATTACCAAAAACAACAAAAAAATAGGCACAAGCGCGGACGCGGAAGGAAAGGTGCATCTCGAATCCAATACGTGGGCGGTAATTTCCGGCGCGTCAAACTATGAAAAAAGTATAAAAAGCATGAACAGCGTTTACGATTATCTCTTCACGCCGTACGGAATTATGCTAAACGCGCCGTCTTATACCGTGCCGGATTCGGATATCGGTTTTGTTACCCGCGTTTATCCCGGCGTTAAGGAAAACGGCGCGATATTCTCCCACCCAAACCCTTGGGCGTGGGTGGCGGAATGCAAGCTTGGAAGAGGCGGCCGCGCAATGGAATATTACAACGCGCTGCTTCCGTACAACCAAAACGATATAATTGAAATACGCGAAGCGGAGCCGTATTCCTACTGCCAGTTTGTTATGGGGCGCGACCATAGCGCTCACGGAAGGGCAAGGCATCCGTTTATGACAGGTACCGCAGGCTGGGCGTATTTTGCGGCAAGCCACTATATGCTTGGAATACGTCCGGGGTTCGATTCTCTTGTAATAGACCCGTGTATCCCCGCCGATTGGGACGGCTTTAGCGTTAAACGAATTTTCCGGGGCGCGGAATATATAATTACAGTTAAAAACGAAGGGCACACTGAAAAAGGCGTAAAGAAAATATTCCTTAACGGAACCGAAACAAACTCTGTTGGAATTTGCGAAAAAGGCAGCGTTAATAATGTTGAGGTTATAATGGGATAATATGTCTTATGGCAGCGTGCATTGCGCTTTAATGCACGCTGCGTTTTGGAAAATATTTTTAAAAATGTATTAAGAATTTGTTAACAAATGTCGAAAAATATTACACGATATATTTTAAGTGGTTTGTTTGATAGTTAACAGATTTAGTAATATGTTTTGTTTTTGCAACTTCCGCAAAATTGAGCGTATTTAAAAAAAACTCCTTTTATTTGTCAGGCAAGTGTGGTAATATTATTTTGAGGTGAATTTTTTGGCGAGGAGGTGTACTTATGGCTATGTATATGGATTACCGCAGTTCCGCAGACGCAGACGGAACTATTTGCGCGGAGGATGTCATAAGTGCGGAGGGCTCAAAACTTCTTTCCAAAGGCACTGTACTTAACCAGTATTATATTTACAGGCTTCTCAAATTTAATATTAAAAAAATATGGGTGCTTAAAGAAATTAATAAAGGTTACGACAACAGTGAAAAAGCCGCAGAGGATATTTTAAACTCGGCCACATCCATAATAGAGAGTATTTTAAAAGGCGGCGGAGTTCCGGACGAATTTAAGGACATGCTATTTAACATAATGTATTACTCAGACCCTGATAATTTCGCGTCTATAGTATCATACGTAAACCAAATTGTAGGAAACGACTCTTATACATACGACCATTCACTTTCCGTAGCGTGGTTATCGGTTAAAATAGGAAGTTTATACGGGTTTGAAAAAGAGCGTCTAAAGGATTTAATGCAGGTGGGTTTACTTCATGACATAGGAAAATCCTGCGTGCCGTCGAATGTTTTAAATAAACCGGATAAATTGAGTTTGTACGAATACGAACTCGTTAAGCGCCACCCGCTTTTAGGGTATCACGCGTTAAAACCCATAGTATCGGACGAAATTGCCGAAGCTGTTCTCTACCACCACGAAAAATTAAACGGTACGGGTTATCCGTTTGGAATAACGGAGGAAAAAATACCGATATTCGCGCAAATTATTTGCGTTGCGGACGTTTTTGAAGCTTTGGTTGCGAAACGTCCCTATAAGAGTAAAATTTCGCCGTTTGCCGCGCTTAAAATTTTAAGAAATATGGCGCTCGCAAACGAGGTTAGCTACAAAATTTACGATATTTTCGAAACCAATATAATGAACAGTTACATCGGAACCCCGCACCCCGACATGCCGGATAATATCGTTATAGGGTACGACCGCGAAAAAATAGAGCCAATCTACCTAATGGACGTTAACTCTTCGGAGGAGGTTCATCAGCACTAATACGTTTAACCGAACGCAAACCCGCGAAGCAATAATTTCGCATTATAAATAAGCAAAAAAACGCTTGCGCAAATTTAAATTCAATTTGGCTGCAAGCGTTTTTTATATTTGTTTTTTATTCTTTAATCGTCAAGGTATTTCTCGGCGCTAACTAACTTAACGCACAGGCAAAACACATGAAGCGCTTTTTTCAGCTCCTCCAAGGATGGGTAAGAAGGCGCTATTCTAATGTTCGAATCATCGGTATCGTTGCCGTAGGGGTATGTAGCTCCCGCTTCCGTAAGCGTTAAAGCGCACTGTTTGCATCTTTCAACTATTTTTTTCGCGCATCCTTTTTCCGAATAAAACGAAATAAAGTAACCGCCCTCAGGTTTTGTCCACCGGCAAATACCGTAGGGGGCAAGTTCGCGCCGCAAAACCTCATGTATTAAATCGAATTTCGGGCGAAGTATTGCCGCGTGTTTATCCATTTGCGCCAAAACGCCGTTTGCGTCTTTAAAAAATTTCACATGCCTTAGCTGGTTAATTTTATCCGGCCCGATGGTTTGTATTTTAAGCCTCGATTTAATGTACTCGGCGTTACTCTCCGAGGAAGCGATACACGAAATGGAAGCTCCCGAAAAGCTAACCTTCGAAAACGAAGCGAAAACATAAGCCATGTTAGGGTTTCCCGCTTTTTCGCACTCATCCAAAATGTTTAATATACACGCCGTTTTCCCGTAAAGGTGGTGTATTGTATAGGCGTCGTCCCAATAAATTCGAAAATCGTCGGCGGCGGGTTTTAAAGAAGCCATTCGCCTTACAGTTTCGTCGGAATAAACAATGCCCTCAGGGTTGGAATACTTAGGCACGCACCAAATACCCTTAACCTTGTCGTTAGTTGAAACAAGGTTTTCAACAATATCCATATCCGGGCCGTTTTCGTTCATGGGAATGGGAATCATTTTAATGTGAAAGTATTCGCAAATCGCAAAATGCCTGTCGTAACCGGGCACGGGGCACAAAAAAACAATATCGCCCTGCTTCGACCAGGGCTTGCCCTGCCTAACGCCGTGTGTCATGTTAGAGGCTATTGAATCAAACATCATTGAAAGGCTGGAGTTTCCGCCAACAATTATTTGCTGCGGTTTAAAATGCAAAATGTCCGCTAAAATTTTTTTCATTTCCGGCAAACCGTCTAAACCGCCGTAATTTCGGCAGTCTATGCCGCCCGCCATGTATTCGTCAGGCCCTAAGCAGGTAATTAGTTCCTCCGATAGTTCAAGCTGGTCCTCCCCCGGTTTCCCGCGCGACATATCAAGTTTTACAGGGTTTTCTTTTATTTTTTCAAATTCCGCAATTAATTCTTCGCGCAAAACGCCAAGCTCTTCTTTACTTGCTTGTGAAAATTTTTTCATCTATGTTTAAACTCCTTTTAAAGCAAACACGGAAACGCTGCCGCTTTTTCCCGCGCGGCGGCCGCTATATTACAGCAACCATAACCGCTTTTATTGTATGCATTCTGTTTTCCGCCTCGTCAAACACAAAAGAGCGGCTGCTTTCAAAAACGCCCTCCGTAACCTCGTTACCTTTAACTGCGGGCAGGCAGTGCAGAAATATCGCGTCTTCTCCGGCTATACTCATTATATTTTCGTTAACCTGATAGGGTTTAAGCATTTCCATACGCTCCGCCGATTTTGCTTCCTCGCCCATAGAAACCCAAACGTCGGTGTATATAACATCCGCGCCCAAAACTGCTTTTTCAATATCGCTTTCAAGATTTACGCTGCCGCCGCTTTCCTTTGCGTAAGCCTTGCATAATTCGTAAAGAGTTTTATCCGGAAAAAGCGCTTGGGGGGAAGCAATAACAAAATTAATTCCTACTTTGCAGCACGCAATCATCAGAGCGTTTGCTACGTTGTTGCGCCCGTCACCGGCGAATACAACTTTTATTCCGGAAAGCGCGCCCTTTTGCTCGCGTATTGTCATTAAATCCGCAAGAGCTTGGGTTGGGTGGTCGTCGTCGGTCAGCCCGTTAATAACCGGAACTTTCGAATACTTGGCCAAATCCTCGCAGGTTTTTTGCGAAAAGCCGCGAAACTCTATTATATCAAACATTCTGCCCAAAACCCGCGCGGTATCCGCAACAGATTCCTTATGCCCAAGCTGAATATCGCTTACGCCCAAAAATTCCGGGTGCGCTCCCTCGTCCGCGCAGGCAACCGTGAAAGCGCAGCGCGTTCTTGTGGATGGCTTTTCAAAAATAAGCGCAACATTTTTGTTTTGCATCCGTTTTTTATAAACGCCGTTTAGCTTTTCTTTTTTTAAAGTATCCGCCAAATCGAGTAAAAATAGTATTTCGTCCTTCGAATAATCCTTAAGCGTTAAAAGGCTTCTGCCCTTCAAATTTATCCCCATATTAACCTCCACTTCGCGCGAGCGCGGCACAAACCGAAATGAAACATATCGTTTTCGTACTGACCACACACAGCGCAAACACGTCACAAACCGAAACGAAAACAGACTGTTTTATAATATGCCGCCCGAATCCTTTGCCGTATCCGCCGTATCCTTTGCGGTATCCGCCGTATCCAGGAAAGACCTGATGGATTCTTCGCGTTCTTTATCGTGGCTTTTTTTCGTAATCTTGCCTTCCGGGAAAAGCGCCCTGAATTCGTCGCCGTTTATTTTTTCTTTTTCCATTAATAAATCCGTCGCGCTGTGCAAAACGTCCATATTATCGTTTAAAATTTCAAGCGCGAGTTTGTAGGAATTATCAACAATGCGCTTAATTTCGCTGTCTATCTGGGAGGCGACGTTTTCGCCGTAATTTCTGGTGTGCCCCCAATCCCTGCCGATAAACACCTCGTCGGATTCCCCGCCGAACTGAATAGGCCCGAGTAAATCGCTCATGCCGTACTTTGTAACCATTGCCCGCGCCATGTTAGACGCCCTTTCAATATCGTTGGAAGCTCCCGTTGTAATATCCTTTATAACAAGCTCTTCCGCCGCGCGTCCGCCAAGCAGCACAACAATTTCCTGTTCCATATATTTTTTGGATGAAAACATGCGCTCCTCGGTTGGCAAATGCATTGTATAACCGCCCGCCGCGCCGGTGGGTATAACCGATACTATGTGAACCGGGTCCATAAGGTCGAGCATTTCGGTTATAATTGCGTGCCCGGCTTCGTGGTAAGCGGTTTCGCGTTTTTCCTTCTGGGTTATAACCTTGCTCTTTTTCTCCGTACCTATGCCAACTTTAATAAACGCTTTGCGCAGTTCTTCCATATCAACTTCTTTTTTTCCGTTTCTTACCGCCAAAAGAGCCGATTCGTTTAACAGGTTTTCCAAATCCGCACCGGTAAAGCCTGCGGTTGTTTGGGCTATAACTTTAAAATCAACATCCTTGCCAATTTTTTTGCCTCTGGCGTGAACTAACAAAATGTCCTCCCTGCCTTTAATATCCGGCCTGCCAACATGCACGCGCCTGTCGAAACGGCCGGGGCGAAGCAGGGCAGGGTCTAATATATCGGGGCGGTTGGTTGCCGCAATAATAATTACGCTTTCGTTTACGCCAAACCCGTCCATTTCCACAAGAAGCTGGTTTAACGTTTGCTCCCTTTCGTCGTGCCCGCCGCCCAAACCCGCGCCGCGCCTTCTGCCAACTGCGTCTATTTCGTCAATAAAAACCATTGATGGCGAGGAACGTTTTGCCTGCTCGAATAAATCCCTTACGCGCGAGGCGCCGACGCCAACAAACATCTCCACAAAATCGGAACCGGAAATTGAGAAAAACGGCACGCCCGCTTCCCCCGCAATAGCCTTTGCAAGCAGGGTTTTGCCCGTTCCGGGAGGGCCGACAAGTAAAACGCCCTTGGGAATACGCGCTCCTATTTCAATAAACTTTTTCGGATATTTTAAGTAATCCACAAGTTCCTCAAGCTCGTGTTTTTCCTCTTCAAGCCCGGCAACCGACGCGAAGTTTACCTTTTTACGTTCGTCCATACTAAGGCGCGCGCGGCTTTTGCCGAAATTCATAACGCGCCCGCCGCCGCCCTGCAAATTTTGCATAACAAAATACATGGCTACTATAAACACAATGCCTATAACCAAATACGGCAATACCTGAAATAAAAAGCTGGGCGGCATGGGTTTTCTTATTTCAATTTTAAGCCCGTAAGCGTCGTACGCGGCATACGCCTTTTCAAGAAAACCAGACATATCCACTATCTCAATAGTTTTTTCCAAAACGCCCGCTTCTTTAAAATGTACAATTACAGTACCGGAGGTATTTGATATTTCGTTTAAATCCCCCGTAATATCAAGCTGTTCTATTTTTTGATCTTCTAAATCCCGAAGAAGGTCGCTGTAAATGTACTTATCCTCTTGCGGAACGGTAAGCTGCGGCATACCGGAAAAGGCGTATGCAAGCACCAACAAAACCATAATCATTAAAATATATATTCCTACCCCGTTAAACCCGTTTCTCAATTCATATCCTCCTCATCATTTTCAATAGAAAGCGTGCCTATATATGATAAATTTCTGTATCTTTCCGCGTAATCAAGCCCGTAACCTACCACAAACTCATCCGGTATTTTAAAACCGACATATTCGGGCGAGACATCGTTTATAACGCGCGCGTCAGGTTTGTCCAGCAGGGTGCAAATGCGCAGGCTTTTCGGTTTTTTTAAATTCAGGTGTTCGCGCAAACGGCTTAGCGTGCGCCCCGAATCTATAATATCCTCAACCAAAAGAACATTTTTACCCTCAAGCGAAACGTCTAAATCCTTATCAATTCTAACAACGCCGCCGGATTCCATAGAAGAGCCGTAGCTGGAAATATCCATAAAATCAAACTCAACCTCAACTTCACCGCCTATTTTACGCGCCAAATCCACCATGAAAATTACCGCGCCTTTTAATACGCAAACCAGTGTTAGCTTCCCGCCGGCATAATCCTTTGTTATTTTTTCCGCAAGTTCATTCAAGCGGTTTTGAATAACCCCCGCCTCTATCAGCGGTTTAACAGTTTCCTTCATTCTTATACACTTCCTGTATTCTGACGTAAATTTTTTCATAATTTTCAAGAGAAATTCCCGGCGGCTCTTGGGCAAATATATCCTTCCCCAAAACCCTAAGCCACAATACTTCGCTTCCCGCGGCTATAATCGGAACCTTGCTTCTTTGGGATAAGGGCACTTTTTTTTCAATAAATAAATCCTTTAACTTTTTGCGCCCGCCTACGCCGGAAAAATAAATGGAATCGCCCTCTCTGCGGTTTCTGACGCAAAGGTTTTTACTTGCGCCGTTACCATTTTGTATATACAGCAGCCTGCCTCCTTCTGTTGGCAAATCCGAAACATATACCGACAAACCGGATTGGGCTACGAAGGTTTTACTATTATAATGCAAGTGATAGAAAAAGTCTTGCCCCATTTTTTCATTTGCTATTTTAATTTTGCCGAATTCACGCCTTATAATTACACCGCCCGGCAAAACTGTTTCCTTTCCGGAAACGGAGTTTAAAAGGGAAAGGATGCCGCCTATATGGCCTTCCGCGATGTTTTTAAGAGAATTATCGCCTTCATTTTTAAGCCATTCGCGTATTATACGCCTTTGCATAACCTCATGATATTCCAAAAGCTTTTCAATTACAACGCCGCCGCCGCGGTAACACTCTTTTAGCCCTTCGCGTGCGAGACTTTCTAAAAAAGTATCGTCCGCGCGCGCAATATCCGCAAACCGAATTATATTTTCCAAAACCGACGAATTAACATGCCGCTCTAAAGCGGGCATAACTACGTTTCTTACGGCGTTACGCGCGTATTTAAGCGAAGAATTGGAAGAATCCGTTACATAGGGGATATCGTTTTCGTTAAGGTACAATTCTATTTCGCTGCGGCAAATATTTATAAGCGGCCTGATAATATTTCCCCTAACCGGCGCAATTCCCGCGGCTCCTAAAAGGCCGCTTCCCCTGCATAAGTTTAAAATTACGGTTTCCGCGCTGTCGTTCTTATTGTGGGCAACGGCAATTTTTGCGCCGCCCGCGGATAAAGCTTCGTCGTTAAAAGTTTCGTAGCGGATTTTCCTTCCCGCCTCTTCAACTGTTAAGCCGAGTTTAACCGCTTCGTTATTTACATCAAACGTACAAACCTTAACGGGTATTTCCAAACGCTTGCATAAATCTACCACGAAATTCTCATCCCGTAAAGACTCTTCGCCTCGAAGCGAGTGATTTATATGAACCGCGCTTAAATTTAATTTTAAAATATCCCGAATACGCAAAAGCGCCGAAACAAGAAAAACGGAATCCGCACCGCCCGACAGGCCAACAATAACATTTTCACCGCCGCATAGCATACCATACCGTTTAATATCCGAGAGTATTTTTTTTATTACTTCCTCCATTTCAAAACGCCCCTACAGTATATCATAAAAACATTAATCCGCAATAATCCGTTATTTTCGGCGAACATAAGCAAACTTTGCTACCATAGGGTATATTATATTAACTGCCGCGTAATTGCAAGGAGTAAGGGAAAAATAACGCCGAAATTTCTGTTTGCGCTTTACTCGTCTCTTCTGCTAACCCCCAAAAGCAATATTTCAAAAAAATCCTGTCATAGCAACAAAAAATCATAAAAAAACTTGTCAAATTTTCGCCAAAACATGTTGAGTAAAGTTGAGAACT
>JAISVZ010000066.1 GCA_031271295.1 Clostridiales bacterium | reverse complement strand
TGGTTCACCCCCCTCGTTAAATCGTATTCTTTGCCGTCTTCCTTACAGAAAAAATCCTCGTTTACATTTGGATATATTACCGGAACAAATGAATAACCCGGATTGTAATTCGTTATCTTAGTTTTATCAATTACTCCGGCCATAATTTCTTCTAAATTATTTGTATATTTCAGAAACCATTCTTTGTCAATATAATAATCCTCCCCGCATGAAAGCGTTCTGATATAAACGCTTGCACGCGAGCCTGCATCATAGAATACTTCGTGATTTCCTTCATCGTAGTAGAGTGTTTTTTGGTTTTCTCTTAAGTGAAATTTCAAATTAGCCTCAAATTCTGCACGGCTCATCCATTTATCCGATTGGTCTAAATAATCTCTTGTATAAAATGCCCTGTCCGAATACCTATAGAGCTCGTATAATTCTAATATTTCATTAATTGCATGTAATCCTGCGCTGACATACACAACATCATGTTCGGTAATTTCGTCGCAAATTTCAAGAAGCGGATATCTCGACAAGTCAATTTGATAATCGTTGCAATATAAATTTGCCGAGAGTTGGTTATACGTAAATTCGGGCTCTGAACCGGATTCTGATGCGGCGCACGGCGATGCAATTAACAAAATTAAAAATACGAAAAAACATACAAATGTTATCTTTTTCATTGTAATTATCCTTTCTTAAATGATAAAAAAGACCGAAAAAACTATGTAGACTTTCCGGTCTTTGGTAATAGGACTTAAAAACCGCTAATAATTGCAGTATTCGGGCTTTTAATATCCGTATTCGCAAGTTTCTTGTAAGCTTCCGTTGCATCGCTTACTCTTACATAGGCGTTTTCGTCAAACGCCACCGCCGTAATGCCAATAGATTCCGCTTCGTTTTCAAAATATAAACACTTTTCATTTTCATCATATCGAAGAGTAACTTTTTTCCCGGTTAGTTTGCTAAGCGCGGCAAATATACCTTGCATTTTCTCTATGGATTTCCAATTAGGGTTTTCTCTTAAGTAATCCTCCGAATAAATAAAGTAATTTTGCTTTTCATCATCGTTTATTACCGCGCAGCCAATAGCTTCATAAGTTAGCTTCAAAGGGATATAATGACTGCTTTTTTCGCCATTTCGCCAATCATTAATATCGCCATAGTCATATGCCCAGTGATTTTCTTCGGGCAATTCGGGCACTTCGCTACCAGGAAGTAAAGATACACCGTCGTAAATTATTCGCTGCCTGTGGCTTTTTTCCATATCATACTCCCCTTTATTATCATGAAATAAATAATCCCCGTTTACTTCCGGATAGATAACAGGAGCAACCGAAAACCCCGGATCGTACTCATTGATTGCGGATTTTTCAATAACTCTTTCCAGAATTTCATCGTACCCATGAGTCATAGTATAAAACGACCTAACATTAACATAATAATTTTCGCCGCAAGTAACGGTTTTGATGAAACTACTTAGTTTTCTATCCATATTGAAGTATAAAGAGCGATTTTTTTTATCATAGTAAATAATTCCGCTTTCACGTACTCCTCGCTGATAAAGCATATTTGCCTCCAATTCTGCGCGGCTCATCCATTCTCTTGATTGCTCTAAATAGTCTTTTGTGTAAAACTCCGAATTACCAAAATTATATCCGCTGTATAGTTTTAATACCTCAAAAATATCCGTCAAATCTGAACTTACATATGTAACATTGCGTATAATAACTTCATCGCAAATATCTATCAGCGGAAATTTTGACAAATCAATTTGGTAATCGTTGCAGTACAAATTTGCCGAAAGTTTATTATATGTGAATGGATCATTTAGCGCTGCAACACACGGGAAATTTATAAAAAGTATTAAAATTAACGTTACAAAAATATTGATTATAATCTTTTTCATTTCTATCATTCTCCTTAAATTTGATGGTAAAAAGACCGGAAACTATATTTACGTTTCCGGTCTTTAATTATAATGAACTAAGAATGCTATTAAGTGCATTATTTGAACCATTATCAGTATTTGCTATTCTCTTGTACGCGTCCATTGCATCGGTTACTCTTACATAGGAGTTTTCAACAAATGCCGCTGTGGCAACGCCAACCGATTCCGCTTCGTTTTCAAAGAACAAAATCTTTTCGTTTTCATCATAACGAAGAGTAACATTTTTCCCGGTAAGCTTGCCAAGAGCGGCAAATATGTTTTGCATTTTCTCAATGGATTTCCAGTTAGGGCTTTCTTTTAAGTAATCCTCCGAATAAATAAAGTAGTTTTGCTTTTCAGCATCGTTCATTACCGCATAACCGAGAGCTTCGTAGGTTAACTGCAATGGGATATAATATGATGTAAAGTCATAATTATTTTTGTCATTTGCATTAAAACGTTCATATATCTTATATTTTTGCATTAAAAATGGGCTATCCGGGTGTAATAGAACATCATTTTTTACTAACTCCATTCTCCTGTTGCTCCTTATATCGTACGCAATGCCATCGTCATAATAGGAAAAATCTTCATTTGCATCGGGATAGATTACTGGAATAAACGAAGTACCCGGCTCATATTCATTGATTGCTTTTTTTTCAATTACCCTGTCTAAAATAGCATCATATCCCCTTACATGCACGTAGAAATCTGTTGTATTAAAATAATAATTATCACCACATGATACTGTTTCAAGATAGGAACCTCCTCTCACGGTACCTGAAAAATATAAAGCGCGAAATTTTTTATTATAATAAAGACCAATGGATTCGGTTACTTTAAACTGATATCTCATATTTGCTTCAAATTCAGCTCGGCTCATCCACTCACTTGATTTCTCCAAATACTCTTTTGTATAAAATTTAGTGTCAACAGAGGTAATTCTGTTGTATATTTTCAATATTTCATAAATTTCCAATAGGTTTTCGTTTACATACGCAACTTTACGCTTTGTTATTTCATCGCAAATATCAATAAGCGGATATTTTGACAAGTCAACTTGAAAGTCGTTGCAATATAAATTGGATGTAAGTTGCTTATGAGTAAAATTTATTTCCTGAGCGATGCATGGAACGCTAATTAACAAAACCAAAAATTTAGCCATAAATACTAATGTCATCTTTTTCATTTTTATTATCCTTTCAATAGTGATAAAAAGACCGGAAACTACATTTACGTTTCCGGTCTTTAATTACAAAGTATTACGGAGTGCTTTCAGTTAAAAAGCGACTTTTGTTTTTGGCAACTTCCAACCTATAATCAACCTCAGCTTTTGACTTTCGGTAAACTATACTTACAATCAATGAGTTTTCATTAAGAGTATACCTTATTTTGTCCGTCATATTAAGAAGAATATTATTTGTAATACCAAAATTGGTTCCGCTAAATATTTCTTTTTCTTCCCTATCGCCAATACGATAGTGAACTTCTCCTTCACTTTTTGCAACATTAATCAACGATTCTCCACTGTTGATATTATCCAAATAGTATCTTTCTTCATCAGCAATTTCATTTTCTGGTACAAACGAAGTTGCTGATGTAAAATTAATGAATCCACCCGGTTTGTCAGTTGAAATTGTCAATCTTTCATCACGGTTTGATTTCATTCCTCCTACCAATGACGACTCGATTTTCCAGTGTATATTAAATACTTTAAAAACAGCTTGAACCTCGTTTTCAATTTCTGTTTCGATTGGTTTAAATTCATAAGCAAGCCAATATGTTTCGTTTGTTTGATCGTCTTCATCGCCATAAAAATATGTGGTATAAGCACCGCTTCCGTCTTTTTCACCTTTTTCGTTAGTTGTTATACTATATTTAGGTTTAACAGCAATTTTATCTCCCATTACTGTTTTTATTGGTATAGGTTGATCATACTTTTCGCCTAAATTAGAGGGACCGAAAAACTCCCAATTTCCTTTGGTAAATCTATTTGCCGTTAATCCTATGTCAACGGAAACCCAATCCTCTGCTAATCCGGTATCATTTAACGCACTGGAAATATAGATATAAGCATTTCGACGTGTGCCTTTTTTATCATCTTCTACCATGCGCTCTTCTGCACCTTCAGATTCGTAGTTTAATACAGTAAGCTCAACCTCTGAAAAATCCACCTTTTCAACAACTCTAAACGCTAATTTATCAGTGTCGTTAACAGTTCTCCTGTATACGTAAGCTCCAGTATTACCTTCCGCGCTTTCGCCATGCTTTCTTTTTAACACTTCGGGTGGCTTACCTGAACGAATTATATTCGCCCTATGCGCAAACGTTTGAGTTGTAGGCTTTTGGCTATAATCCGTCCATGCAAATAAACCATCGGAACGTATAACATGTGGGTTTGTCGCTTCGGTATTCACTGTAAACTGCCTTGCAAAATCAGAGACTTCGGTTTCTCCTTTTAAAGTGCTGCCCGCAAACAAATAGAAAGTGGGAGCTCCTTTCTCGTTAAACCTGAATATCTCTTTATCTTCCTTTCCTTCAGTAATTTTTAGCACAAAAGCTCCTTCTAAGCGACGATATCTGCTTATATACCCTATAGCTTTATAAGGAGAATCGAAATCTTCACTATGTTTCACAATTTCGTCATCCGCGTCCGTATCGTCATCATACCATACTTGATAACTGCTCTTGCTATAATCCGATAGTTCGTCTGTGCTTTCTGCCTTTAAATCAATATCTGTTGGAAAATCATCACTTAACTTAAAAGGAACAACTGCGGTTAAAGTATCAGTAGGCGGTATTTGGCTCGGCGGACGGTGCCCACTAACGAAAGAATCTAAGTCAGAATCAACTTCTACACCTTCCGGATACGGTAAATCCCAATAACCCATCATTGAACCTGTAATACTGGAACGTTCAAAATGTAACCATGCATCGGTGGAAAAATTAATTTTTAGTTGCCCTAAATCTCCCTTCGTTATATTTTCAACAGGAATTGATGCTCCATCTTTTGGGTTGTAGATTTTGTTTGGAAACTCCACAAGAATATCTCCGTTTAGGGTTCGTTCCTTTCGAATAAAAGAGTCGAAATGGCGAAACTCAATTTCGTCGCCCTTATCCCAGCTTTCCTTTAATTCGTCTGGGGTGAAAAGTACTATCCAGCCCGGTGCCGGATCGGAGGATGCGGCAAACGCTTTAATTACATTTCCAGGCCATTTTTTTCTTGCAGGTTGGTTACCGGTTATATTTAACTGCGCCTCTCCGGTATTTAAGCTGTACTTTTCCCGTATTTCTCTAAGCAATGACGCGGCTTTTATTTCATCCTTTTCCCGTGCCTTTTCTGCTTTAACAATAACTTGGATATTTCCCGCGCTTCTAAAGCCCGGCGTGTTTTCAATATCCAAATCTTCGTTGGTTACCTCCAAGTATGAAAAATCATCCTCTAAGCTTTCCTGCGTGTATAAGCCGCTATAGTCCGGTTTATGTATACTTATCTGCAAATCAATAAAATCGTTAAACCCAAGAACACCGGCATCTTCCTGAAACGTTATAGATAAACCCATATTTGCCATTTCTCTAAACTCGCTTAGAAGGAAAAGCTTTGCCTCGGTTTTGCTTTTCACATCGTTTCCGTTGTAGGTTACTGTACCATTTACGGAGAAAACCTCCACCATTTCGTCAATTACAATTTCAAAATCGTCAATTTCGCCATCTGTAGGTTTTACTTTCAAATTTTCATTTGCAATTTGTGTATAAAGCCTGTCATTAGTGTAATAATAGATGATTTCGGTTTTTCCCAAATCCACCAGTTCAACACCGGGGTTGGTTAACCTCATTTGAATACTCATTGCGTTATAATTGCTCTTTGTATTGTTAGGATCTAACTCAACAAGTAAGTCCGACGCTTCCGCCGCGTTTTCATCCCCTTCTTCCGGTTCTTCGCCCCAAATTGGTTTCTCTTCGCCGGAAAGGTACACAGGCATAAATTCCCACGTTGCATAGTTGTATGTATCTTCGGGTTCGTCGCCTATATAGGAATAGTCGTTCTTTACAACCATGTTTTTATAGTCCGGAGTATTCATGCCTACATCAACTATTGCTTCCTGCCCCGGTACTAATTGAGCGTTGGTGGTAAAGTTAAACTCAATATACGCGTTCGCGCCGCTTAGTGTTTCTTCCAGCGCATTGTTTTTGACGCTGACGGCAGCATTATTTATGTCCATGTAAGGTTGTTGAAACTGAGCATTGTTAACATTAAACACCTTCGTTGCGGTAGGGAATTCGTCCATATAATAATACCGAACGGATAGCTTATTTAAATCATAAGTTTCCGTACCCGTATTTACAAGCTTAAAATCCATGCTCAAGGTGTTACCGTCCATCAAACGGCTTCGTCTCAGTTGCAGTTCTATTCCCGCTTCCGTCTTTTCCTCTTCAATTGCCGGAACAAACAGTTCTTTCTCTACGGTTTGCGTTTGCGCGTTATCCGAGGTTAGCGTAACACTGTAAGCAAACGTTCTGTCCTTGTTGTCCGGTTCTACGCTTATTTGCCAAACCGCCTCGGATAAGGCATCCTTCTCAATTGTGCCTATGTTTACCACGGCAGTACCGGAAACAAGTTCCATACCTTCAGGAAGGCTAATTTCCGCCTGCACGTTTTGCGCCGCAATATCCCCGGTGTTTCCCGCTACCGCCTTAACTTCAAACGGATTTGGTGAATACTCGCCTTCTTCTATTTCAAGTTCTTCCGGTGCGGTAACTAAAAGTGTTATGTTTGTATCGGTTTTCGGAATAATTGCCGGAACAAACAGTGTTCTTTCTACTGTTTGCGTATCCGCGTTATCCGAAGATAGAGTAACACTGTATGTAAATGTTCGGTCCATATCATCCGGCTCTATGCTTATTTGCCAAACAACTTCCAATTCGGCATCCTTTACAATTGTTCCTATATTTACCGCGGAACTGCCGGAAACAAGCTCCATACCTTCGTGAAAACTAATTTCCGCTATTACGTTTTGCGCCGCAATATCCCCGGTATTTCCCGCAACCGCCTTTATTTCAAGCGGGTTTGGGTAATACTCGCCTTCTGATATTTCAATTTCATTTGGCGCGTTAACAGAAAGTGTAATGTTTGCGTCGGTTTTAGGAATAAGCGCCGGCACAAACAAAACTCCGTTTATAGTTTTCGGTTCCGTGTTATCTGCCGTTAA
>JAISVZ010000155.1 GCA_031271295.1 Clostridiales bacterium | reverse complement strand
TTATGCGTATTTACAAGGATACAAATCATTCTAAATCCGCCTTTTCTTCTTTGATGTTTGATTGCTTGCTTGATCCTTATGCGATTTTAAAGTTTTTGTGATGAAACTAAATTTCCGTGACTTCTTTTGCGGTAAAATAGCTTTTCGCCGCTTGCGCGACAAATACCAATGCTATTTGCCGGATGCAGAAAATTTAATTTCAAAATGGCTTAATATATGTTATCCTTTGTGAAATAAAACTTTGCGGCACGGCAAAACCGCCGTGCCGCCGGTTTTGCAACTAAAGGAGAATAACCGATATGGCGAAATGGATTCTAAAAAAAAATTCGGGGGATGCCGCCCGTTTTGCGGCTCAGCTTGATATAAGCGAAAACTTAAGCCGCATTTTAATAAACCGCGACATTAGAACATTGGATGCCGCGCGAAAATACCTTAAGCCGGATACTTCCTTTTTCGAGCCTATTACAAATATGGAGGGCGTAAAAACCGCCTACGAAATAATAAAAGATGCTCTAAGCGTCCGCCGGAAAATCGTAATCTACGGGGATTACGACGTTGACGGCGTTATGAGTACGGTAATTTTACATAAAGCGCTAACAAGGCTTGGCGCGGATGTTTCTTATTACATACCGGATAGGGAAGCGGAAGGGTACGGGCTTAACGTTGCGGCGGCGGAATCTTTGCACGGCGAGGGCTGCAAGCTTTTAATCTGCTGCGATAACGGTATAGCGTCGGTTGCGGAAATTGCACGCGTAAAAGAGCTTGGCATGGACGCGATTATAATAGATCACCACGAACAAGGGGATGTTGTACCGAAAGCCGACGCGGCAATAGACCCTAAGCAAAAAACCTGCCCGTACAATTTTAAGCAGATGTGCGCGGCGGGGCTTGTGTACCGCTTTGCCGATGGGCTCTTTGCGTTTATGGGGCGCGAAAACCCGGATAATGAAGAATTTTTGATGCTCTCTGCTATCGCCACATTTTGCGATATTGTGGATTTGCAGGGGGAAAACCGTATTATAGCCAAACGCGGGTTGGAAATTATAAACGGCGAAATATCCAATTTGGGGCTTAAAACTTTGGTAAAACTGCGTTCGCTTGCAGGGCGTATCGGCGAGTTTGATATCGGCTTTATTATAGGGCCGTGCATAAACGCCACAGGACGGTTGGATAAGGCGAACCTTGCCGTGGAGCTTTTTTTAACCGATGACAGCGAGCGCGCTCAGTTTTTGGCGGAAAAACTTGTTGAGCTTAACGAGCAGCGCAAAAAAATGACATCCGAAGCGTTCGAAACCGCGCTTGAAAATTACCGTCAATCGGGGAAGGACAGCAAGGTTATAGTAATTTACGACAACACAATACACGAGAGCATTGCGGGAATTGTAGCCGGAAGGATTAAGGATAAGCTGAACCATCCGGTTATAGTGCTTACGGATTCTTCCGATTTGGAAACCGCAAAGGGCTCGGCGCGTTCAATCGAAGGTTACAATATGTTTGAATCGCTCAACGCCTGTTCGGATTTGCTTTCGCGTTTTGGCGGGCATACGATGGCGGCAGGCATGAGTATAAAAAAGGTAAATATTCCGCTTCTTGAAGAATTTCTTAATAAAAACTGCACTCTTTCGGACGATAGCTTTACCGAAAAAATTGTGTTGGACAAGCAGCTTGAACTTTCCGAGGTTACATATACCCTGGCGAAGGAATTAAAGGTTCTCGCTCCTTTCGGCAAAGCCAATAAGGAGCCTCTTTTCGGTACAAAATCCGCGGTTGTGGAAAAGGTTAACGTGTACCCGGAAAAAAACACTCTGCGCCTAACGTTTAAAATTCCGGATTCGTACAGAAAAATAACCGGAATCTGCTTTGGCAAAATAGAGGAATTTCAGAATATTATAACGGAAAAGTTCGGAAGCTACACGGCGGAGAAAATTTTAGGAGGAATACTCAGAGGAATAGAACTTAAACTTGATATTGTTTACTATATTGAAATTAACGAGTATAATGGTAATATATCAGTTGCCATGAAGCTGAAGGATTTTAGAATAGGAGAGTAAGTATGATTGAATTAAAGGAAGTAATTAGAACAATTCCGGATTTTCCGGAGCAGGGAATACTGTTTCGCGATATTACAACCGTTTTGCAAAATCCGGACGCGTTTAAGTTTGCGGTGGATAAAATTGCGGACGCCGTTTCCGGTTGGGATTTTGATTTAATTGCAGGCCCGGAATCGCGCGGGTTTATTTTCGGCACTCCGCTTTCCTATATTTTGGGCAAGGGTTTTGTGCCCATACGCAAGGCCGGGAAGCTTCCTTACAAAACTATTTCAAAATCATATTCGCTTGAATACGGTTCGGCTTCGGTTGAAATGCATACCGACGCAATTCTTCCGGGGCAAAAGGTAATTATTATAGACGATTTGCTTGCAACAGGCGGAACCTGCAAAGCAATAGCGCAGCTTATAGAAGAAGCGGGCGGCGAGGTCGCCGGAATGTGTTTTTTAATTGAGCTTTTGGAGCTTGGCGGGCGGGAGAAGAATTCGGGGTATGATATAAAATCAATATTGCGGTATTAGTTGACGCAACAGAGGTAAGAATATATTTTATACCAAGATGCGCGTGTGCGTCATATATATTTGTGATGCAAGCTATTTTTGCGGGAGGGTTAATTTTGAAGGTTTCCGTAGAAAATTTGGGACCAATCCGATACGCGGAATTTGAAACAGGCAAATTAACAATAATTTGCGGTTTAAATAACAGCGGAAAAACTTATGTAACCTACGCCTTGTACGGTTTTTTGCAGTTTTGGCAAAGCATGTATCATATTAAAATTGAAAAAGAAGTTATTAAAGAGCTGAAAGAAAACGGTGTTTGCAAAATACCGTTAAGCCGTTATACAGACAAATCTCAGGAAATTATCAGTGATGCCTGCGAGAAATACAGGGAAACTTTACCGTCTGTTTTTTCAGCGCATGGGAAGTTGTTCGAAGGTTCGTCATTTAAAATAACCGTAAACCCCTGCGATGTTGTGCCGCTTAATGACGAAGTATCTTTAGGTTTTAAACCGTCAAGCTCTAAAATTGCCGGTTTGTTGTTTCACAAAGAAAAAAACGAAAAAGAGATTACCGCAACCCTTTTTACTGAAAATACAAAGGGAGAAATCCCCGATAATTCAATAACTTATTATTTAAGTCAAGTAATTAAGGAAGTTGTCTTTAACTGTGTTTTTCCTTCTGTATTTATTGCAAGCACTGAAAGAACAGGGATTTCGGTATTTCGGAAGGAGCTAAATTCTACTCGTAGCAGACTGTTTGAGCAAATATTCGATACCGATGCTAAGCGTAATTACTTAATCAATCATACGTTTGATTATGCGCTTCCGGTTGAACGTAATATTAATTTTTCCCGCGATTTGGAATCCGTATCAAAAAAAGAAAGCTTTTTAGTAAAAGATCATAAAGAAATTTTAGATTTTTTTACAGATATCTTAGGCGGGGATTTTCAAGTTGCTACAAACAGCGGTTTGTATTTTTTACCTTCAAAAAAAGATGTAAAATTAACAATGGGCGAAAGCTCAAGCTCGGTAAGGTCGCTGTTGGAAATAGGGTTTTATTTAAAACACGAAGCCCAAGAAAATGATTTGTTAATCATTGACGAACCGGAACTTAACTTGCACCCGGAAAACCAAAGAAAGGTTGCAAGGCTAATTGCAAGCCTTATTAACTGCGGGATTAGCGTTTTTATAACCACACACAGCGATTATATTTTGCGCGAGCTTAGCAATCTAATTCTTTTAAATAAGAAAACACCGCATATTGTACAGTTAGCTGAAAGGGAAGGTTATAGCCAAAGGGAATTAATAAGGGCTTCGGATATTAAAATATATGCCGCAAAAGAGGGTAATGATTTAATTCAAACCCTTGTACCAACCGTTGTTGACGAAGAATCCGGTATTTTATCAAGCTGCTTTGACGATACAATTGATACTATGAACAGGATTCAGGACGAAATATTTTTCGGAGGTTAGCAAAATGAACGAAGTTAAAACTCTGAAAAAACTTTTGAATGAAAATTCAATTCTGCCAATAAAAACCGACAGCAATAACAAGCGATATTATGAACTGACTGAACCTAAATTCGATTATTCCATCAAAATAAGTAATCCCCCGAATGATACCATCGTTCTTAAATGCGACAGTTTCCCTGATACGTCGAATTTTTTCCGCGGAAAAAGCGGCGAGTGTAAAAGGGCGGATTACATAGTTTTTTCGGAATCGGAAAATGCCGTGCTTATTATGGAACTTAAATATTCAAAGGATTCTTCCTCAAACAAAGACATTATTGCCCAGCTTAAAGGGGCGAAAAGTATTTTGGATTATTGCAAATCAATTGCGGCTTCTTTTTTGGGTAACGAAGATTTTTTGGAAAACTATGAACACAGATATTACAAAGTGCTGTCCGTGGTTCAGCCAAGAGCGTTTTCTGATATAAAAAATAAAAATCATTATAAAAACGACATACCCGAAAACGCCCGGACAATACATGGAAAATATATTCCGTTTAGCAAATTATTGGCGTGATAATCGCAAAGCGTTTTTTAAAGGTAAAAAGGACGGTTATTTACATGAACTTTATTATTTTCAGTTTATCAGCAACCACTACCACCACTTAGAGCTATGTTTGCGGCCAAATTTCCGGCGGCAGGCATGAGCTCTGTTTGCCGTCGGGAGTGGAGGTTATGTTTACTCGCACCCTATCGGCAAAAAACCGGTGGGGTGTTTTTATTTTATTATGAAAGGGGGCGATTGCCCTGAAAGTATATGATATAGCGTATTTCCGCGACGGGCGTTTAACCGCGCCCCGCATGGCATCCGGCAATGTGTATGGTTGAAAACCTATTTATGCAGACGCCTTAGAGTAATAAAGCGCCATCTTATTATTCTAAGGCATCTCGAATTCTTCCTTTCGCGTTTTACCGGGAAAACGACATGACCAACACAAAATAATTCATCAAAAAAAGGAGAATAAATATGCAAAACTTCAAAAAAGAACTGATTAACCTGTTACAAAATGCCGTTGAAAAACTTTTTTTCGGCACAATAATATCCGAGGTATCCGATGAGAAAGGGTTTTACTGCGATTTCGATATACCTCAGCCGTTAAACCCTGATAAAATCCTTGAACTAAATAAACACCTTTCCGCTGTAAAAATTTCATGCGCCTATGAAATTTCCGGGTTTTCCGGCGTTTATTTAGACGGCGATTCAAGTGAAAAGGTGCTTCAACGAATTTACGTTTTGGCTTTTGAAACAAAAGAGGAACTTGAAGAGTACAAAGCCTGCGCCGAAACGGCGGCGCAACATGACCACAAGAAAATAGGAAAGCAGCTTGACTTATTTTCAACGTCCGACGAAATTGGGCAAGGTCTTGTGCTTTGGCACCCAAAAGGAGCGATAATCCGCTACTTATTGGAGAAATTCAGCCAAAGCGCACACATTTTAAACGGCTACGATTGGGCGTACACGCCGCATATAGGCAGAGCCGGGCTTTGGAAAACGTCTGGGCATTTAGAGAATTTCAGAGATTCAATGTATAATCCAATTGATATCGACGGTGAGCAGTATTACCTTAAACCCATGAACTGTCCGTTCCACTTTATAATTTATAACAGCAGGCCGCGTTCTTACAGGGATTTGCCGTTTCGCATCGCGGAATTTGGGAATGTATACCGCTACGAATTATCCGGCACGCTAAGCGGATTAACAAGGGTGCGCGGTTTTACGCAAGACGACGCGCACATTATCTGCACGCCCGGGCAGATTGAAAGCGAGGTGGCATACGCGCTGAAATTTTCGCTCTACATTTTGCGCGCGTTCGGGCTTACGGAATTTAAGCCGTACGTTTCCACAAAACCCGAAAAAAAATCAATAGGCACGAATGAGCAATGGGAAATGGCGACGGATGTTTTAAAAAAGGCGTGCGTTGCGGCGGAGCTTGACTATGAAATTGACGAGGGCGGCGGAGCGTTTTACGGCCCGAAAATAGATTTGAAGCTCTACGACGCGTTAGGCCGCGAGTGGCAATGTTCCACAATTCAATTTGATTTTAACCTTCCGGAGCGTTTTAATATGAAATACATTGGAGCGGACGGCAAAAACCACACGCCGTATGTTGTTCACCGGGCGCTTTTCGGCTCGATTGAACGCTTCCTTGCGGTTTTAATTGAGCATCACATGGGAGATTTCCCGCTGTGGTTTGCTCCGGTGCAGTTTGCCATTGTGCCGATTAAAGAAAACCACAACGACTACTGCAAAAGGCTTGAAACTGCGTTAAAAAAAGCGGGGTTTCGCACGGAGGCTGATTATTCGCAAATTCACATGAAGGAAAAAATTAAGCGGTTCGAAACGCAAAAGATACCGTATATTTTAATCGTGGGAGATAAGGATATTGAAAAAGCCGCATTTTCGGTAAGAAGCAGGAAACACGGAAATTTGGGTGTAATGAATTTTGAAGGGCTAACGGAGTTTATAAGGGAGGAATTAGAACAGGGCGAACCGGAATTATTGCAAATGTAAGATTGCTTTTGGTTTACCATTGGGTCATACTAATTCTGTTTAAAAAGTTTGAAACCGGTGCCCCTAAAACGCCGAAAATCACGGCGATTTTAGGGGCTTCGCTTCAACTTTTTGAATTGGAATTAGTATCAGTACATTAAATTCTTTGTATGGCACGCGCTACGCGCCGGGAATGTGTGCGCTTTTAGCGTAATCCTTGCCGGCGCAGGCGTTAAAACTATGAAAATTAACAATTTGCATAGCAATATTGACGCCTTAGAATAATAGCGTATTCTTTTCAGGTTACAATTCACACCCCCCACCGAAGAAAAAAATTAAGTTACTGTTCACACTCTCGCCGAAGGAGCTTCTTCAATTGATTATTTCTGCACCTTTGAGTAATAAGGCATCGCTTTTTTTTCCGGAATTATGACATTTTTTTGTCATCATTCTAAATAGCAAGCCGTTATCTTTATCCGTTCTTCGCGCAGCTATCCGGCAAGTGTTGCAGAGTCTTTGGCGAATGTATTGCCCGCACTTTGAGTGGTCGTTCTATGAGGGTTACAGGAGGGCTTCGGCGCAAATTATATCGCACCGCAATGTGCCACCTGACGCTTCGGAACATTATCATCAAAAAAATTTATAATAGGCAGAAATACCACCTGCGAAAAAGAAAAAAACTCTTGTGTTTTTTCTTTTTTTTCGCCCAAGCCAAAGAAACGCAAATTGCAGAGCCGCAAATCCGTTGTAATTATAGGAAAAAACAAAATGGCATTAAGGTAAATCGCAAAAAAATAGAAAATAGACTTTCGGAATTTCTATCATTCTAACCTGCACGCCGCGCAGGCGCGGCACAAATCGAAATGAAACCGGTGGTCGCGCGTATAAAAATAACAAAATAAGGTAAAGTTTATATTAAGACGCAAATGTAAACTACAAAGCACGGCAGAGTGAGTAGAGAATTGTCTACACAAAAGTCCGTATTCTAACATGTGCAGTTCGTCTATTTCAAGCACAAATGAGTATGCCATAGAGCATGTACACTAATCATTGATTTAAGTGTCTTAATTTAAGTGCCTGACGAACAGTCAATGCATTTGCGTCTTAATTTTTAATTGGAGGAATGGCTATGCTTAAAATAGTCCGTCCAATCTGCTGTGGAATTGATGTACACAGCAAAT
>JAISVZ010000077.1 GCA_031271295.1 Clostridiales bacterium | reverse complement strand
TACCTTTCAAAACTAAAAATGGAAAATAGAATGATAGAATGATAGAAATTCCGAAAGTCTATTTTCTATTTTTTTGCGATTTACCTTAATGCCATTTTGTTTTTTCCTATAATTACAACGAATTTGCGGCTCCTGCAATTTGCGTTTCTTTGGATTGGGCAAAAATAAAAGAAAAAATATTTCAGTTCATTTTGCTTTTTTGCAGGTGGTATTTCAGCCTATTATAAATTTTTTTGATGATGCAGAGCATCTTCGGCATCATTAATTTTCGCAGAAGCCCCCTGTTACCCTGCTGAAGTTGGCGCAAAAAGGCTTGGCACATGCTAAAGCTAAAAAACGCGGCTCCGTTAACCGTCGCCGCGTTTTTTCTCATTAGTTCCTTAAATTTATATATGTTTTACTTTAGTAAACTAAAACTTAACTTAAACTTATTCCGCAACATGCACATAGAAGTTATCCGCCAAAAGCTGGGTTGCTTCAACGCCGAGCTGGTCAACGCCTACGTCTTTAAGCCTCTGCAAAAACTCCGCCCATGTTGCGTCGAATTCTTCCGGCGCTACAGTACAGGCTATCGGCAGGTACTGCGCGGTAAGGTCGTTGCATTCGGTGTGCAGGCGGGAGAACTCGCTGTCGGTTGGCTGGTTGTCCCAAATAAGCCAAGCCTGACCCCATTCGGAAGCCTTAAACTCGTCGCCCGCCGGGAACATTTCCTTCCAGCTTCTTACGCCGTAGTTTTCAAGGGTTGTTTTAATTTCGTCGTTGTAGTTTGTCCAAAGAACTTCGCTGTCGTCAAGCGGGTTAAACTTGTAGCCGTTCGAATCTTCGCCGCCGCCGATGCATGGCCACGGATATGTCATCATGCCGATTCCTGTTTCAATGCCGTGTCCCGGTTCAAACCTTGCAACCGCTTCCTCGGCAGTCCATTGGCGTCTGCCGTCTTTAATTTCCCAGTGTACTCCCTCGATGCCCCACGCGGATAAAATCTGAGTTTTTTCCTGGCAAAGGTAATCAAGGAACTGTACCGCGCGTACGGGATCCGGGCAGTTTGTTGTAATTCCAACGCCGTTCATAGGTGTGTAAACCGAAGGACGGTACGCCGGATGCTTAATATCTTCCCTTAACGTAACCGGAATTCTCGCGTAGGTGCGTTCGTATTTGCCCTCTTCAATAAGTACGTTTTCGCCGTCAACATATTCCCAGTGAGCGTCGGTTAACGCAAGAACACGTCCGGAAGCGATTTTCGCAAGGTACTCGTCGTGAGTTTGGGTAAACGCGTCGGGGTCTAACAAGCCTTCGTTGTACATGCCGTTCATCCAGCGGTAGTATTCTTCTATTCCCTCCAAAGCGTAAGCGTAGCTAACTTCGTAGGTTTCCGGGTTTACGTAGAAGTTACCGTCATCCGGGAAGCCCAGCGCCCTAAGGCCGGGGTTAATGAGCGTAATAAAGTAACGCCAGCCCTCGCCGCAGGTTAATGTCATGCCTATTGTTGGCTGACCGTCAATTTCCGGGTACTTTGCAATATAAGATTTTATAGCTTCTTTTGCCTGGTCAAGCGTTTTAATTTCGGGGTATCCCAGTTCCTTGAGCACGGCGTGCTGAATTTCGAAGGAATCTTCCGGGTCCTCAACTATCGGGCGTATAAAGTCCTGTCCTAAATAGTGCACGTGGCCGTCGGCATCCTTGAGTTTTTCGTAGGAATCGCCGTAAACAGCTTTAATGTTCGCTCCGTACTGGTCGATTAACGGCGCCATGTCAATGTAAGCGTCCGCTTCTAAAAAGTTGTTAAGGTGAGAGCGGGAGAAAACGAAATCCGGATAAGCCTGGTCGGCTATCATAAGAGTTATCTGTTCGGACACGTCGCCTACGCCGAACTGATATTGAACGGTAACTCCGGTATCCTGCGTTATAATCTTAGATACCGCGCCCTGGAAGTTTTCTTCCACGCGGTCTGCAATTACGTCCTCGATGTAAATTGTAAAGGTTTGCGGCTGTAAACCGGCTTCCGGTACAGCTTCGGTTGCAGCCGGAGCGGTAGTGCCGGATTCTTCGGCGCCTGTGGTTTCTTGTGTTTGCTCAGTTGTTGCAGTGCCGCTTTCGGGCTGCTGACATGCCGTAAGAATAAAGCAAACGGCAAGAATCAAAGCGGACAATTTCATAAGTACTTTCATGTTGATCCTCCTCATATAATGTTTGTAAGCTGTGCCTTTTATTTTGCAAGGCAAGCAAGAGTTCGGCATTAATTTATGCCTTTATAATACCGGCTAAATTACCGGAAATTATATTACTTAACAAAATTAACTTTTTACTGCGCCAAGCGTAAGCCCGGATACGAAATACTTTTGCACAAATGGATAAACCGCAACAATCGGCATTACCGTAACAACGGTTATGGCCATTCTTATTGAAAGCGGCGAAACGGATTTTGTTTGCAATGCCCTTGCCGCCTGGTCTATCCCTCCGCCGCTTTGCGCGTTGGACTGCTGCAATACCTTCATAAGCTCATATTGCAGGGTTGTAATTTCTTTGCTGGTTGATGCGTAAAGATGCGTATCAAACCATGAGTTCCACTGCCCAACGGCGTAAAACAAGCCAACTGTCGCAATTACCGGCAGGCAAAGCGGCATTACTATTTTAAAGAACATAACCAAATCGTTCGCGCCGTCCAAAAAAGCGGATTCCTGCAAGCTGTAAGGCAATTGGTCTATAAACGAGCGCACCAAAATCAGGTTGTAGGCGCTTATAAGGCCGGGAATAATATAAACCATAAAGTTTCTGTTAAGCCCAAATGTTCTAATTACCATAAAATGCGGTATAATTCCGCTGTCTATGTACATCGTGAACAAAAAGATTACCGTGAAGAACCGCTGAAACATAAAGTCCTTACGGCTTAAAACGTACGCCAAAATGCATGTGGAAAGCAAACTTGCCGTTGTGCCTATTAATGTGCGCAAAAGCGAAATGCGCGCGCCTGTAAGCAAATCCGGAAACCGTGCCAATTCCTTAAAATTATCCAAAGTGAATTCCCTTGGAAGAATTCCCACCCCGCCCTTTATCGAATCCGACGATTCGTTAAAGGCAACCGCGAGCACGTTCAAAAACGGGAAAAGTGTACATAACAAAATAAGAATCATTACCGTATATATCACAACATCCATTATGATATCGCCTTTGGATTTGCGTCCGAACAGAAAAATCATCTTTTTCACCTCTTTCGTATAAATTTGAAGTTGCAGGGAATAACCTTAGAGCCGCATCCGGCAAAGCTTCTAAATAATGCTTGTTTCCCCCGCTTTTTTGGCAAATGTATTTGCCGCGAGTACCAGTATTATAGACACTAAGGATTTAAAAATTCCTATAGCCGTACCGAAACTGTAGCGGCTTTGCCCTATACCGTACTTTATTGCGTAAACGTCGAGCACTTCCGAATAGTCGCGGGTAATATCCGAACCCAAAAGCATCTGCTTTTCAAACCCTATACTTATCAGCCATCCAACGTTCATAATCAAAATAACGGTTATTACCGGCATAATGCACGGCAGAGTTATGTGCCAAATCTGCTTCATTCTGGACGCGCCGTCTATTCCCGCGGATTCGTACAAACCTGGGTCTACCCCGGCTATTGCCGCCAAAAATATAATGGCGTTCCAGCCAAGCTCCTTCCATATTTCGCTTCCGGTCATAATGCCCCAAAACAGCTTCCCGTTTGCAAGGAATGGAATTCTTTTTTCTATAAGCCCCAAAGAAAACAAAATGTCGTTTATAGGGCCTTCTGTGGAAAGCATTGCGCTTATCATACCCGCCGCAACAACCCACGAAATAAAGTGAGGAAGGTAAGAAATTGTTTGCGTTACCCTTTTAAAACGCGCTGCGCGTATTTCGTTAAGCATTAAAGCAAATATTATCGGCATTACAAAACCGAAAACCATAAGCATAAGGCTCATGCCAAGCGTGTTTCTAAGCGCGTAATAAAACCGGCCTTGCGTGCCTAAATCCGCAAAAAGATCCTCGAAATGCTTTAAACCAACCCACTGCGAATTGATAAAACTTTCAATAACAGGTCCTTTTAATCTAAAATCCTTAAACGCAATAGACCAACCTAATAACGGAAGGTAGTTGAATAATAAAACCCATATTAAAAACGGTACGGACATAAGAAGCAAATACCGCTGGCGGTGGATTTTACGCAAAAAACCTGAAAATGAACTTCGCGGAGTTTTTGAATTAATTGAACTATTCACTAATTCCACCTCTTTTCTTTTGAATTTTGTTGTTAGTTACTTAACAAGGTTTAGTTATGTTTTGAATATTAGCACAATTTTTTATGCTTGTAAATAGGTTTTTTTAAAAAATATTATAAGTTTTTATTAAAAAATTTTAAAATCCGGTTTAATCTATTGACATATTAACGAAACTCTTTTATAATTTAAGCAATAATTAGTGTAGGTGGTTAAGTAATGAACAATCCCGTTTCTTTGTTGAAGGACCGTCACCGGCAGTTAACGTTTGAATTGTTAAGCCGCAGAAAGGAAATTTCGCGTGTTGAAATTGCCCGCGAGCTTAACGTGAG
>JAISVZ010000048.1 GCA_031271295.1 Clostridiales bacterium | reverse complement strand
TGCTGAAATCATAAATAACCTCCTTAAGATACAAAACTTCAGGCGCGGTAATATTACGCGCACCCAAGCCTTGGATACTCGCACGCACAGCGTTTTGCGCTGGCGCACTGAGTTTTAGCTCTTCCTATGCGCCATCCATCAATCCTCAACGTCGTGGCGCGGCCTTTCGGATACAATTACCGCGGCCTTTGAAATTGCGGATATAAGATCCGCGTCAAACTGGTGCTGCAAAACGGAAAGTTTGGTAAATAACTGACCTTTTCGTGTAACCACATATTTGGGCGGTAAGCTGTTAAGCGCAATCGCCGTAATATCCATTCTGCACTTTTCGCAGTCGCATATGTCCATGTTTTTGATTACGCTGTCGATAGTGTCGGCAACCATGTCTTCCATGAAGTTTTTAATAATTTCATTTGAATTTTTCATTTTTACCATAACTAACCTCCGATATCTACTTTTTACTGATTTCCGTAATTTTAACCCTTCCGGAGCCAACGTTAACCGTAATTTTGCCGATATGGCTTTTCGATGATAAGGTAATTGTGCAGGCGGATGACGGCGTGCCTCTTTCGGTGAAGGATATCATCTTATTGGGCGAGGATACAACTTCAACCTTAACTCCTTTAAGTTTTACGGATTCAACGAGTTCGTACTGTGTTCCTACTCTTTTTTGAATAAAATAGCCGTGATTTATATTATCAAATGAAATACGGGTATAGACGGATTCGTTAATTGAAAGGTGCCTTGCGCCGCGCATATCGCTCTGCAGGGTTTTAAGAGCGTTTACGATACCGGTATTCCCGCCGCCGGAAAGTGTAAGAGCCGCGGCGGATAAGCAAATGCCGATTACCGATAAAACAATGATAAGTTCAATTAATGTTACTCCGGCTTTTTTTGTATTCATTAATAATGAGGTTTTCAACTCCCCGTTTAATTTTAACAATGAACTCGTCCTTTTTGGAAACAGGTTCAACTAAGATAGTATATACCTTCTTGCGCTTTCCTACAAGTATATCGGTAAAAATTTGATCGCCTATAACGGCACAGTTGCCTGAGGCGGTATCAAGCACGGAAAAAGCCTTGTTAATCCCGAAAAGAAGAGGTTTGCACGCTCTGTAAACATATTTGTACGGCAGGTTTTCCATTAAAAGCTCCACACGTTTTTTGCTGCCGTTGGATAATATGCAGATTTTAAAACCCATCGCGGAAATTTCGGCTAAAAATGAAATAAAACCATCTTCGAAACGCGGAACAAAATGCGGAAGCAAAGTGTTATCCACATCAAAAAGAAGCGTGTTAATATTACTGCTCAAAAGTTTTGCGTAGGGGATTTCGAAGACCGAAGAAACGTATAAATCCGGATATAGGTAATTGAACATGTTTTCCTTCCCTTAACGTTTTCTTATATTATGCCACTAAGTGGCAGTTAGGGCAATAGAAATTAGTATGAAAATTTTGCCGAATGATAAAAAAAAGGAAAACCCTTTCATTTTTACGGGCTATTTGCCCTAACCGAATAAAAATGCATATTTTGAAAATAAAAACCGTAATATATAATACAAGACTTTTATAGGAGTGGTTGTTTTGAAGGGCAGTTCCAAATCAATTATTACCGAAGATAAGCGCTCGCAGGTATATACGCTGTTATCAGGCGTGATGATGGCTTACGCAATTACATGCATCATTTTTATTGCCTACGCCGTTTTGCTTACATATACTTCTGTTACGGAGCAGTACATATCCGTTGTTGTAACAATTACCGGAGTTATTTCGGTTGTGGTTGCCGGGTACGACGCGGCTCGCGGCGCCGAAAGCCGGGGCTGGTTATGGGGAATTGCCGCCGGCGCGCTTTACGCGGTAATTTTGCTGTGCATAGGCGCGTGGGTAAACAAGGGGCTTGTACCCGATATCAAAACGGCGACACTTTTAATTCTGTGCCTTGCGGGCGGGGGTTTGGGCGGAGTTATAGGGATAAATAAAAGGAATTAAACGCGCGGTTATTCCGTAATTTTTCATATTGGAATTAGTATCGGCCAATCAGGCGGCGCTACCCCGCGGTTTTATCAGCGTTTCATCTGTAACGGAAAAAGGGAGCTTCATATATATGAGGCTCCCTTTTTTAATTCAGTTTTGTTTAAGCTTGCCGTAACGCGTTTCTTGCTGTTTTGTGTTATTTTCCGTATTGCTTGGTGCTACCGCATAGGCGCTACTCTCCGGCGACGATTGTTGCGGAGGCGCGTTCGGTAACGGTCATACTGGCGTTCTCGCCGTTTACGTAGAAGTTGTAGCCGGAGATAAGGTATACCGTCTGCCCAACTTCCACGCCGTTGCCTTCCCTATCCGGCCGAATCAGCGCCGGCTTGTCGCTTTCCGGCACTTGCGAACCGGATGACCCGCTGGGGTCGCTTACGTAATAGATTATCCCCGCCCTAAAAGCGCTTCCGTCTGTCATGGTAATAACGATGTCCCCATCGCCGTTTCCGTCCTCGTCCGTGAGTGTTGCGGTGATGTTAATCGCCGGGTCCACGGTGATTGTCAGGCTTCCCGTGCTCACCGCCTCCGCCAGCACCGATTCGATACCTCCCTCATTGCGGAGAATCTCGATTTTGAACTTGTATTCCCCGGCAACCGGGGATCCGTCTCCGATATAGCCGATGGCTCTAATTAATGGCGGGTAAAACCCATAGTCAACCATGTCTGGGTAAGTGTTTGTATTTTTTGTCCATGTCGCGCCGCCGTCTGTTGAGTAGTAGGTACGGAACAAATATATTTCATCAGGGTTGCCGGTGTAGTCAAACGCAAGCACCGGCTCGTTGCTGTCGTCCGTGACAAAGCGCAGGTTGCTGACGGTAAACTCATCGCCTCCGCCAATGTAGCCGCCTTCCTTGTTAACATTGACAAACGTATTTCCCATATACCGCAAACCGTTCACTGTAAGATTGAAACCGACGCCGTACGACAGGCTGTCGTCTTGATTCGCGCTGTTGTAAGATTCTGCAAACACATCCGCAGGTACCGTAAACTTGCCGCCAACAACCGTTGCCGTTTTACCTCTCGCAATTGATGTCTGATTCGGACTGCCGTTTGTCTGCAAGCCGACGTTGTAGGTAACAGTTACCCCTTCGGCGGAAGCGTTTTGCTTTACACCTTGGTCGTTCCAAAAGGAGAGGAATCCGATGTCTACGCCGCCCGTAAGCAAATCTTCCGGTGTTACGCGAATATTCATTTTGTTATGAACGATATTCTTACCCGGCACCGCAAATTCAACCCTGAATGTTTTGCCGCTTGCAGATTCCCGGAAGGCTAATAATCCGCCAATGTCGATTGGACCCGGAACCGTAACCGTTATGGTGTCTTCGCTCGCTGTTGCCGCTTCGTAAAGCTGAAGCTCGCTCACGGTAAGGCCTGTTACCTTAAATGTCACGCCGTTCGGGTAACTTTCTCCCTCTGGCTGCGGAATAACCTTAATCCAAGTACCCTCGTCGTTCGGGTCAACTGTAACTGTGCCGAAATCGACAGGTTCGGTTGACGCGCCGCCGCCCGCCGTCCATTTGTTACTCACGCCGGTTATTTCAATGCTGACGGTATCGCCGCTCTTGCTTGCCTTGCCGCCCGCAATCCGGAAGTAATCGTACCCGTCGGGCTTTGAAAAGTAAACCACATTTCCGTTGATACTGCCGCTGCGAATACCGCCGCCATATTGTCCGTCCGGCGACAAGGAGTATTCCATAGCGTAGGCATAGGTGCTCTCCACCGTATTTAAAGTCACTAACAGACTTGTTCTATCTCCCGTGCCTACCTCTTCCACGCTCTGAATGGTTGGCGCGGCTTTTTCTGTATAAATAACGTCAATCAGTTCCACGCCGGATAGCAGAACAGGCGTGCCGCCGCCGGGAGCGTACACAAACGCCGCAACCTGAAGCTCATCGCCGCTTTGGAGCCTGTTGGCAATTTGAACCCAAGACGCGCTGTAGCCGATGGTTGGAATGGCATACGCCTCCTTAGTGCCGTAACTTATTTCCGTGCCCTTAATCCAGCCAAAACGATACGTCTGTGACGCCAGCAGCGTGTCTATGAAGAGTGAATTAAGATTTTGGCTTATGTCGGTTCCCTTTTTAATAAAGCCGACCATTAAATACTCGGCGTCCTCGTCCGTGATATTTTCCCAGGCAGGGTCGGGGGTAAGCATTGCGTCAATCTCGCCGCGTTCGTTAACCGAAAGGGTAAGCTGCGGTGTTGGCAGTGCGCCGTCCGTGATGCTAATTGTAATTTCGTCCGTTACGCTCGCCGCCGAATCGGCTGTAGCGCTTACCTTAACCGCGGTTGCCGTAGAATCTTTTGTAATCGTAACGGTGGGAATTCCGGTTTCCGCTCCGTAGGTTATTCCCGCGTCGCTGTTATCCACAAGCGCGTAGTTAACAGTTTCGCCGTCCATCGTATCTCCGAACTGGTCTTTTACTGCTGCCGAGAGCGTAACAGTTGCCGGGGTATCGTCTGTTGGCCGCCGTACGCTTGCGGGCGCTGCCGTAAGCTCAATGCTTGCCGGTGCGGATATATCACTTGCCGCAATAATAATTCTTGCCGTAACAACAGGCGTACCGGTAACCTTTGCGGGCAGGCCCGAAATTGCCGCGTTAAACGTGTTTACGGCTTCCGGAGTTTGGCTGTATGTGCCGGAAATTGCCCAAGCAGCGGTTACTTGCACGGAGGAACCGTCGGAAAGCGTGAGAGTAACAGCCACGGGGAGCATAGCTATTGCCGCCGCCTCGTCAACGCTGCTTCTAACAACCCTGTCGGGAAGCGTAAGGGGATTTGCTGTAAGCTCTTCGGGTACCGGTGGGGGATAAAATCCGCCGCCTCCGCCTCCGTTGCCGCCGCCGCTGTTGCCGCCGCTGTTGCCGCCGCTGCCGTTGCCGCCGCCGCCGCTGCCGTTGCCGCCGCCGCCGCTGCCGTTGCCGCCGCCGCTGTTGCCGCCGCTGTTGCCGCCGCTGCCGTTGCCGCCGCTGCCGTTGCCGCCTCCGCCGTTACTGCCGCCCGTAACGGTCCGGCCGCCTATCTCGGCGGAAATACCGCTTTCAACGTTGGTGGTTGCGGGCCTTGTTTCAATTGAAACGCCCGGGGATGTAATGTTGGCGGTTGTAATGGTTCCCTCCCCGGTAATGGTAGTTTCGCCGTTTAAATTGGCGGTGCCGATTTTCGTTCCCGCCTGCGTTTCAAGCGCCGTGCCGTCCGCTTCGGCGTTAAATGTCTCTATATTTACATTTGCCTCGGCTATTATGGTTGCGCCTTCGCCTACAACCGTCAGTGTTTCAATTGTGGTAGCGCCTTTAATCTCAATTATATCGTCCGTGCCAAGGGTACGGGCGAATCCGATTTCCGAGCCGTTGTCGAACACCACGCGGACACGGTCTTTTTCAACAATCATTTCCTTAATTGCGCAGTCGTTGAAATACACGCTGTTAAGACCGCCGCCAAGGACATTTACCGTGCCCGCGGCAGTAACGCCGTTAAAGGTTACATCGCCCTCACCAACTGATTTCGCAATCGTGATGTTGCCATTAACGGCTATGTTTTGTAAAACTACGCCCGGCGCGGAAACGGTAACGCTGCCTGCGCTTTTTACGCCGCCTGCCGGGCCGTAGGTTCCGGGAAATGAGTATGTGCGCTTATCGCTGCGAACGCTGTCAAACAAAACAACAGCTTCGGCGCGGGTTATGTTCAGCAGGGGGTTAATCTTGCCGTCAGAACCGGCTGCTATACCCTCGTTAATAACCGCGGCAACCGCGCCTTTAGCCCAAGTTGAAACCAAGCCGCCGTCGCTTGCTTTGGAAAGCACGGAAGTGTCGCCGCTTGCGGCAATGCCTTCAAGGCGGGCTACAATTGCCATGGCTTCCTCACGGGTAATAAATTTTTCCGGCGACATGGTTTTTTCGCCCGTGCCGCTTGTGTACCCTGCCGCAATCGCAATTGCCACATCCTTGTAGTACCACTTATTTGGGGATACATCGGTATACAGCCCAATTGCGTTACTTTCGGCGGTATAGCCCTTCCACCTGTTTATCAGGGCGAAGAACTCCGCGCGGGTTATGGATGCGTTAGGACGGTAGGTTCCGCTCCCGTTGCCGGTTAGCAGCCCGCTTGCCGCCCAATTGCGCAGGGTTTGCTCGGCATAATGCCCCGTAATGTCGTCGGCGGCAAAAGCCGGAACCGCCAAAGACAGAATGAAACAAAAAACGAGTATCATGGATAAAATCTTATTCTTCATAATTAATGCTCCTTTACTTCATATTTTTGTGCTTATACTAATTCTGTTCAAAAAGTTTGAAACCGGCGCCCCAAAAACGCCGAAAATCACGGCGATTTTGAGGGCTTGGCTTCAACTTTTTAAATTGGAATTAGTATTACTTGTTGTTATTTAAAAAGGCGAAGCCTTATAATTGTTTCGCTTGATTTTGCTGAAAACACGCCGAATATTCCGCTTTTTTCCGATTCATATTATAACGAACTGTCACCGTAAAAGTAAATGGACTAAAGTATCATTTTATGTGAATATAGTCCATATACAAACTTAACATTTCATGGATTATATTCGCATCTGCGTTTTGAAAAACCGCAAAAAAAGACAGCCCAAACGGAGCTGCCTTGGCTTGGTATTTACTTTTAATCTTCCTCGTTCTCGGAGGATATGTATGGAATTAGCGGCAAACGGACGGTAACTGTCGTTCCTTCTCCGGGTGCGCTCTTTACGGTCAGTCCGTATTTTTTGCCGTAGCGTGTGCGAATCCTTCTTTGGATGTTGACAATGGCTACGCCGTCCAACGTGCGCTCCTTGTATTCAAGCTCCCCGGCGTCGTCCAACTTTTTTTGCATCATACGGATATACTCCCCGGACATACCAACGCCGTTATCGGATACCTCAAAAACGATACAGTCATCGTAAACGCGCCCGGTAACGGTTAGGCGGCAATCCGAAATTTTATTTCCCATGCCGTGTGTCATGGCGTTTTCGGCAATCGGCTGCAAAATATGCGACGGCATAACGTATTCCACAAGCCGGTCGTCCATTTCAACCGTAACGTTATACTTCCAGCCGCTGCGGATATTCATAAGCTCCGTGTAGTAACCCAAATGTTCCAGTTCCTTATGTGTGTGGATTTCCTCTTTGGCCTCGTTAAGGGAGCGCAGCATACCGGAGAGATTACGCGCGGCGGCGGCGGTGTTTTCGGTATCGCCGCTTTCGGCAAGCCCCTCTATACAATCCACCACATTTCTTATAAAGTGGGCGCTTATTTGCGTTTGCAAAAGCCCAATTTGCATATTATCCGCCGACGCTATCATCGGCTTTACCATATTCACGGAAATAACGCGGTATAAAGCGGCCAGCACAACCGCCAAGGCAAGCGCCGAAACGAGGGATATTGTAATAAACATGCGTTCGGCATAGCGCAGGGTATCGGTAGTAATTGCCGCCGCAACGGACAGATGGCTTCCCGTAACCGGCTCAATCCTTACCGATTCGTAAAGGTTTCCAATATCCGAGGTTAAACGCCCGTCAAGCTCACTGTTCGTTGAAAGCAATATCCTGCCGTCGAGGATAATTGAAGAATCAATGCCGGATACCGTGTTCAGCTTCATCATCGCGCGGCGCAGTTTCGCGGTATCGGACAGTACCACAACATAGCCCGCGAGCGTTACTTCTCTTGAATCCCGCTCATAAACCCGGCCGACAAGGCAAAAGTAATTTGCCCCGTCTAATTCCACAACCGAGTATGTTTGAATGGTTCCGTTTTCAATTTCCGTAAACAGCTTTTCGCACGCTTCGTTACTTATGCCGCCCGTAAAGCGGTCGAAAACGCCTTCGTCCGTAATTGTAATTATGCTGTCCGTTTCGATGCTTGGGTATACCGTTTTGCTGATGATTTCGGAAACTGCGGCGGCTTTTTCGTAATAGCCCGATGAATTATGCTCCGTTAAAAAATCCTGCACAAAAACACTGCCGGAGAGTACCGAGGTAACAACCGTCATGCGGGACAATTCATCGTCGAGTTCCATCATAAGGCCGTTTTCAACTAACTCAATGCTTTGCTCCGCGTTGCTGCGTATGTTTACAAACACAGTTTGCTGGTAAACCCACCACATACTTAGGATAACAACGGCAAATACGGCAAGTATAATGATGAACCGCCGCCGGAGCTTCCTGTTAATAAGGAAGGATTCATTCTTGTTTCCCATACTCCGCCTCCCTGAAACTCGTAGGAGAAACGCCTCGGGTTTTGTGGAACACGCGGGCAAAATAGAGAGGGTCGCCGTAACCGCAGCTTATTGCTATTTCCTTAACCGGCTTTAGGGTTGTACGCAAAAGTTTTTCGGCGTGTTCCATTCGTAGCGCATTCAAGTGGGTGGAAAAAGTGGTTTGCAAATGGTCGGAAAACAACCTGCATACGCTTTTTGGCGTTATATCAAAATGCGAGGCAACGGTATCGAGCGTTAGGTTCATAGCGTGGTAATCCTTTATGTATTGCAAAATCTCATTAAACCTAAGCGACTGCGTTTGCTTTTCAGCGCCCGGCGTTACATAATCTATCCTTGTGGCAAGGCGGGAGAGCAAATCAACAAGGTCGCTGTCTGAAACGGGTTTAACGATATAATCGAAGCCGTGCGACAAAAACAGTTTCCGCACTTCTTTATGGTCGCTGTGGGCGCTTACAATAACAAAGTGGGGACGGAAGGTGCTGCCGCTAAGTTTTTCCATAAGCTCTATTCCGCTAAGTTCCGGCATTTTCAAATCGCTGAATACCGCGTCCGGCCGGGTAGCGCTTATTTCTTCAAGGGCTTCTAAAGGGTTGGTTTTCGCTCCGGTAATTTCAAAACCGTTTTCAAAAAACAACCTTCGCCGCGCCCAATATTTATCTAAAACAATCTGGTCGTCGTCTACGAGATATACCGTATGCATGAATAAATCCCTCCCGTCTTAATTCTTTTATTATAGCACACCGGCGCAAAAATAGATACGGATTATTTAGAATTTACATGGATTATACAGACATTATACAGACATATTTCGTGACACGCCAAACTCTTTATGCTACAATGGCTGTATTACGATTGAAGGAGATAGCGCAATGTGTGTTTGGTCAAAGGCAATCCGCCTGACGCTCTGTTTTGGTATGCTTGGCGTATTAATTTCATGCGCCCGGCCTAAAGAAACGCCGGAGGACGAGAAAATAACCGTGCAGCTTACCGCGCCGCAAAACAGCTACATACAGGATTTCGATACCAACCTATACAAACTGTGGTTGGAGGAACAAACCGGGCTTCGCATAGAGATGACATGGCTTCCGTCCGAGGACGCGGAGCAAATCGCCCGCCAGCAGCTCCAAGCCAAACAGGGTTTACCAGATGCTTATGTGGGGTTCGGCAACCGTAACATCTTTCAAAACCCGAACATACAGCGGTACGGGGAGTTAGGGCTTATTCTTCCCCTAAACCGGTATATCGAGGAATACGGCGTTAACCTGAAAGAACTCTTTAACGAACTGCCGGAGCATAACATAAAATCCATGATGACCTCGGCAGACGGGAATATCTATTCCATGCCCGGTTTCAGTTCCTCCGCCATAACAAAGTATCAGAGGTTTATGTGGGTTAATAAGAATTGGCTTGAAGAGCTGAACATGAATGTTCCAACAACCACTGCGGAGTTTCGCGAAATGCTTGCCGCGTTTCGCGATAACGACCCGAACGGCAACGGCATTGCCGACGAGATACCAATGGCGGGAACGGAGGACGCCTACGGCAAACAGCCCTACGATTATCTTGTGAACGCTTTTGTATATAACGATAAGGACAACGCATACCTGATTCCCGAAAACGGCGTACTTAGTTTCGCGCCGGTTAAGGACGAATGGCGTGAGGCGCTTACCTATCTGCGCTTTCTGTTCGATGAAGGGCTTTATTCCCCCCTCTGTTTTACCCAAAACGACCAGCAGTTCAGGCAGTTGGCGAACGACCCGCGCGATATACTCGGCGCGTTTTTATCTCCGGGCATCACCTTTACGGCTCTGCAAAATTCGCCGGAGGTTATGGCTCGATACGTTGGTATAGGCCCACTGTTGGGGCCGGGCGGCGTTCGCCTGTCAACGGTTTTCGCGTCGCTTCCAAAGCCGAACGGCGTTATCACATCGGCTTGCCGGTACCCGGAGGAAGTTTTTAAATTGTTTGACCTGATGCTCTCGGAAGAGGCGTGCCTTATGGGGCGCTACGGCGAGCAGGGTGTGGATTGGCATTTTGCCGGCCAGGGCGAGGTCAGCATTTTCGGAACGCCCGCAACCATCCATATCACCAATCAGCTTTGGAACACAACGCAGAACAAACACCTGATGCAAATTGCGCCCTACGTTTCACGCCCAAAGTTTTCGGGCGGCGTAACATGGGACGGCAACACTTCCGACGGTGAATACATGAACGCCCAAGCCGCCCTAAAGTACGCAGATTCCGACCCTGCCGAGCATGTGACGGCGCTGATTTTCACGCCGGAGGAGGAAGCCGCCGTTCAGGAAATCCGCGCCGATATCGAGGCGCGTGTAAGAGTTACAGCCGCCGCTTTCATAACCGGCGAACGGGACATAAAAAGCGATACCGAGTGGGAACTATATCTGCGGGAGTTTGAGGATTTGGGGCTTGCGGAGTTTTTAAAAGCCGCGCAAGTGGCTTACAACCGGACAAGGTGAAAAAGCGGGATACCCGTATCATTATCACATGCAGGACGAGGAAACGTTTTTGATTATTGAAGGAAGCGGAATGCTTACTACCCCGGACGGCGAGTAGTGGAATAATGAGATTCACAGAAATAAAAAAGACACAAAAAAATAAGCCGCCCTCGCATAGGAAACGGCTTACTTAGAACTTAAAAATCTGGGTTCAGCCATGACCGCCGCAGCAATAGTGACCAAACCGGAGAGAGTGTTCGAAGCACTCTCTCTTTTATTGTATCTAAATTTTAAGGTATTTATTCCGTAAAGTCAAGAACTAAAAAAGATACCGCCTCGGTGCAAAAATAGCCGTTTTTTTTTGCGGGTGCAAATTTCCGGTGAAAATTACGGTTTGAGCTACACGCTGAAGCGAAATTCCTGCGCGTAATTGGTTTTTTCAAACAGCTCCCCAAACCCGCAATCCGTAACCTTAAGCAGTATATTATCATAACCTTCAAACACCACGGATACGTCAAAAAACGAAGCCGCCTTGGGGCGTTTCGGAAGCCCTTCAAGTTCAAAATCCCGTACCTTTGTTATTTCGCCGTTTTCGTCGCGTTTTAAAAATTCAAAGGTATAATTTTCTCCGGTTTGCTCGTTAATAAGGAAACGCCGCGAAAATATATTTTGCCACCAAAAGGAGTTGCGCTCCACCAAAGGGATAAACTTTTCTTTACTGTCCGTTTTTGCCAAAAAGCCGAAATCGAATTTCAGCTTCAGCCTGTCCTCCAACTTGATGTTTGCCGTTTCAATAACGCCAAGCCTCTTTGCGGCTATAAGCGACGCGCCAAGTGCTGCGGTGCATTTTGCTTTTTTGTTTACAATTTTAGCCGCAGGGAAAACTTCCGAAACAACGTTACGCGCCCACAGCATCTCAAACCCGCCGCCGGTGCAAATAACGGTATCCACATCTTCATGGTTCAGCTTTTCCGTCAAATCGTAGAGGTTTTTTTCAAACATTTCCGCTAACAGTTCTTTGAATTTTTTCACAAACGGCTCAATAAGCGCGTCAATATCTTTTTTTGTAATGCTTTTTTGAAACGGCGGGTGCGAGAACGTAAAATACAATTTCAATGGTTTAGTGAGAATATTCTTTTGAAACAGCACATCCTTATGCTGATACGCAAAGTTTGAAATCTGTTCGCGTATCTGGCTTGCGGCTCCAACCTTTTTTTCGCTGTTCGATTCCGAGTAGATATTGCCGAAAAGCTCCTCCACGGCGGCATCCACATTGTTAACGCTTAAATCAGCGTTGTCTAAAAATGAAATGTTTTTAAGTATAAGGCATTCGCCGGAACCTGTTATATCATATAGCCCCCCGCGAAGCCCACGTCCGCCAAAATCCAAATGCAGCGCGCGGGATTTTTTTGGCGCGCTATGGCTGAAGTATTCCGTAAAAACGCACAGCCGTTCGGGTACAAACTCAATAAGCTCCTTTTCGTAGCCCGCAATTTTAAACGCAAGCTGAAGTTCCGTTAAATAATCCTCGGTGCAAAAATCCGCAACGGCAACAATTATGCCGGCTATTTCCGCCTTGGGGTTAAGGCTTTTGCAGTTGGATATAAGTTCTTTTAGAAAAATCCCCAAAATATTTGGTATACTTATCGCTTTGCCGCCAATTTCAATAAAATTGCGGCTTCCCAATTTTTGAATCAAATCCATTACGGTTATTTCGTTGCCAACACCGCGGTTTAAAAGCGCGTACTCGCCGAAAACCCATTCCTTTGCGGCGGGGATGTACTGCATTACGGTGGGCGCTACGGGTTTTCCGTACCCGCCGCTTATATCTATAACCTCCGGGGAATTTGTGAACATGTCAAAATAGGCAATCGCCGATGTGGCGTTGCCTAAATCCAACCCAAGAATAAAGCTTGAATCGCTTGCTCTTTTTTCTTTAAACAGATTTTTAAACTGCTTCCAATTCACAAAAACACCTCATAGATAAAAATTTAAGAAATTTCCATATGTTTTCGCAAACACCGTTCCGCAATTGCCTTATTATTATCGCGGATATGAAAACGAATTGAAAACATAAAAGATTCGATTTCAAACTCAGGTTCCGGCAAACCGTCCGCAACACACCCTTTTTTCATTTTTTCAATGCCGCGTCCCCACGCCTCTATTTGCCCTGAACGGAAAAATGTGTTTGCAATCAAAGGATTGTGCGGTTTCGACCCGATCCCATCAAGAAGCTTCTCCGGTTTTATGTTCGCGGGCAACTGAAAATCGTTATATATTATAACCTTGTCGTCGTATACTTTAATATGAATCGGGTTGCCGGTGCTGTAATCCTTATGAACAACCGCGTTTAACACGGCCTCCCGGAGAACCTCGCGCGGCATAGGATAATGGTCAACACGCTGAATACCTTCGTAATGAATAAGTCCCTTGAAGTATTTTGTGTAGATGGTATCCATTACGCGGTCCGGAACCATAAGAAGCGGACCGCTTATTTCGTCTTGATAAAGAATTTCCGCGTCGTTTTCAAAATACCCTATTTTAACATAAGAGCCAAGGCACCAGCGTTCCGGATTGTTATGAAACAGCATCAGAGCCGCTTTCAGTAGATAATCACCCTCGGTAAGTTTCAGCAACTCCAATAATTGCGCATCGCTAACGTCAACATCTTCCTGTAAAAGCCGTTTGCTCGTAACAGCCTTTTTTCGGAACACGTCAAAAGCATCATGATAAAAATCGGCAACATTTACATGAGGAACAGGAACGCAGTCCCACGTTTTTCCGTACTTGCCAAGCAACAACTCATCCAAAGCGTAGCCGGTCAGCTCCTGATTTGTGCTGCCTGAGCGGAAATAGTATTTACCCCTATAGCTAATGGCGTTATGGTGCGCCGCAACCTTTACCGCTATATACTCTTTACCATCTTCGCGGTAAAGGTTAACGTCTGCGACAATACCCATCGTGGTACGGATTTTATTTGGCAATTCCTCCAACAGTTTCGCCGCGTCCGCAACCCCAACAATCTTACCGCCGTCATCGCGTCCAATCTCAATCATACCGCCTTGCGCGTTGGCAAAACCGCAAATCCATTTTAGATATTCATCGCGCCATGATTCTTTCCACTCAGTATTTTGGTTTTCCATTGCGGGTTGCCTCCTTAAACGAAATATATTTTTACTTAGCGGCAATAACATTCGCCCGCATTATCACAGTTTCTTCTTGTTTGTAGCCGGAATTCATAAGCTTTATAATTTCGCCTTTTTGAAATTCGTCGTTTTTTTCCGCCATTAAAACCTCGTGCTCCTTTGCGGAGAACATATCATGCGGCGCGGGGCGAATAGGTATAATATTGTTTCGTTTTAAACCGCTCAAAAGCTCTTCGTAAACATCGGCGCAAATTTGCGCAAAGGACAGCGTTTCCGGCTGTTCGGCTTCCTTCAGGCGCGATACGCTGTAATTTATAATTTCCTCGTAGGTTGAAACTTCAAAGAGCAAATATTCCTTCTTGTATTCGGTGGATTTTTTAAACGCGGTATCAAGCAGCGTATCGTGCTGTTTTTTGCGTTTGTCCATAAAATCCAAATAAGTTTGGCTCTCCAACACTTCGGCGAAAGCCGGGTTGTCGTTTTCGGATAAAAGCCACTCCAAGTATTTATCCCCTGCGGCTTTTTCAATTTCCGCTGCGTTTATTCCCTGTATTTTATCCTGCCCTTGCGAAAGCAGGGATAGTTCGGTTTCGCTTAAAAGCTCCGTGTTTTCCTCCAAGCATACAACCTTTATTTTAACCGTATCGTAAATTCCGCGTATAATATCAAAATTGGGCAGGCTCTTTAAAAGAGATTCGTTTTCTTCAAAATAAATTATTATTTTGCCAAATGTATCCTTCAAACCGCAAGCCAAAGCTTTGTTGTCCGCGGTATGTTTTTTTACCTGATATATTACATGCCCGAAACTTGTTTCCGCAAGCGCGTACTGCGAAAGGCTTCGAAGCTCCGCCGCGTATTCGCCTCTGAGTTCTTCCGAGATTTTAAGGAATTCTTCCCTTGCGCCGTCAAATTCCGAAACGGAAAAAACATTTTCGGCGGATGCGCTGTTTTTTAAAAATGCGCAAAAATCATCGAAGGAACACGCCGCCGCGCTTTTGTTGTGCAGGCTTTCCATAAGTTCGTTTATATTGCCTATCGAATTTCCGGTATGCTGGTATGTTTCCCTGAAAAGCGTAAGAATTTCAAACGCCGCTTTATATTCCCCGCCTTCGCGGTCCATCAAAAGCATTCTTGTTTCTATTTCAAAAATCTGCTGTTTAATTATTGTGGATAGTTCGTCGAACTCATTTTTAAGTATATCGAAATATTTAGTTATTTGCGGGCGCTTTTCCATGTTGTTAAGGGTTTTTATAAGCTGATCGGCGTTTTCGTTAAAAATGCCGTAAATGCCGCCGAATAAATCCCGGCTTATGTTCTCGGCGGCGGAATTTACAAAATTAACGGCGCTTTGCCGCTCAAAACCGCTCATAAATTCCGGTATAATGCTTTCGGCGTATTTAGAAATATAAGCCTTAGAGGTTTGCATATTTTTAAACTCATCGAATGCGGCAGCGAATTTTTCCAAAGCGCTTTGCGTTAATTCCAGCTTTTCAAGCGCGATAGGGTTCTGCCCTGCTGTATCTTCTTCGTTAAAGTCGTTAAGCCGCGATTCTAAAACCGAAGCGATTCCTATAAAAATAGACCTTACAGGCTCCGCTAAAAACGAAGCCTGTAAGGTCGCGATGGATTGGTTTATGTTAAGATAGCTGTCCATTAAATGGCGGCAATAATTATACGGGTTTTCCGCAGTCGGCAAAAAAACCGAAAACTCGTTGCTCGCGTCTTCCAGTTTATCCTTCGCGCCGTTTTGTATAAGCAGAAATATCCGTGATATTATCTTGTTTGCGTAATTGGTGCAAAGTGCCGCAAGCTCCTTCTTTTTCTGCGAAAAAACTGAATCGGCGGCGTATTCGGGAGTTTTGCCAAGCATAGTTAATCCCCTAACCTTAGTTTTATTATCTCTGATAAAGCTCGTCAACCGAAAGCTCGGTAATAATTCCGTCGGCGCTGGTGCTTTGCGCGGTAACTTTAAGCATGTTATCCTGCCCAACGTTAAATATTACGCGCACCTTTTCCTGCCCTTTCGGCGCGGTGGGAATTCCCCTAAGCGATGTGCCCGCAAGGCGCTTCATACCCTCGCGGTTAACGGTTGCGCTTCCCTCGCCGGTTTTCGGCGCGGTGTTTTCGTAAACAACAATCGCCATGCTTGTAAGCTGGTCGAAATTTGTTGTAAGAAGTTCCGGCGCTTCAACAATTAAGCCGTCCTTGGGGATATCCTTCGATGCGGGTACAATTTCCATAAACCGACGCCCGGCAATCTCAAGCCCCAACGGATGAATTGTTTTTTCCTGAACAACGGGGCCTTTAACCGTTGGCATCATTATCATATTGCAGTAATACGCCGCGCCTTGAGAAATTGAAAGCGCGGGGCTTATTTTGGATTTAAACGGCTCCTTCTGGAACTTTTCCTTTATTTTATCAACAATAAAAGGAATTGACGAACTGCCGCCAACCAAGAAAATTTCGTCGATATCGTGCTCGCGAAGCCCTGCCGCCTCCAGCGACGAATCCACACACGCCAAGGTTTGGTCGAGTAAATCCATAAGGTTTTTGTCGCGGAATTTTTCGAATAAATCCGGGTGTTCGCCAAGCTGGTTTATTCTTTTGTGCGCGATAAAATCCTCCCTTGTAATTTCCATGTTTATGTTAACAATTTTCGGTTCCTGAATTAACGGCGCAAGCGTTATTTTTGTGGATTTTGCCTGAGTTAAGCGCTCCTTTGCCTGAGTTGCGGCTTGAATTAAACGCACTAACGCAACTTTTTTCTGCCTTTTGGAAACGCCGTCGTCCGCCGCGGTATCGAACAGGTCAATTTCGTTGTCGGTTAATTTTTTAAATTCCTCGTATACCATATCCATAATAATTTTGTCAACGTCGTTGCCGCCCAAATTGTTATCGCCGTAGGTGGATAGGATGGAAATTACCGGCTCGCCGGATTCCTCCGCCGTTATTTGCAAAATACACGCGTCGAACGTGCCTCCGCCAAAGTCGTAAACCAAAACCTTTTTGCTTGCCGTTTCGGTTACGGCGTAACTTATTGCCGCCGCCGCCGGTTCAAGACGCAAATAAACGTTGGCTTCGTCGAAACCGGCTAAAACCGCGGCTTCTTTAGTCATTTTCTTTTGCCTGTCCGTGGAGTTGGCGGGAACGGTAATAACGCAGCCGGAAAATTCGCCCGCAAGGTTTAATTCCTCCTGCGCGTATTCGTCGGCTTTTTGCTTTAGGTAGCCCAAAATTTCGCCCGCAACCTGCTGGGGCGTAAACGAAAACTCCTTTTCGTCCACCGTAATTTTAACCGTTTCGTCCGAACCCAGAAGCCTTTTTATTGAAAGTACCGTGGAATCCGGATAAATTATCGCGGCTTCCTTAGCCTGAACGCCGAATATGCGCGATAATTTTTCAGGGTCTTCCGGGTCTGTTTCAAACTGTACGGCTGTGGGGAAAATGTTGCTTGCGTCAATCGGAATTGTTTGCGCTTCGCCGTCTGTAAAGTTGAAAATAGATACGACGGAGTTTGTAGTTCCGAAGTCGATACCTAAAAATAAACCACGTTCCAAATCCAAACCTAATGTTCCCATAAAATCCTCCTTCTGTGCGGCCTTTGGGAAGTTTCCAAAATTAAGGCCGCGTCACATAACTATATTATTTTTGCCTTTACGCGCCTTGTTGCCTTTAGCTGAGACGATATAACGGATTCAACCTCGTTGTAGCGAAACATTTGCTCATACACCAAGGCGTTATTTACGGTAAAATACATGTCGTCCGTATTTTCCGAAATTGCGGCGCGGCTGTTTGTAACCTCGCGCTCGGCGGTTGTAATACTTCCGGTTTTGCTTTCCTCGGAAAAATAATAAATCAGCTTTTCGTTGTAAAAATGCGGTATGGCGCACATATACAAGCCGAATTTATAATATTTCATTTTAACCCGGTGAGTTTCGCCGTCGCGGTATTTCGCTCCGGTTAAGCTGCCGTAAGCCGTATTATCCACCCTGTAATTCAAAAATACGCTTTTGTTTGGTAACGTACGGTATACAAACGGCGTATTTTTAATAATATACGGGCTTAACTTATCTTTGTCTTTGATTAAAGCCGCGCATTCGAATATGATACCGTCCTCCTCCATAGAGGCTGTTGCGTAATTAATAACCGCGCCGGATACCGCCGTGGTGATATTGTGGTTTAAATAAAGGTGCATTAGGGCATAGGATAAAAGAGAATCTTTCGTATTGCTGAAATGGCTTTCAAGTATGGAAACCGTTTCCGCTTCTATTTTGGTGTTTTGAATAATCATTTCGTAGCATAAATAATAAATGAAAATATCAAGAATTTTCGCGTCCGGCATTGATGAGTACATACGCGAGAAAACCCTTTGGGATTTTGTATCGAGCTTATGCATCCCTATGCAGTTTTCCAAAATTTTTTTATCCAGCGTAATTTCCGGCGCCTGTATGCTGTTTAAGGCGATTCCAAGCTGCTGATAATCCTCCTGGCTGCCTTTGTAATGCTCTATTACTATATTAATCAGGTTTTTGTCGTACCATGACTTTAAAATAAGTTCGTAGGCAACATCGGCTACGCTTTGATGATACTTTTCAAACATCGCAATCTGCTTTAGCGCGAAAAACAGCGTACGGTCGGAAACGCAGTGCGATTTTTTAATTATAAGGCGCACCGCCTTTTCGTAATCCTTTGCGTTAATAAACGCCGTCAGCATCTGTTCTATATAATAATCGCTTAAGTAGTTTTCGTCTACCACATTGTAATATTCAATAGCCTTATCGTACCTGCTTTGGCTTGCCAAAAGGTTGCCCAAAGACGCTGTAACTTGCATTCGGAAATTTCTTGAAATATTTTTAAGCGAGAGAACCTTATTCAGCGTATCAATGCCGCTTTCCGGAATTTCCGCCGCCTGAGTGTAATATTTGGCAAGCACAATCAAAATGTCGGTATCCTGAGGGTAAAGGTTGTGGAAATGGGTGAAAAGCTCCAAACTTACCGGTTCCACCGATTTTTTGAATTCTATAGTTTCGTTAATAATTTTTTTCCTGCTTTCGTCGAAACAGGTTACGGATAAATTTTTTGAAACCGATTTTATTTTAACCCTTGGGCGGTACGGCGGGTTATGTACCGCTTCGAAAACCGAATGGTCCTTCTTTTCCTTATCAAAAACCCAAACATATTTAATTTCGGAGTTCGATATAACCGCTTCGTAGCCAAACAGGTTTTCGTACAAAATATTATTGCATAATTTAAGCAGGTTTTCGTCCGCGTCCTCCGGCTTATGGCTTAAATAATACGCGTAAATACTGTTGTAATACCTGCCGCGTTCGTTATCGCGAAGCGACGATACCGCAAATTCCATAATTTCCGGTTTGTTATCCGCGCATAAATCCGCGTATTTGGCGTTCGAGGTTAACAAATGAAATACGAAGGATTTTAAATTATGGTCGTCATTATAGCGTTTAAGGAAATTTGCCATTGTAAAATGGGCAATATCCTCATTTTTATTTACAAAAGCCGCGCGCACCAAATGAGTTTCCAAATTGTTCATAATAAGCTGCTTGGTTTCCGCGTCCTTGTAATACCGGTACGCCTCGCTGCTGTAGTCAAATTTTGCGGTTAAATTCTGGCATATAAGTTCCAGCAGCCAACGCTTGGGGTAAGTGCCGTATATTTTTTTCAAAACTTCAAGGTCCTTAGAGTTTTTGGTTATAATTGACGACTGGTAAAAATCCACGCACGAATCATACGAAACGCCGGAAGATATTCCCCACCTTAAAAAATCGGTAAACAGGAAATTATCGTCCCTTACGTGCGCTTTTTCGGCAAATACCATATGAAAGCCCATGAGCACAAAAAAAGAGCCTCGGTAAATTTTACTGGCTGTAGCTAAATAATTGTACGCGTTTTGATAATCCGCCCGGTATATATGAAGGTACGCCAAAAGCAAGTTAACAATGTTCGGTTTGTTTTCGGCCTCGTTCATCTGGCGTATGGTTTTTAACGCGCGTTTGTCCTTCCCGTTTTTAATGTCTAAAAGCGCGGTTAAAAACAAATATATCAAATAATTTTCCGGTTCGTTTTGTTTAAGGTGGTTTTTGTATTGTTCCAAGGTTTGAAGGGTATCGTCCGCGGAATCTGTCCGGCCAAACTCAAGTTCCAAAAATACTCGGATAAACGCAAGGCGAATGTCCGCAAAATTCTTTTCCAACGCCTGGGCGCAAATGAAATAGGCTTTATTTAGGCAGGCGTTATCGCCCTTTTGCCTAAACGCCGCCCAGTACCTGAATATAAGAAGAACGGAATTTTTAATTGAATTATTTTTTTCGTATAGAAGCTGCATACGGTTTATTTTTTTTGTCAGAATATCCAATTGGCATCCTCTTTTCAGCTAATTTACTGCAACGCTATCTGCAACCGAAGCCTTTTCCGAAATCCATATTCGGCGTTAGAAATTACCATTTCGGCGGAAATATTTGGACGCCTCCTAAACAAAAACTGCGCGGATACGGCAACGGGCAGCTTAATATCAAACGGGATTTTTGCGAACGAACTTATTAAAAACCGCGAGCTTTCAAACTTTACGCTGTTATCCGAAACGCTTACTTCAATTGTTAAATCACGCCCGGTATTGTTTGTTACCAAAACATAACCGCGCTTGTTAGATGCAAAAGTTTCGTCCGAAAGTTGCGCAATAAGCGGCGGAGTTTTTTTAACGTAAAACGTAATAAATTCGCCGCCTACGGATATTTTCTCGAAATCAAATTTTTCGGTTAAATAATACGGCTTTACCGCATACCCAATTTTTGCGGTATTGTTTTCGTCAAAATCCGCAGATGTTAACTTGTCCTTAGAAAGCGCAATCCACTTTTTTTCGTTTACAAGCTTAACGGCTTCCTCTGTATAACCCCAGCTTTGACGTCTAAATTCAAGAAACCCTTCAACGCTTTTATCCTTGTAAGGGTTAACGGTTACGGTAATATCTTTTGAGGCTATTTCCACAAACGCCTGTTTTTTAAGCTTGCTTATTATGAAAAAATTATCCAAAGCCCGTTCCTTATTCGCGTCAACCGCGATTTTTTCGTAGCTGTCCATATATGGGTAGGAAATGCCGGTAAGCCAAACGGAAAAATCGTGTGTCATAAAAATCTGCCTTGCGGATACCGGGTATTTTTTGGCGTAACGGTAAAAATCCTTCAGCGTGGCAATTTTGATATTTTCCTTTGTTTCTATGCAAAACGGCAGAATTTTTATAGTAACCGGAATTATTTTTTCCCCGCCGTTACTCATAATAACAACACTTGTGGTAATAACATCGCCGGGTTTTAAAATTGAAATATCCAGCGAATAAAACACCGTGGTTTTTTTGGAATTAAAATAAGACGGCGTAAATTTAATTACTCCGGAGTTGGACAAAATATTACCCACAAGCTCGCCGCCGCCGGTATTTTTAACAATAAAACTGCCCTCGTAATTACCGGATGTTTCAACAATAATTTTTTCAATATCGGTTGTTAGTTCGGGAAGAGGGGATTCGAAGAGTTCAATTATGTCCATCCGTATCCTCCATCTGCTCTTTAATATTTATTACGGTTTTAAGCTGCGCCTTCATTTGCAGCGACATATCCTCGAAAAGATTTTGCAGCTTTGCGGATAAATCCGAATCGCTCTGAATTATATCGCCAATGTTGTCGGTAAGCGCGGAATTTATATCTCCGTAGGATTTTTCAATATGATAGTTTAAAATAGAACCGAGGGCGTCCCCCAATTTGCTTGTTATCTGCTGAAGCGCAAGCTCGTATTTACCCAGCGATTCCTCCAAAACATTTTGGTTTTTTTCTATATAAGAGAGCGCCGTTTCCAGGGATTTTTTGTTTTCGCCCGTAAGCTCCGAATTTGCTTCCACAAACGAGGATATGCTCTGCAAGTTGTCTATCTGCGATTTTATAAGGGACTTTTCACTTTCAAGCTTTTCAATATAGCCCGAAAAACTCGATTCGGCGGATTTTGCGATTTGCTCAAAACTATGCGAAGCGTCCTTTAACGAATCTGCGGATTTATTTATCTGCGCCTGTGCGGCTGTTGCAAGTTCCACCGCCTGCTTCCATTCGTTAAGCGGCTGTTTTAAAACGTCCGAATATGAATTTATTGTGTTTACGGTATCGTCTATATTTTTGCGGATATCGCCCACCACGAGTTTTAAAACCCCAACAAGGTTATCTCCAAGAGTTTTTACGGATTCCGACATTGCCTTAACCTGAGCTTCCGCGCCGGCGGTTAAGGTTTTGTTTAGCCGCAAAATGCCGGTGTTAACGTCCAAAACATAAAACTGCCCAATTTCTCTGTCCAAATACTCCACAATTTCGTTTTCAAGCTTTAAAAGCGCGTACTCATAATCGAAAGTGGCAGCTAAAATGCGCACCAAAATAAAAACGGATACCGCCGCAATACCCGCAAACATTTGGTTTTCTATGCAGAAAACAAGCAGGATTCCCATAAAAAGAATTTGGTTTTCGATACCGGAAACGAAACGGCTTAAGCTCTCATATGTCCAATAAATAAACCTTGTGCGCAGAATGTGTTTTTTGGTGATGGCGCGCGCGTCAAGGTGGGCAATGCCCTTTTCGCAGGATTTAGTGTAATCCCTAACCGCACGGGCAATAAGCCCAACTTTTATTGAGGCGATATCGGATTTTGCCTTTAAATCCTTAGCGGTTATTTTGAAGGAGCTGTACTGTATTTGACAGCCTATAAACACAATTATGCGCAAAACCTGCGAAAGCAAAACGGTTAGCGCAAAAATCAGGATAAGTATTTGCGACGGTGAATCCGTAATGGAGAACTGAGATAGAAAATTGCTATATAAATTCATTTTATCACCAAAAGGGTTATTTGCGCCTTGCCAACGGGGAGTATATCAAAGAGGGGCGCTTGCTTTAAATGATTTTAGCATATTTGCATTTTTATGTACAGTGCGTTGAAAATAGATGTGCGATGTAAATTTCGTCGAATATTTATTGGACATCAAAGAAAGCTGCAACGATAATACTCATTTCGTTGCAGCTTTCTTTGATTCAGCTTCTTCATAGTTTAACCTGCGTTTAACCAAACATTTTGAACAATGCTGTTCACTTCTGAAACCGGCGTTTCAGAAATACTTGGAGTTTCTTTAGTACATGCTGTAAACAATAATACTCAAACTTCGCACATGGCAAAAACAGAGTTAAAACGGCGTAAAATCAAGCATCAGGCACAAGAAGTGTCGAAATCATTATTTTTTGACCGAAAAGCTCTCTTAAAAACCGAAGAAA
>JAISVZ010000185.1 GCA_031271295.1 Clostridiales bacterium | reverse complement strand
GAAACCGGAGCGCAGGGCGTTCAAGGTATCAAAGGCGAAACCGGAGCGCAAGGCATTCAGGGTTTGCAAGGTGTCAAGGGCGATACCGGATCGCAAGGAGTTCAGGGTTTACAGGGCATTAAAGGCGATACCGGAGCGCAAGGGGCGCAAGGTTTGCAGGGCATTCAAGGCCCTCAAGGCGCAACAGGCGTTCAGGGCATACAAGGAATCCAAGGCGTTGCCGGTACTGTAGGCACAATAATCGGTTCGTATCAATCGTCAGGCGATTTGCAGACAGCGCACCCCACAGGCAACCGCGGGGACTTCTATTATATAGCGCCCGATTTGTATGTTTGGGATTCTGTAAATAATGTGTGGAAGGATGTTGGGCGAATTGCCGGACCGCAAGGAATTACGGGGCCGCAGGGGGTTGTTGGCGCACAGGGTAACATTGGAGCAACAGGGCCGCAAGGCGAAGCCGGTTTACAAGGAATACAAGGTGTTCAAGGAATTGCCGGAGTTACCGGTCAGACAGGAGCGCAAGGAAACGCCGGGGAAACCGGAGCAACCGGAGCACAGGGAATCCCCGGAGTTACCGGGCCAACAGGAGCGCAGGGAATCGCCGGGGAAACCGGCCCAACCGGAGCGCAGGGAATTGCCGGACTAACTGGAGCAACCGGAGCACAAGGAATCGCCGGGGAAACCGGGCCAACAGGAGCGCAGGGAATCGCCGGAGTTACCGGGCAAACAGGAGCGCAGGGAATTGCCGGAGTTACCGGGCCAACCGGAGCGCAGGGAATCCCCGGAGTTACCGGGCCAACCGGAGCGCAGGGAATCCCCGGAGTTACCGGGCCAACCGGAGCGCAGGGAAACACCGGTTTAAGCATAACAGGACCAACCGGAGCGCAAGGCATTGCGGGCGATACCGGCGCTACGGGCGCGCAGGGAATCCCCGGCGCAACCGGAATAACCGGGCCGGACGGATTTTCTCCCGTGATATCCTTAAGCGAGCAAACGCCAAACTCCTATATCCTAAATGTAGCAACCAAAGACGGAAGTTTCCAAACGCCAAATTTAATGGCAAGCAACATTTCCGGGATTACCGGAGCGAATTTGCAGGCACCGGGAAGCACAACAAGCATAGATATCGGGAATATGAAGTATATCGTTAGCTACCAGAACGGGAATTCGGTTAAGTTGGAACTGGCGGCGGTATCCGGAAGCGTTACGGCCGATGTAATGAAATCCTCTCAGTTCGGAAATAACGGAGTGGACGGGACTGTTTTGGATAACACCGTTTTTACAACAACGCCAACGCTGATAGATACGTATGTGCTGGACTCTTCCAACGAGTTTCACACAACGCGAATCCGCCAACAGGACCCCGCCACGGGGCTTTGGAGTATATACGACGTCAGCCTTTTCCCTTCCGCAAACGCCGCGCGTACTAATATATGGTATAAGCTGATTGCTTCGGGTTTGTCGTATTGAAAAACGCGGGTAACGCTTTTTATTTGAGCGGTGCAAATTATGTCTTGCACCGCTTTTGCTGTTTTGCGGCACATGCGCAATTACAATAACTTACAATATTTCAAACGAACTTCTTTGAAATTTTATCAACCCATCATCCCGCATTTTGCAAAGCTCGTTTGACATTGCGCTGCGGTCAACACACAGATAATGCGCCAACTCCTCACGGTTATAGGGGATGGTGAATTTTTTTGCCATACCGCGCTGCGCGTCAAAGAACGCGAGCAGTTTTTCACGGGTGGTTCTCTTGGAGAGTATTTCGTTCTTCCGGTTTAACATCAGGTTTTTGCGGGCAAGCAGCCCTAACATATTTTCAATTAGTTTTGTGTGAAAAGGGCAGGCGCAGCTGCATGAGGTTATAATTCTCTTGTAGCCAAGCATCAGTATTTCGGAGTTTTCCTTTGCCATAACCGTAACAGGGCTTTGCTCTATTCCGGCACAGGCGAACACCTCCCCAAAAATCCCCGGAGCATCAAGCGCGGTTAAAATAGAAATGCGCCCGTCTTTGTCTTCTTTTATAACCTGTACGCCGCCGGATAAAACCAATCCTACAAAATTTACTGTATCTCCGGATAAAATAATTACGTCGTCCTTTTGATAATGCGCGGTTTTTGCCGCCAAACAATTCATCATACGCTCAAAACCGCCGATGTCTACATTTTGAAACAAGGGATTGCCCTTTACACATTCAAAAATCCTTCTCAAAAAACCGCCTCCTTCGTTGTATATACAACAGACTCATTGATTTCATTGTAGTACGCTGTTGAAAACAAGTCAAGAAGGAGGCGCACTATGTCAATGTTTTGTTTTCAATGTGAGCAGACCGCGAAAGGCGCGGGATGCACAAACGGAGGAATATGCGGTAAGAAAACAGATACCGCCAATTTGCAGGATTCTCTTACCGGGGAACTTATCGGGCTTGCGAGAGCTGCCTTTGGCAACACACTGAGTGCCGAAACCCATAAAGCCGTAATAGAAGGCTTATTTACAACTGTTACAAACGTAAACTTTAACGACGCGGCTATCAAGGCGCAAATTGAAACCGTAAAAGCCGAAAAGGCGAAGCTTATACCAAGATGCCGCGACTGCGCAAAAGATTGCGGCAGAAACGACGCCTACGATATGACGAGGCTTTGGGAATCGCACGAGGATATACGTTCTTTAAAATCCCTTTTACTGTTCGGTTTGCGCGGTATGGCGGCTTACGCTTACCACGCCGGTATTCTGGGCAAAACAGATGATGAGATAAACAGTTTTTTCTATAAGGGGCTATTCGCGGTTGGCGAAGAAAAAACCGCTGATGAACTGCTAACACTTATTATGGAGCTTGGAAATGTTAACCTAAAATGCTTGCGGCTTTTAAACGACGCGAACACAGGTACATACGGAAACCCCATACCTGTAAAAGTAAGCTGTAATATTGAACCCGGCCCGTTTATTGTAATATCCGGCCACGATTTGTATGACTTAAAGCTTCTGCTTGAGCAAACGGAGGGAACGGGCGTTAATGTTTATACTCACAGTGAAATGCTTCCGGCCCACGGATATCCGGAACTAAAGAACTATCCGCACCTTAAAGGCAATTTCGGAACGGCATGGCAGAACCAACAGCGTGAATTTGAGAATATCCCGGCGGCCGTGCTCTTTACTACCAACTGCATGATGCCCGTTAAGCCGTCTTATGCGGACAGGGTTTTTACAACCTCGGTAGTGTCTTATCCGGGCATAATTCATATTGATAGCGAAAAGGACTTTACACCCGTTATAAACAAGGCGCTGGAACTTGGCGGCTATAAAGAACGCCGCCATATGACCGGAATTAACGGCGGGGATACGCTTGCCACAGGTTATGCGAATAACGCGGTGTTATCCGTGGCGGAGAATGTAATTGACGCCGTTAAAACCGGGGAGATAAGGCATTTCTTCCTTGTGGGCGGCTGCGACGGTGCAAAACCGGGCAGAAACTACTATACGGAATTTGTGAAGCAATCGCCAGAGGATACGGTAATACTCACACTCGCCTGCGGGAAATACCGTTTTAACGACCTGAACACCGGTGAAATTTGCGGTTTGCCGCGCTTAATGGACATGGGGCAATGCAATGACGCATACAGCGCGATAAAAGTTGCGCTCGCGCTCGCCGAAGCCTTAAACTGCTCCGTAAACGAACTGCCGCTTACACTGATACTATCGTGGTATGAACAGAAGGCAGTGTGCATCCTGCTTACACTGCTTGCGCTCGGCATCAAAAACATTTATATAGGGCCGGGTATTCCGGCGTTTATCTCGCCGAACATTCTTAGCGTACTTGCGGAGAAGTTTAATTTAACCCCAATTTCCACGCCGGAAGCCGACCTTAAAAAAATACTCGGATAATTTTTGCGACGGAGAGGGGAGATTTGCCAAGTAACTTTTTTGGCGAATCATCCCGCTCCCAAGTGCAAATAAAAGTTTGGAATCTTTTTGGTTAACGGGTATAATAAGCGCAAAAACCAAACAGGGGTGAATTAAATGTATCAGGCAAACGAAAACCGTTACAACAAAATGGAATACCGCCGTTCGGGCAAAAGCGGGCTGTGCCTGCCGGAAATTTCTTTGGGGTTATGGCATAATTTCGGCGGCGCGGCAAGCGAGGATAACGCGCGAGCTATGTTAACAACAGCGTTCAACAATGGAATTACCCATTTCGACTTGGCAAATAATTACGGGCCGCCTCCGGGCAGCGCGGAAATCATGTTCGGGCGTATTCTGAAATCCGATTTATTGCCTTACCGCGACGAGATTATAATTTCCTCAAAAGCCGGGTACGATATGTGGCCGGGGCCGTACGGCAACTTTGGTTCGCGCAAATACTTGGTTGCAAGCTGCGACGCTTCGCTTAAACGCACAGGTCTTGATTATTTCGATATTTTTTACCACCACAGGCCGGACGGTGAAACGCCGCTTTACGAAACAATGTCCGCGCTGGATTATATTGTGCGTTCGGGCAAAGCGCTTTACGCGGGAATTTCCAACTACAACCCGGAAGAGGCGAAGCAGGCTTTTGAAATTTTGAGGCAGCTCGGTACGCCGTGCCTTATTCATCAGCCGTCGTACTCAATACTAAACCGTGCGCCGGAAAACGGCTTGCTTGAAACATGCAAAGAAAACGGAACCGGCGTAATCTGCTTTTCGCCGCTTGCGGGCGGCAGGCTTACAAACCGGTATTTAGACGGTATCCCGGAGGATTCCCGCGCGGCGGGGAAAAGCCCGTTTTTAAGCGCGGGGCAAATTACGCCCGAACTTGTGCAAGCTCTTCGCGGCTTAAACGAAATTGCGTCAAACCGAGGGCAAACCTTGGCGCAAATGGCTCTTAGCTGGGTTCTTAAAAACGACGCGGTAACTTCCGCAATAATCGGCGCATCCCGCAGGGAGCAAATTGAGGACTGCGTTAAAGCCGCGGGTGGCGCAGGGTTTACGGCGGAGGAACTCGCGCAGATTGATAAACTTACCGAAAATATTTGACTTACCATAATTTATATGTTACCTTTACTGCATAAACACCAATGGGCTGGTCGCGCGGAAAACCGCCGCGCTGCTCGCCCATGCATCCGGGGGCTGGTCGCGCGGAAAACCGCCGCGCTGCTCGCCCATGCATCCGGGGGTCGCTCGCGCGGAGAACCGCTACGCTGCCCGCCAAACACTAAGGAGGTGAAAAGGCATGAAGCAATTTTGTAAGGTCAGCAAAATAATTCGCAAATCAGCATTAAAAGGCTTTATTTCAAGGCATAACTGCGCCATTTTGGCAAAACTTCACCACAGCCTCGCAATGAATTTTAGCCCATTACGGGATAAGTCTGCCCTTTTTGCGCAGGTTAACCCGTCCGCAAAATTTGTTTACGCGGGTGCTTTTTTAAAATTTGCGAAAGTACAAAATTGTTTTGGATGCCTTTTAACTTAAACCGCCAACGGAATAACGCCTAACGCTAACCGCAAGCCGCCAATCGGCGCACGCAGCGCAAGCGCGGCATAGCCCGGCGGGCGCATGTAAAACCGGTTATACGCCTCTTAAACTAAACAATTTTGCGCAAATATAAGCCTCGCGTAGTCATCGCGGGGCTTTTTAGCGCCCAAAAAACAACGAAAAAGGTGAATTTATGGTTATGGAACTAAAAAAATATATAATAACCGCGCAAACATCACTGCGCGGCAAAATAAACGGCGGAATAGTCTACATGCTTCCGCAGATAATCTTCAAAGTAATTTATCTTGTGCCGCTGATGTTTTTGTGGCGCGTAATATCAAGCGGATCAGACGCGGACGTTGGCATGAGCTTAACCCAGCTTTTAAGCTACACGTATGTTAACGCGCTTTTTGCGGATTTGCTGAACGTGCAAAGCTTTATGACCGCCTGGGATTACGACGGCAAAAGCGAAGGGATTTTTACACGCCCGTTTTCCGTTTACGGCTATGTAATATCGCGCACGGCTGGGGAATGGATACCGTCGCTTATTATGTTTTCGCTTCCGATGGTTTTAATCGCGCCGCTGTTCGGCATATCGGTAATTCCCGCAACGCTTTGGTTTTTCCCTTCGTTATTGCTGTGCGTTTCGCTGGGTTTTGCGTTCGAGTTTCTGTTTTTTTGCGTAACGCTGAGGCTGCGAAATATTTCTTGGCTGACGATGGTTTTTCGTCAGGCGCTGATGGCTTTTTTTTCGGGCACTGCTGTTCCGTTTAAAATTTTGCCGTTTGGGCTGGATAGGTGGATAAGCTACCAGCCGTTCGCCTCGCTTGGCGGCGCGCCGCTTTCGCTTTTTACCGCAGCCGCGCATCCTTCGCAAATATTGCCGGTGCAGATTTTCTGGAATATAACCATTTGGGCGGCGGCGGTAATTTGGTTTAAAAAATCGCGGGAAAGGATGGTGTCCTTCGGTGGGTAGGATAACTTTTAAAAGGTATTTTAAGCTTTTGGCAATTCACGCTAAAATGGATTTTGCGTCACTTACGCGCGATACCGTATTTATGCTGTTTTTTATGTTTTCGGATATTTTGGCGAACGCCTCCGCCGTTTCCGGTTTGTTTTTGCTGGCGTGGAGATTCGGCGGCTTGGGCTCTTTGGATAAATTCGAGGTGCTCTTTATGCTTGCCTACGGAAATATCATAACCGGAATACTGAACATTTGGGGCGGGAATAACTTCGTTTACCCAAGCCGTATTATTGCGCGCGGGCAGATGGAGCATATGTTTATAATTCCTCTGCCGTTTTTTACGCAAATGACAATCGGTTTTTACCCGTTTACATGCTCAAGCACTTTTTTAACCGGAGTAATTTTAATGGCCGTATCCGTTTTTAATATCGGCGCGGTTTTGCCCGTGTGGTGGGCTTTGGCGCTTGCCGCAAACATTATAATAAGCGTGGTTATAACCGTTGCGCTTTCGTATTTGGTTTCAACCCTCGCCTTTTACGCACCCGTGCAATGTGAGGAAATTTCTGCGGATGTATTGTATTGCGCGCTTTATACCTCCCAGTTTCCGCTGTCCGGTATGCCGGCATATATAAAATATCCGCTGCTTACCATTTTCCCGGCGGGGCTTTTGGCGTGGCTTCCGGCAATGATTATTTTCGGCAGGTCAACCGCGGCTTCAAATTTTTATCCGCTTTTATTCGCGGCGGCGCTTACGTTATGCGCCTCATACTTCTTTAGGAAAGGATTAAGATATTATGTTAAAAAAGGAATCAACAGATATCACGCGGGCGGGCACCGCCGTTAGCGTAAATAATGTTTCAAAAATTTTTACCCAGTGGCAAAGGGAAAACGCGGGGCAGGGGGTTTTAAGAAACCTGTTAAAGCCGCAAAAAAAAGTAATATCCGCGCTCGATAACGTTTCGTTTTCGGTAAAGCGCGGGGAATTTGTTGCCTACGCCGGGCCGAACGGCGCGGGCAAAAGCACAACAATGAAGCTTTTATCCGGAATACTGCGCCCAACGGAGGGCGAAATTTCGGTTTTCAACATGTCGCCGGAAAAGGACAGGGTTGTGCTTATGGGGCATATTGGCGTGCTTTTCGGCAACCGAACCGAATTGTGGTGGGACCACCCGGTGGCGCAAAGCTTCGAATGGAAGAAGGTAATTTGGAACATACCGGACGATGTTTACAAGCGCAATTTGGAAACGGTAACGCAGCTTTTGGATATCGGCGCTTTGCTTAAAACTTATGCGCGGGAATTATCGCTTGGGCAGAGGATGCGCGCCGATTTGGCAATGATGCTGCTGCACAGCCCAAGCCTTATACTGCTTGACGAACCCACGCTTGGTTTGGATGTTGTGGCAAAAAGGCAGATGATTGATTTCCTTAAAAAAATCAACCGCGAGGACGGGGTAACAATTGTTGTAACAAGCCACGACATGGACGATTTGGAGGAGATGGCGCAGCGGGTGCTTATGATTGCGGGTGGCAAAATTGCGTACGACGGCAGTTTCGACGGTCTGCGGGGTATTACCGGCTCCATGACACGCTTAACCGTAACCGCAAGCGAAAAGGCCGCGCCGATTTTTGAGGGAGGGCGGCTTATAAAAAGCGGCGGCGGGGTTTATGAATATGAAACGGATATAACCGCAAACCCGGTTGGCAATTTGCTGAGGCAGTTATCCGAATGCGACGGGATAAAGGATATTGAAATAAAAAAAGCGCCTATCGAGCAGGTTATTGCGCTGCTTTACAACAGGTGGAAGGAAGTTGATGCTCACATATTACCCGAAAAATAACAGGGATTGCGACGTCTTTGAATAATAAGGTGTCTAATTTCATTTTCCGTAAGTAGCAATTTAGCTGTTCGCTTCGGAGAAATAAACACGCAAAATACTGTTTGTATTACCCGCGCATTTTTAGGCTGTTCGGCAAG
>JAISVZ010000211.1 GCA_031271295.1 Clostridiales bacterium | reverse complement strand
GATGTCGAAGCGTTTCCCGTCTTGTAAATGCGCGTTAAGGTATTCTTCGGCGCTTGCAAAAAGGGTTATGCCGTATTCTATTTTCATCCCGTCCATAATCTCGCGACAGCGTTTTTCCTGCGTCTCAGCGATTATTTTTTCATCCTCGCAGATAGCCACCTGAAACATGAAAGTGCACATCCTTTCTTCCTGTTAAATATTATACTTTGAATTATGGTGAGTTGCGGCGCATATATCAAGCCCGATTTTTAAAATTACAATTTATTTCATAATTATTTGGCTTGCGGGCAGACGCGGGATGCTGCTTGTGTTATAATCGCAATACAGCGGTTGAAATTTATTAGGGAGACAGCCGTATGGCGCGGCAAGGAGGCTGAACGGATATTTCGTATTTTTTTAACTGTACACGCGTCAATTTAAGTGTTAAGATATTTTTTGAAAGAGATTTTGAATTGCAACTGTTCAAATAAATTTAAACGGTTACGAATGACGGCAAAATTTTCAATGAGAGAGGCAGACTAAAGCATGAAATTTTTCTTACGCAAATCCAATTCTAAACCTAATAAATCGTTTTCAAAGAAGCTTATTTTCACAGCGGTTGCGTTTGCTTTAATGGTACTGCTGAGTTATCTTTTTTTGGGGAAAATTGTGCGCGATAACATGGTGCTCCACGCAGAAGGCGTTTTAGATTTAACCGCCGAAATGATAACAAGCGCCTTGCGGGAGTTCGAATCAACAGTTGTGGTATTTTCGGACGAAACGCGCGAAATGGTTTTATCCGGCGCATCTGCGGACGAACTTCAGGCATATTTACACGAGATATCGCGTTTTTCCTATTTGGATGGCAGCCGCAATAACGGTCTTCAAGATTTTTGCTTTTATTACGAAGCCGCGCCGGGCGGTGAACCGGTTTTTTTTCACGGCAACGCTTCCAATATTGAGGACAGTTACTTGCCCGAGTCGCAAGAATGGTATAAAATGGCGGTAAACGCAAACGGCGAAACGGTGGAAACTCCCCCGATAGTTGTTAATGCCAATGAAACGGCGCATATATACGCAAAAAGTATTTTTGACCGCGACGGGCGCAGGCTTGGTGTTTGCTGCATTAAAGTGCGTACGGATTTTATCGGCGAACGGATTGTTCAAACGGCGCTAACTCAAAGAGGGTACGGAACGCTTATAAGTGAAAATATGCAGGTGTTATATCATCCCAACACTGATTTTCGCGGGCTGGATTTGCGTAATCCCTCCATTCCGTTTTCAATTTTTTACGATGATATTTCCGCCGGGAAGAACATTATCCAACAAGAGATGATGACTTTCAGAGGCGAGCCGGGCTTGGGTTTTTTCAGTCGTCTGCACAACGGTTGGTATCTTGGGCTTGTAACCGTTAAGGCTCAGTATTACCAAAGCCTTACCTTGATGTGGATAATTTTGGCGGCGCTGGGTATAGTTCTTGCGGCGGCGCTTGGCGGCATTCTTGTAAATTTGGATACGGCGCGTGCAAAATCCGATGAGGACAGCAAGCAGAAAAGTATGTTTTTGGCAAATATGAGCCACGAAATACGAACGCCGATAAACGCGATAGTTGGGATGTCGGCAATAGGCAAAAGCGCGGTTTCATCGGAACGAAAGGATTATTGTTTTGCAAAAATAGATAACGCGTCCAAACATCTTTTGGGCGTTATTAACGATATTTTAGACATTTCTAAGATAGAGGCGAATAAAATTGAACTTTCCCCAGCCGATTTTAACTTTGAAAAAATGCTCCAGCAGGTTGTTAATGTTATAAATTTCAGGATAGACGAAAAGCACCAAACCCTGAACATTTATATTGACGAAAACATTCCCAAGGTATTATACGCGGACGACCAGCGTTTTTCGCAGGTAATAACAAACCTCCTTAGCAACGCCGTTAAATTTACTCCGGAAAGAGGCGTTATAAGCTTAAAAACCCACTTGGCCGGTGAGGATAACGGCATATATACAATTCAGGTGGAGGTTGCGGACAGCGGAATAGGTATAAGCCCCGAACAGCAGAAAAAACTGTTTCAATCGTTCCAGCAGGCGGAATCTTCCACAACGCGCCACTACGGAGGCACAGGCCTTGGGCTTTCAATTTCCAAAAATATTGTGGAGCTTTTGGGCGGGGAAATTAAGGCGGAATCCAAGCTTGGCGAGGGCGCGGTGTTTACCTTTACGGTAAAGGTAAAACTCGGAGACGATACAAAGCACGGCATTTCCGACCAAGCGGTAAATTGCGAAAATGTACGAATTCTCATTGTAGACGACGATAGGGATATTCTTGAATATTTCAGCGAAATTATAAAAGGCTTCGGCGCAAGCTGCGATGTTGCGGCAAACGCGGAAGAGGCACTGCTTTTAGTTGAAAAAACAGGGCCATACAACATATATTTTGTTGATTTAAAGATGCCGGATATAGACGGTATTGAACTTACAAGGCAAATACGCGCCGAAGAAAAACAGAACGGTTTTTCGGTAATAATAATGATTTCATCCGCCGATTTAACTCTTGTTGAGGAGGAAGCGAAAAAATCCGGGGTTAACAAATTCCTTATAAAGCCAATTTTCCCTTCGTCCATATCGGATGTAATTAAGGAATGTATCGGAGAAATAAACGAAAAGGCAGCCGAAGTTCCGCCGGATATTAACGGAATTTTCGCAGGGCGTAATATTTTGTTTGCGGAGGATATGGAAATTAACCGCGAAATTGTTATGACATTGCTTGAACCTACTCAGATAAATATTGAATGCGCGGAAAACGGGCTGCAGGCAACAGAAATGTTTACAAATAACCCCGATAAATACGATATGATTTTAATGGATGTGCAAATGCCCAAAATGGACGGATACGAGGCAACGAGGAATATACGGGCGCTAAGTACGCCGCGAGCCAAGCAAATACCGATTGTGGCAATGACGGCAAACGTTTTTAAAGAAGATGTGGAAAAATGCATCGCCGCCGGAATGAACGGGCATTTGGGAAAACCAATAGATTTTAATGAGATGCTCCAGGTGATGGTGAGGTACGTAGGCAGGAAATAATGAGAAACGAAATTGGTTTCATGTCGGTTTGCGCCGGGTTCCGAGGCGTGCGGGTTAGCGTGAAAGTGATTTGGTTTCATGTTTATTTGCGCCGGGGTCCGAGGCGTGCGGGTTAGCGTGAAAAGAGGCGGGTGTTTTTTGAATAACGTTGAAAAAGGCGATATGGGTGAGAAACTGGCCGCCGAGTATTTGCGGGAGCGGGGTTATACAATTATTGAGCAAAATTTCTCCGTAAGAAGCGGCGAAATTGATATTATAGCGGAAACGGAAAATACTTTGGTTTTCGCGGAAGTTAAACTGCGTTACAGCAAAACCTACGGTTTCCCAAGGGAATCGGTAGGTTTTCAAAAGCAAAGCAAAATACGCAGGTGCGCCCAAAAATATATTTCGGATAATAATTTACATTCGCGTAACTGCCGTTTTGATGTGATAGAAGTATTAATGAACTCCGGCAGGGCGCAAATAACCCACTTGCCGGACGCGTTTTGAACTTAACCGCCGAAAACCGCGGGCATTTTTCTTTTGTGTTCGCTTACCGCGTGGTATTTTTCAATTATAGCCAAATCCTTTGAGTTTGCCTGCCCGGTAAGCAAAAATTTATCTATCGCTTCGTATGTTACGCCCATTTCCGCCTCGTCCGTTTGCCCTTCAAACAGCCCCGCGGATGGCGCTTTTTTTATAATATTTTCCGGTGCGCCCAAGTATCGCAAAAATTCGTAAACCTCCGTAACGGTAAGGTCTGCAATTGGGTTAAAATCGCAAGCGCCGTCGCCCCATTTCGTGAAGTAACCCATGTGCCTTTCGCTCCGGTTGCCCGTTCCGGCAACAATACGTCCCTCCGCCGCCGCAATTGAATAAAGCACCGTCATTCTAAGGCGCGGCGCAATATTGGCAATCGCGGAATCCGTCAGCTTTGCCGAAGGAGATAACTCCTGAACAAGTTTGTTTTTTACCTCCGTTAAATCCACCGTTCTGCTTTCAATGCCGAATTTTTCGGCTGCGGCGTGCGCGTCTTTCATATCCTCGCCGTAGTTTCGCACGGAAGAGCACGGCATAATTACGCCAACAGTATTTTCGCAGGCGGTTTTGCATAAAATGCCCACAAGCGCCGCGTCTTTTCCGCCGCTGTTGCCAAACACTATTCCGCTTGCATTCGCGGCTTTTACGTAGTTGCGGATAAATTCCGCCCTTTCGTTTAATTCGGTTTCATAATTTCTATTTCTCATATAAATTTCCCTTCGTTTTTGGAGTTGGTGTGCCGCCCTTATTTGAGCGTAGCGAATAAATTATTTTACGTAAACTTAAGTGCCCCGCTAACACTAAGATAATACACTGCGTACAAAAAATCAACTACTAAAATTAATGGGTTGCGGCGAGGTTCGTACCGGTTACACGGATTAGGGTTTATATAATTTTTTCATTGCTTTTTGGTTAGTTTTGTATTATACTCACTGCGAGGTGAGGGTAAATTATGGGGAGTAAGAATAAACAGATTAAGGCACAACAAGAAGTAAA
>JAISVZ010000144.1 GCA_031271295.1 Clostridiales bacterium | reverse complement strand
TCCGTTAAAACGCACACAAACAAATTGCCCGCGTCCGAGTGCAGTTTTACCGCGCCGGATACCTTCGCCATTTGCATAAGCGAAATTATTCCCTCCTGCATACGCGCGCCGCCGGAAACGGTAAAACCTGTTACCGGCAGGTTTTTTTCTGTTGCCGCTTCGAAAAGGCGCGTAATTTTTTCGCCCACAACACTGCCCATACTTCCCATCATAAAATACGGTTCCATTACAAAAACAGCGGTTTCCGCGCCGCCTATTTTCGCAAACCCGCACACCACCGCCTCGTTTTCCGCGCTCTCTAAACGAGAGTTTTCAAGCTTACGGTCGTACCCCGGAAAGTTTAAAACATTTACCGACGAAAGATTTTTATCCGTTTCCGTAAAGGTATCCCTGTCGCAAATTATGTTAAGGCGCTGCCTTACGTTTATTCGGAAATGATAACGGCAATACGGGCAAACATTCAGCCAGTTGTGAAGTTCGCCCTTGGAAACTTGCTTTTTGCAGCGCGGGCACGTTGCTTGCTCGTCGTCCAAGTTTTCGTTTGAAACTGCGCCTCGCTCCAATTTTGTGTATCCTTCAAGCACGTTTTTGGGCTTTTTAAATACCATATTTACGCCTCCCTTTTAAGGATATCGGTTGTGTAGCTCGCGTCCTCGAACTCCTCTAATGAGAGCAGCTCCGTTTGGTTATCCGCGTTATGCTCAACCCCGCCTATTATAAGCTCGCACAGCGCGGCTTTCATTTTGCGAATTGCCTCATCCCTTGTACCGGCGCATACAATAAGCTTGCCTATCATAGAATCGTAAAACGGCGGAACCGAATAACCGTAATATATCGCGGTATCAAACCGAACCTGCGGGCCGCCCGGTATGTGAAGCATGTCTATTTTTCCGCCTGCCGCGCCAAAGCCTTGGTACGCCTGCGCGTTTATTCTGCATTCTATAGCGTGGTTTTTAAAAACTATATCCTTCTGGTTTATGTTAAGCTTTAGGTTCGCGGCAATACGTATCTGCCACTTAACAAGGTCTATTCCGGTAATCATCTCCGTTACCGGGTGTTCAACTTGCAGGCGCGTGTTCATTTCCATAAAATAAAAACTGCCGTCCTTCGCGTCGTACAGGTATTCTATCGTACCCGCGCCCGTATAATTTGCCGCCTTTGCCGCCTTAACGGAAACTTCTATCATTTTTTGCCGCGTTTGTTCGGAAAGTAACAGCGCCGGGCTTTCCTCAATAAGCTTTTGGTTTTTCCGCTGAAGTGAACAATCCCTTTCGCCCAGCGCCAGCACATTGCCGAAGTTATCCGCCAAAATTTGCATTTCAATATGCTTTACCGGGCTTAAAAATTTCTCCATATAAACCATACCGTCGCCGAAGGATACCGCCGCCTCCTGCGTTGCCATATTGTAGTTTTGCTCAAATTCGTCTATGCTTTTAACAAGGCGGATGCCTCTTCCGCCGCCGCCGGAACGCGCTTTAATTAAAAGCGGGAACCCTATTTTTGCCGCCTCTTCTTTTGCGTTTTCCAAATTTTCCACAAGAGAGCAGCCGGGGATAACAGGAACGCCCGCGTTAATCATAGTTTTTTTAGCCGCGTCCTTATCCCCCATTTTGGAAATTACCTCCGCTTTGGGGCCGATAAAGGCGATATTATTTTTTTCGCACTTATCCGCAAAATCCGGGTTTTCGGATAAAAAGCCGTAACCCGGATGTATAGCTTCGCAACCCGAAGCTATACAGGTAGATAATATATTGTTAACATTAAGATAACTATCCTTAGAAAGCGCGCCGCCGATACAGTAGCTTTCGTCCGCAAGGCTTACGTGCAGGGCTTCCCTGTCCGCCTCGGAAAAAACCGCTACCGAGGAAATGCCCATTTCCTTGCACGCGCGAATTATTCGAACCGCGATTTCGCCGCGGTTGGCAACCAAAATTTTAGAAAACATATGCCGCCCCTCTCAACAGAATTAGCTTTTGCCAACTTGCAACTGCGCCGCTTTTTATAAAATGAGCGCAACGAACTGCCGGCAAAATTTATTGTATTACCGCGCAGGTTATCTCGCCCGATATGCAAAGCTTATCCTCCACATATCCCGCGCATTTAAATTTATGAAACATTCCCTTGGATTTGAAGCGTTCGCATTTAAAAGTTACGGTATCGCCGGGTACAACCGTATTTCGTATTTTTATATCATTAAGCCCGGATAAAAACGTTTTATAATTACCGCCCGGCATATCAATTAAAAGGCACGAGGACTGCGCCATCATTTCGCACAAAATTACGCCCGGCACAATGGGGTTACCCGGAAAATGCCCGGATAAAAAAAATTCGTCGCCGCGCACGGTGTATTTTCCAACCGAAATATCGTTTTCAAGCTCTATGCTGTCCAGCAAAAGCATTGGCTCTCTGTGCGGCAAAATATTTTTAATCTGTTCCCTGTCCATGAAATCATCCCCTATGGAATTATGAAAAAATTCTACTTCATTTTAAAAAGTATCTGCCCGTATTCGGCTATATCGCCGTTTTTGATGCAGATATCAACAATCTCGCCGTCCTGCTCCGCAGTTATTTCGTTTAAAAGTTTCATTGCCTCAACAATGCACAAAACATCGCCCTTGCGTACCGCGCTGCCAATGCTTACATAGGGCAAAGCGTCCGGCGCGGGCGCGGCGTAAAACACGCCTACTATTGGGGATTTTACTTCAATAAGTTCGTTAAAATCCACGGTTTGCGCTTCGGCGGTATATTCCTGCCGGTTTGCCGCACGCTCCGCAGGCGCTGCTTTATTTTCGGCGGCAAATTGCGGCTTTTCAAGCAAAATTTTAGTATCGCCGTCCGATACCTCAAGTTTTGACAAATTAAACGCGTTTAAAATATTTGCCAGTTCTCTTACATGCTCAATATTCATAGCGAACCCCCTCTTCTTCATTTTCAAGAATTTTGTTAAACACTACGCCCGCGTTATGCCCGCCAAAACCAACCGAAAAGGAAAATGCTTTGTCAAGCTCGCACTTTTTCGCGGCGTTTGGCGTATAATCCAGGTCGCACTCCGGGTCCGGTTCGGTAAGCCCGATTGTTGGGGGAATTATTCCCGTTTCAAGCGCCTTAACCGCCGCTATTGCCTCCACCGCGCCCGCCGCGCCAAGCATATGCCCCGTCATGGATTTTGTGGAGGATATTTTGGCTTTGTACGCCGCTTCGCCGAACACTTTTTTTATGGCGGCTGTTTCGGTTTTGTCGTTAAGCTGGGTGGATGTTCCGTGAGTATTTATATACAGGTGTTCGTCTGCGGTAAGCCCGGCTTCGGCAAACGCTAATTCTATCATTTTAGAAGCCGCCAAAACATCCTCACGGGGGGCGGTTATGTGGTACGCGTCGCAGGTATTGCCGTAACCGGAAATTTCGCAGTAAATTTTCGCGCCGCGTCCTACGGCGTGAGAATATTCCTCCAAAACAAGCATTCCTGCGCCTTCGCCCATAACGAAGCCGTTACGGTTTTTGTTGTACGGAATCGAGCAGGAATCCGGGTTTTGGGATTGCGATAAAGCTTGCGCGTTCATGAAGCCGCCTATCGCAAGCTCGGTTATTGCCGATTCCGAACCGCCGGTAATTATTGCGTCGGCATAACCGTATTTTATTGCGCGAAACGCCTCGCCAACAGAGTTTGAACTTGTTGCGCAAGCCGATACAACCGGCAAATTTACGCCCCGCGCGTTAAAGCGCATAGCGATAAGCGCGGACGCCATGTTGCTTATCATCATTGGGATAAAAAATGGCGAAACCCTCGCGGCTCCCTTTTCAAACGATACCTTTGTTTGGCTGATAAACGTTTCCATTCCGCCTATTCCGGAGCCAACGTAAACGCCGAACCTGTCCGGGTCTATATTGTTTTCAATTCCGCTTTCTAAAACGGCCTGAACCGCCGCCGCAATCGCGTACTGCGCGTAAATATCCGTTCGCCTTATTTCGTTTTTTTCCATGTATTTTAACGGCTCGAAGTTTTTAACTTCCGCCGCCAGTGTCACCTTTAACGCGCTTGCGTCGAATTTTGTTATCGGCGCAAACCCGTGCCTGCCGTTTATCAAAGAATCCCAAAAAGAGTTAATATCATTGCCCACAGGCGTAACGCAGCCAAGCCCGGTTACAACAACCCTTCTCATATACACATACCTCCGTCTACCCTTATGCATTCGCCGGTTATATAACTTGCCGCGCCGGATGCCAAAAACAGCGCCAAATCCGCAACATCGCTTGTTTTCCCAAGCCTTTTAAGCGGAATAGCCGATACCGCGCCCTCAAGTGCGCTTGGCGGCAGTTTTGCCGTCATATCCGTTTCAATAAAACCCGGCGCAATAACATTTACCGTAACGCCGCGCCCCGCAAGTTCCTTGGCAACGGTTTTGGAAAAACCTATAACACCCGCCTTTGAAGCCGAATAATTTGCTTGCCCCGCGTTGCCGTTAGTTCCCGAAACCGATGAAATATTTATTATCCGCCCGCCCGCGGATTTAATTATGTAACGCGAAAGATGCTTCGTAAAATTAAAAACGCCCTTTAGGTTAACGCCAACAACCGCGTCAAAATCCGCCTCGGACATAGTTAAAAGCAAACCGTCCTTGGTTATTCCGGCATTGTTAACCAAAATATCCACGCCCGAAAAATCGTTTATAATCTCTTTTGTAACTTCCTTAACGCGGTTAAAATCCGCGCAATTTGCGCAGTACGCAATAGCCTTTACGCCATAACCTGACGCAAGTTGCGCCGTTTTTTCCGCCTCGTCCTTCGAACCGGAATAGATTATTGCAACATTGGCGCCGTTTTGCGCAAATTTAAGCGCAATTTCCTTTCCAATACCGCGTGACGCGCCCGTAATTACCGCCGTTTTTCCTTTAAGCATTTTTTCACCTCTAATGTTTTGGCATTGCCCTTTATTTGCTTCGCACATTTGCGAAAAGCGAAAACATTTACATCATCTTTTAAGTATGTTACGAATGCCCAAGGGTTTTTTTGGCTTCGTTAAGCGATGATACATCGCTTACATTTACAACCTTCACATCCGCGTTAATTTTCTTGATAAGCCCCGACAGTGTTTTGCCCGGCCCCATTTCCGCGAACGTATCAAACCCATCGCTTATCATATTTTCAATAGTTTTTTGCCACAAAACCGGGCTGTTTACCTGCCGCGCGATGAACTTTTCCGGGCTGTTTGCCTGCCCCGCGATAAGCTTTTCCGGGCTTCCATACACTGTTGCGGTAACATTTGAATAAAGCGGAATTTTCATTTCCCCGAAAACCGCGCCGCGCAGGTACTGCGAAATTTTTGCGCTTGCCTCATCCATAAACGGCGAGTGAAACGCTCCGCTTACCGCAAGCTTAACCGCCTTGCCGCCGGAAGAAGCTACCTTTGCCTTTAATTCCTCCGAAGAACTTAAGGCGCACGCGGCTACCGTCTGACCCTCGCAGTTAAAATTAACCGGGTAGCAGCCGGGAATGCTTTCGCATATTGCTTCAACCTTATAAGCCGGAAGCTTTAATATTGCAAACATCTCACCGATATTTTTTTTCGCGCATTCGTCCATTACTTTGGCTCGGAAATTCACAAAACTAAACGCCTGTTTTTCCTCCATTAATCCGCAAAAAGACAGTGCCGGAATTTCGCCCAAAGAAAAACCCGCCGCGCCGTCCGCTTTTATACCGCTTTCGGTAAAAACCGCCGCACATGCTAAATCCGCCGCAAACAAACACGGCTGGGCGTTAATTGTTTGAGTTAACTCGCCCTTGCTTCCGTAAAAGCACATTTCTTTTACGGATTCGCCCGCCATATCAAAAATTCTTTTGGCGCAGGCAAAATTATCGTACAAATCCTTTCCCATGCCGGGAAACTGCGAACCTTGACCCGCAAATACAAACGCTATTTTACCCATTTACCCGCCCCGCTTAAAATTTCTTCGGCCTCTTTAAACATTTCTTCAATCATTTCCGCCGCGGTTTGTTCTTTTTTAACAAGCCCGGCAACCTGCCCCGCCAAAAAGCATCCGATTTTTTCGTCACCATCCACGGCGGCGGCACGAAGCGCACCCACCGCGAAAGCTTCAAGCTCTTCGTTGGAAACGCTGCTGTCGTACTCCTTTTCGAAATACTCGCGCGAAAACGGCGTTTTAAGCGAACGCACGGGATGCCCCAAGCGTTTGCCGGTTGTTATAGTTTCAATATCCTTGGCTTTAAGGATTTTATTTTTATAATTTGGGTGAACCGTGCATTCCTCGGCTACCAAAAACCGCGTGCCAAGCTGAACGCCAACCGCGCCGAGCATTAGCGCCGCCGCAATGCCGCGCCCGTCCGCAATACCGCCCGCCGCGATAACGGGTATTTTAACCGCATCGCAAATTTGCGGCACAAGAGCCATAGTATTAATTTCCCCGATATGCCCGCCGCTTTCCCCGCCTTCGGCAATAACGGCGCACGCGCCGGTTCGCTCCATCATTTTGGCAAGCGCGGTGGACGGCACAACGGGAATAACTTTTATTCCGGCCTCCAACCACATCTTCATATACTTTGCGGGGTTTCCCGCGCCGGTAACAATAACCGCAACACCTTCCTGTACGGCTGCCTCGGCAACCGCGTCCGCGTAAGGGCTAAGCAGCATTATGTTAACGCCGAACGGTTTATCCGTAAGCGCCTTGGCACTGCGTATTTGCTCGGTAACGTAACTTGCGGGCGCGTTGCCGGCGGCTATAATTCCCAAGCCGCCGGCGTTTGATACCGACGCCGCAAGATTAGCATCCGAAATCCAAGCCATTCCGCCTTGGAATATCGGATATTTAAGATTTAATAAATCACATACAGGTGTTTTTATCATAAATCCTCCGCTGCGGCAAAATTTGAAGCATACCGCGTTAATTTTCGTGCAAGTTCTTACTTCGAACTATCAACAACCATGACGATATTGGTGCAAGTTCCAGTTCGAACTATCAACAACCATGGCAAGATTGGCGCAAACTTCCTACTGCGATTTTTCAATAACCTTGATAAGCTCCCCTACGGTTTTAATAGCTTCGTCCAAGTCAATAGTAACGTCGAGCTCTTCTTCAATGTTCATGATAAGCTCCGCAGTATCAAGCGAATCAAGCTTTAATTCCTCGAAGGTTGTGCTTTCGGAAATTTGAAGCGTTTCGTCGTCCTTGTACTCCCTTAAAATTTTTGCGATTTTTTCTAACATCTTAACTCCTCCTTAAAATTTTATAATATCCGGTTATACCGGTAGAAAACGTGTTATTCCCAATTTAAAACGCATGTGCCGGTTGTAAGCCCCGCGCCGAACGCGGTTAAAAGCAGGTTGTCGCCCTTTTTTATTTTGCCGCCCTCAAGCATTTCGTTAAGCAAAATTGGAATTGAGGCGGAAGATGTGTTGCCGTATTTATCAATGTTAACGGGAAACTTTTCCTCCGGCAAGCTTAAGCGTTTGCGCGCGCTGTCTATAATTCTTTTGTTTGCCTGGTGCAGCATAAAATAATTTATATCGCTCGATGTTATATTAAGTGCCGAAAAAGCGGAATTTACCTCGCGCTCAATGGCGTTTACCGCAAAACGGAAAACCTCCTGACCCTCCATCGTCATAAATTCGCCCTTAGAAGCGTGCGCGGAAAACGGATTGTTGCCTGTTCCGTTTCTCTGCCGTATAACAGACGTATCGCCGTACGCGGCAAGCTTCATATATTTAAGCGAATTGCCCCGCGTTACAACGCACGCACCCGCGCCGTCACCGAACAATACGCATACAGCCCTATCCGTCCAATCCACCAAAGATGAAAGCATATCCGCCGAAATTATCAGTATATTTGCAGCTGCGCCGGAATCTATATACGCCTGCGCCATACTTAAAGCGTAAATAAAACCGGTGCACGCGGCGTTAATATCAAACGCCGGGCAGATTGTTTTAAGCCTTTCGGATACCGCGCACGCAAGCGAAGGCGATGTATAATCCCCCAAAATTGTGGAACAGATAATAAAATCCATATCAGATGCGGCAAGGTCCGCCCCCTTAAGCGCACTAACCGCCGCCTTAAACGCCAAATCCGTAAGGCTCTCGCGGGTTGCGACGGCTCTTTGCTTTATACCCGTTTTGGAAACAATCCAATCGTCGGACGTATCCAAAAACTGCGCTATGTCGTTATTCGTTACGGTTTTTTCAGGCACCGCAATACCTGTGGACACTATTTTTAAACCCATTAAACCTCAACCTTTTCTCTGAAAAAATCCCGTAATTTTTTAACGGCCGAAATCAGCGCTTCCTTTTCCGAATCCGACAAACCGGCGCTGACATAACGAATCATTTTACGGTGAAACAAGCTGTGCGCCCGGTTAATTCTTGCGCCTTCCGGAGTAAGTTCAATAATAAAACGCCTTGCGTCTAAGGTGCTCGCCGTTTTGGTAACAAAGCATTTGTTTTCAAGTTTTTTAACCGCAACCGTGGCGGTTGGCACGGCAACGGAAAGCGCGGCGGCAATTTCGCTTACGGTTGCGCCGCCGCAAGCTATAATTTCAAGAATATGCGCCTCCGTAACGGTTACGGGCGTTTTAGATATTGCTTTAAGCGACTTTTCCTCGTAACGGGAAATGAAGTTAAAAATTTTTACGAGTAGTTCGTTTAGGTTCGATTCGAATTCATTCATGGAAGCCCTCGCCCGCTGTTAAATTTTGAATATGGGAATTTAATTAGTTTCACTAACTAATAATAACGCATAAAATTAATTTGTCAACAAAAAATTTTACCTGCTTGGATGGTTGGATGTTACGCGTATTAAGCTGTTCGGCGGTCACGCGCATTTGGTGCATTAGCCTGATACTGTTCGGCGGGACCATGAACTGTGACAAAAAAATGAATCTGTGATATAGTTGCCTCAAAGTTAAAAACGGAGGCGTTAACGTTGGATAATTTTTCGGAACGCGTATATTCGGTTGTGGAGAAAATACCGCGCGGCAAAGTTTTATCATACGGGCAAATTGCGAAAATTCTCGGCAGGCCACGCGCCGCGCGTGAAGTTGGCTGGGCTATGAGCAAATGCCCGGAGCATTTGCCTTGGCAAAGGGTTGTAATGAAAGACGGCAGTATTGCAGGCGGGGGATACGCTGCGCTTCGCAGAGCGCTGCTTGAAGACGAAGGCGTGGTGTTTACGCAGCGTGGGCGTGTGGATATGCAAAAACATACATGGCATGAGGAGAAAACAACGGAAAATACAAAGGAGAGTACATATGAGCCGTAAATATTATATTACCGCATTTTTAATGACATTTATTTTGAGCCCGCTTGTTTTGACCATTGCAATATTAGCCAATACCATGATTTTGCCGGCTTTGGGGCAGCTTTTGGATCAAATTGAACCTTTAAGTAATCTGCTTAACACCATGCCTGAAATTTATGCAATAATATTTTCTCTCATTTTGGAAATTTGTCTTGTCTTGGCCTGCATAAATCCTCATATAAATTAAGAAGAGGAGTAACAACCCCTCAGGTTTGCGATACTCCTCTTCCAAAACTGATATTTTTGATATCCTTTCTATTTTTCGGTATAAGCGTACATCAAACGACTATTGCCCAGCTCTTGAAAGCCATTTTTTTGATAAAACGCTATTACATTTATATCTTTTAGATTTTCCGGGTAAGAAAAACCGCTATAGCTTCGTAACGCGGTTTCTTTTTCACTATCTTGGCGCAAATCCTGCATAGCGGGAGAAGGATAATAGGCAATAATATCCGGCATGATATGAAGCAACTCAAGACATACGGAAGGAAGCTCTTGCAAAATCCGGCTGCCAAGCTTCCGGCGTCGCAACGTTTCTTCTATTTCCAACTCTTCAATGTAAAAGATATCCTGCATAGGCTCTGCGTCTGATTCGTTCAAAGGCCCTCCCTCACCGGTAAGCGCGGACATTACATATTCGAGAGCGGCCGATTCACCGTCACAGACTGCCAATGGGTTGTAGCCATTTTCGATCATTTGTTTGCATAGAATCAGATATCCCGAAAGAGTTGCAATTTTTGCGCAATTCGAAAAATCGCCGCTGTCTATTGCGTTAAGCAAAACGTTCTCACAATCCGTTGGAACCCCCCAAAATTCCCAATTAACCGCAACGAGATATGTAGAGGTGTAATCGTAACTGGAAGAATTATTAGGTTTGTTGTTAGGCGAAAACCAAGTGATACTTTCATTGCCTTGCTTCACAACAATACTTTCATAAATAAATGTACTACTCATCATTTTATCATCGTAGTACGAGAGGATAGGGAATGAAAAATTCCTTTTAGAAGGAACATAGCTAATTCCGGCGCTCATATCCTCCACTTGAACTCCAGGTAAAGCAATCAACATAAGTTCGAGCTGTTCACGCTCTTCTGTCTTCATTGCAATTTTTTTTTGATTGTCAGAATCTGACCAGCCTGTAATTGCATAGAAGATTTTTTTATCTACACGATCCTGATAAATATATACACATTCAGTGTCCGCCAAAAACGGGAAATTATTAATTATTTCGTCGCTCAGCATATTCCAAGAATATGTAACGCTTTCAAACCCTCGCTTGGGCTTGTCCGCCAATGCGGGAATAAGCCAATCACGTCCATTTTTCACAGCGGTTCTCAGCTTACCTCGGCGAATCCACTGGCGAACCGCAGTGGTGGTGACATCATATAACTTTGCGTACTGTTCAACGTTCAAATAATCACATTTTGCTTCAACCAGCATGTACTCTTCGCTGGAACTCATGGTTGACATTTCATCTTCGTCATCAAACTCAATTTCATAGCATTTGTTTAAAGACAGCGCGATACTGTCATTTGTAATAGAGTACTCATAAAAAAGCCAAGGCTTTGTTATGGAAGGGATGTCGCTTATCTCTATCTTTTTTCGGAACTCATCGCAAAGAATAAGCAAAACTTTGCGTTTTCCCTCACTATATCCCTCTTCGTTATTCATTTGACGATGATGGTTGACAAAATAATCAAAGGATTCCAGCACTTCGCGCTTATTCAAGAGCATCATTGAGTTAAATAATAATAATTTGTTATTACGAGCCTGCATATACTCAACTCCTAAAATTGTATTGTGGCAACACGGTTATTGTATTGTATCGCATCAATACATTTTCGTCAAGATGGACATGAAAAATTTCATAAATTTTTTTAAACGTGTTCAGATTATAACTGTCAAGACAAAAGGAATTTTTATTGACCGCAGCAACTCATTATTCTATAATACATATAGAAATAAATTTTTAACGCATATGGTGATGTTTAACTTAATACAAAATAGCGATAAAAATCTATTGTTCCATACCTGTGCGAAACTGAAATTTGTAACCAAATTCACTAAATCCTCAGCACTATTGAAAGGACAACTTATGAAACACAACTTATATCCTGTTTTGGCTTCGGTTATATGCGGTATCGTAATTTTTTCTACGATTAACTTTCCCATGCCGTCCGGTTATTCCAACAGCGGCGATTTTTTGCGTGTAATTGAACCGGCTCGTATCGATTTTATAGGAAACAATCCAAACCGGCATGTGTTTGCTGCAAATTTTAGTATGCGCTTAAGCAGCGGTACTTTTTTTCAACAGGTTAATTATTTTTTATCACCGAAATATTCGCAGTTTGATTATTATACATCTCAAACTCCGTTAATAATTTTGTCTAAAGTGCTAAACTTGGCGTCAAACGCTGTATTTAGGCGTCCTTTAACAAACTACTCCATTGTTTGGATGGGTTTTCTCTACACGCTGATTTTTGCGTTTTCATTATATCTTATCTATAATTTTCTGCTTAAAAGGTTTGGCTTTAAGGTTTTTATTTTCGGTTTCATCGTTGGGCTGACAGTATTTTGCGACCAAGCTTATACGTTGTATTTCAATTCATTTTACGGCGAGGCGATGCAGTACGCCGCATCATTCCTTTCAATCGGTCTATTTTTAAACTTAGCGTTTCGGGAAAAACATATTATTTTGCACTATTTAGCTTATTATTTTTCCGTTGCGCTAATGGCAATGTCTAAATATGCGTTTGCGCCTGTTGGTTTATTGTTTGCCGTTTTACCCACAGCTTATGTTTTGCGGGAAAAAAAATACCGCAAGCTTGTTTTAACGGCTTCAGCGGTATCGGTAATTGCTTTTTCGTTTTATTTTTTCTTTAAGGTACCCGCGTTTATAGAAGAGGACACCGCGTTTAACACGGTATTTTCCGGCGTGCTAAAATACTCTGATACACCCGAAAGGGATTTGCAGGACATGGGCTTTAACCCGAACCTTGCGGTGCTTAAGGGACGCGAAGCTTATCAAAGCGGCTATCCTATTGACATTAAATCCGAAGAATTCAGGCAAATGTTTTACGGCAAATTTTCAAAGATCGCCATAGTTAAATTCTACATAACGCACCCTAAACGTTTTTGGGAAGCGCTTAAATTCACATCTGAAAATTCCAAATATATTCGCCCTGTGTATTTACCCTCCAACATTTACCCGGATGGGGAAAACACCCAATCCGCGAGGTTTTCGCTGTGGGAACCGCTGCGGGTTAATATGCCGTTTAATAAGCTTTGGTTCATTATTCCCTTTCTTGCGGCAGTTTTATATATTAGCGTAAACTCCGCCCGGCGTACAGAACCTTTGGGTTTTCTCGGAATTGTTTTGATTGTATCGTGCGTGTACAACTTTATTACACCGTATATGGGTAACGGTATATGCGATATCGCCAAGCATTTATTCGGGTTTATTCAGTTTTTTGATTTATTGATTTTTGCCGGTTTCGCCGTTCTTTTTAACAAATTTCGCAGCATAAAAAAAGCGGCGTGAGTTTTTCCGCCGCTTTAAAATTTATACTTTGCGTATAATCAGCACTTTGCGTAAATAATTTTTCGGATGCTTGCCTCGGATAAACAGTATTCGTCTATAAGGTCGCTGACGCTTTTGCCTTCCCTGTAGCTTTCGGCTATGCGCACATTCCTTCTGTTTACCTGCTCCTTAGACCCGCTTAGCTGCCCCCATGATGCCCGTATTTCTTCCCGTTTGGGAATGTATAATAATTCGCCGCATGAATATTTTTGAATTTCGCAAAGCAAATCAGGGGGAAGTACATCCTTTCCATTTTTGTACCTCACAAACGAAAACCTCCTTGAACGCGCAAAACGCGCCTATGCCGGCGGAAACTTGTAAACGCTCCGCTTTATTTACTTCATCAACTAAACAATCCTTAAATTTAGAGATTCCCATTTATATTCCTCCTTTTCTATTTTTTTTGCCCGTGGCAAAGCACTTTTGCCTTTCGGTTTACAAACGACAAACGGCAGCCGGGGTAAAAACCCCAGGCCGCCACTTGAAAGATTTTTGATTTACAGCGGTTAAGCCGTAAACCACCTCTTTATTTTAATCAACTACACCATCTCCTTTCAAAATTTACTCGGCGAATTGGCCTGTGACTATACTATAACTCATTTTCACCCCGGCTTCAAGATAAAAGATGATTATAACAGTTTATTACACACTCGCAGCGAAAAACTCGCGCAACATGCCGCTTCCAGCTTTACTGCCTACGCCGCTAATCAGCGTAGCAGAGCGCCCCGCGCACTACTGCCCGCACGCCGCCGTAAACTCAACCCATATCGTGGAGTGAAGTTCGTTAGCCTCGTCCGATATGTTTCCTATCATCTCCATGTTATCTTGTTCAAAATCTTCCGGCAGGGTTAAAAACTCTTTATAATCCGGGTTAATTAACTCGTCCGCCGCCGCATTTGTGGAATAATACCCCAAATTCTCAAAACATTTTGCGCCGTTTTGCGCGTCTAATATATAATTTAAAAACGCGTGCGCCGCATCCGAATTGGGCGCGTTAGACGGAATAAAGCCCGCCATAATTCCAAAGCCTATACCCTCTTTGGGAAACACCACTTTAAGATTCGGGTTTTCGAGTTTTGCCATTGTTACCTGGGAGGTATACATAACACCAGCCGCAATTTCTCCGGTAAGAAGTTCCGCTTCCAAGCTGTCGTCCTTAATGAGGCGGATATTTGGCGCAATCGTAATCAGTTTATCTCCGGCTTCCCTAATTTCGGCTAAATCGTTGGTGTTATAACTTCTGCCAAGAGTTTTAAGCGCCATACCGTTTATTACGCGGTAATTCGCAATTATTCCTATGTTGTCCGCAAGCCTCTCGTCCCATAAGTCGGAATAGCCGGTTATTTCGAAATCTACCCGTTCAGGGTCGTACACTATTGTTTGAACGCCGGAACCGTAAGGAACGGTGTATTCGTCGGTAGGGTCGTAAAACTGCCCTTGAAACGCGGAATTGATGTTGGCATAGTTCGCAATTTTGCTTTTGTCAATCTTCTGAACCAAATTCTGCGCAATAGCGGTTTCGATTATATAATCATCCGCAATTACAAGGTCGTAATCGCCGCCTTTGGCAACTTCGAGTTTCGTTAACATTGTTTCGTCGGTATCGAAAACGCTGTAATTGATTTTGTAACCCGTTGCCTGTTCAAAGCCGTCTAAAACTTCCTGCGGGAACATTCCTTCCCATGTAAAGAGTGTAAAGGTACCCTTGTTTTCCGGTGCGGGATTTTCCGCCGGCGCGCTATCGGCCGGAGAATTCTCCTCACCTGCGTCTTCCTGCGCCGCTTCTCCGCCGGGCGCAACTTCCTGCGCCGGGTTTTGCGCATTGCCGCAACCGGCAAATAGTCCTGTTACTAACACCAGTGACAGTAAAACGTAAACCAATTTTTTCATAGATACTTAGCTCCTCCTGAAATATGTTTTATATATTGTAAAAATCTCCGCTTATGCGGCTTTTTTTTACCGTTTTTATTTCTTCTTCGATATACGCATGGAAAGCGCGCAAAGAAAAATTGTTACCACAAATATCAGTGCGCAAAGCGCGTTGGTTTTTGGCGTTACGCCCGTTTTAATCTGCGAATATATTTTCATCGGAAGTGTGTTTGTGTTAACGCCGGTTACAAAAACGCTGATAATAACATCGTCGAAGCTCATCGCGAAAGACAGCAGCATTCCGGAAACAATTGCCGGCATTGCCAAAGGCATTGTAATATCATAGAACGCGCGCAGTTCGCTTGCGCCCAAATCCCTCGCGGCTTCAACATAACTTTTATCCAGCCCCGCCAGCCGCGCCTTTACCATCAGGAAAACATACGGGATGCAAAACGACGTATGCGCTATAACAAGTGTAACCATACCGAAGGGCAAACCCAAAAGTGAAAAAAACGTTAAAAATACCATTCCCATAATAATTTCCGGAATCATAATGGGCAGGGTTGCGAAGTATTCCATAACCTTGCCGCTCTTTAGCTTGTATCTTGTAAGCCCCGTTGCCGCAAGCGTTCCTATTACCGCCGCCGAAAACGAAGATAACAGCCCAAGCACAACGGAATTACGGAGAGCCTCAAACATTGAGCGGTCGCGGAAAAGCTCGCCGTACCAGTTAAGCGAAAACCCGCCCCAAAGCGAACTGATTTTACTTTCGTTAAAAGAAAATATTACAACCAAAACAATCGGCACATACATTATAATTAAAATCAGCGTTAAGTAAATACCCGAAAAAGAAATTCCTCTTTTTTTTGCCATTACACCAACCCCTCCAAATCCTCGGAGCGCGTAATACGCCGGTACAAATATAGGGTTAGGCTTGTGGCGGCCATAAGCGCAACCGAAAGCGCGGCGGCAAACGGCCAGTCCCTCGCTCTTAAAAGCTGTTCCTGAATAATGCTTCCAACGAGAGCAACCTTATTGCCGCCCAAAATATCGGCTATAAAGTATAAACCCATTGAAGGTATAAACGTTAAAATAATTCCGGATAAAAGCCCCGGCATTGTAAGGCGCAGGCTTATCGTTAAAAAAGCGTAGGTTTTAGACGCGCCTAAATCCCTTGCCGCCTCCACCAAAGACCAATCAAGCTTTTCGGCGCTGGAGTATACCGAATAAATCATAAACGGCAACAAAACATACACCATTCCCACCACAACCGCAGGATAGGTGTATAAAAGCCTAAGCGGTTTTTCGCTTAGGTGAAGGGCGATTAATACGGAATCCAAAATGCCGTTCGAACGAAATATAATAATCCAGCCGTAGAGCCTCATAAGAGAATTTGTCCAAAATGGGACAATCATGAGAAGCATTGCGCGGTTTTTATGCTTGGGCGGAAGTTTTGCCATAAAATAACCGAACGGATAACCAAATAGAGTAACAAAAAACGTGGTTATAAGCGCAAGCTTGAAGGATTCCGCAAAAACTCCGGAAAATACCGGTTCTAATATACGCAGATAATTGCCCGCGTAAAATTCGTTTATTACGCCCCAGGTTGCCTGGCGGCGCATAAAGCTTAACGCAAACATGTATATCAGAGGGCCAAATGTGAAAAGTATTGTAAAAACATACATTGGCATAGCCATTAATAATGAAGATTTGGCGGCTCGGTTTTTAACTTTCATATTCCGCCCTCCAAATCCACCAAAACAGCGCCCGCATCTTTAAGCGCGAGCTTTACATTATCACCTGCGGCATATTGGCAATCTATCCCCTGGCGGTGGCATGTAATTTCAGTATTGTCCGCAAGGCGGGCTGTTATGCGAAGCATTCCTCCGGAAAAGCTTTTATCCGTAACGGTTGCCGCAAGCCCACTGTATGTTTCAGACGCCGGATTTATTTCAAGGTTTTCGCCTCGTATGGCGGCGGTTACCCTGTCGCCTTCTTTAATTTGCGCTCCGCGCGTTTTGGCTTCAATTTCCCCGCCGGAAACTTCTATTACAGCATTTTCGCTTTTTAAGTATTTGACTGTTCCCTTAATTATGTTTGCCCCGCCCACAAACTGCGCCGCGTATGTTGTTTTGGGACGGTTATATATTTCTTCGGCGCTTGCTATTTGCTCAAAATGCCCGTTTCGCATAAGAGCAATCCTGTCGGACATATCGAGGGCTTCTTCCTGGTCGTGTGTAATATAAATAAAGGTTATGCCAAGCGCCGTTTGAAGCCTTTTAAGCTCCTTTTGCATTTGCCTTCGAAGCTGTAAATCCAGCGCGCCAAGCGGTTCGTCAAGCAAAAGAATTTTCGGCTTATTAACAACCGCCCGCGCAATGGCAACCCTCTGCCTTTGCCCGCCGGAAAGTTCGTTCGGCATACGGCTTTCATAACCCGGCAACTGAACCAAATCCAAAGCGTCTTTAACCGTGGTTTTAATATCCGCTTTTGATACCTTTTTAAGCCTTAGACTGTAGGCTATATTTTCCGCAACGTTCATATGCGGAAAAAGGGCGTAATTTTGAAACACCATATTAACGTCGCGTTTGTCCGGTGCCAAATTCGTTACGTCCTTTCCCGATAAATATACCCTTCCTCCGTCCGGTACTTCAAGCCCGGCAATTATGCGCAGGGTTGTTGTTTTACCGCATCCGGAAGAACCGAGCAGGGTTATAAACTCCCCCTTGCCAACGGTTAAATTTATTCCTTCCAAAACCTCGGTGTCGCCGAAACGTTTTTCAATTCCTTCGAGCTGCAACAAGGCTTCCATAGCATCAGCTTCCTTAAAATATATTGTGGTACGGCGTTGTAAAATTCACCGCGCTCATCATTCGCAGGTTTTTATTTTACAGCCGCCGCTGGTTTCATTGTTGGAAACAGCAGAACGTCCCTAATGGAGGCGGCGTCGGTTAAAAACATAACAAGCCTGTCTATCCCTATGCCCATTCCGCCTGTAGGCGGCATTGCGTATTCCAAAGAAAGTATAAAATCCTCGTCTATCATGTTCGCTTCCTCGTCCCCAAGGCTGCGCAGGCTTTCCTGGTGTTCAAACCTTTTGCGCTGGTCTATAGGGTCGTTAAGTTCGGAATAGGCGTTGGCAAATTCTCTCGCGCCTATAAAAAGTTCAAAACGTTCGGTATATTCGGGGTTTTCGGGCTTTTTCTTGGTAAGGGGCGATATTTCTATGGGGTGATCCATTAAAAATGTAGGCTCCTGAAGATGCTCCTCGGCAAACTTTTCGAAAAACAAATTTAAAATATCGCCTTTGGTGTGGTGCGGCTCGAATTCCACGCCGCGCTCTTTGGCGGTTTTTTTCGCTTCATCGGAGGATGTTATGCCGTTAAAATCCACTCCTGAATATTTTTTAACAGCATCTACCATTGTTATACGCGCAAAGGGCTTATTTAAGTCCACTTCTTTGCCGTAACACGAAAACTGAAGCGTTCCCAAAACATCCATCGCGGCGTTTCTGATAATTTTTTCGCATAAATCCATCATACCGTGGTAATCCGTAAAGGCTTCGTACAATTCAAGCATCGTAAATTCCGGGTTGTGCTTAATGCTCATGCCCTCGTTACGGAACACTCTGCCTATTTCGTATACCTTCTCTAACCCGCCGACAATAAGCCTTTTAAGCGGAAGCTCCAGCGCTATTCGAAGATACATATCAATATCCAGCGAATTGTGGTGGGTAATAAATGGCCTTGCCGCCGCGCCGCCCGCTATTGTTTGAAGCACAGGAGTTTCAACTTCAATATACCCCGCGCCGTCCAAAGTTTTGCGTATGCTTTTAATAATTGCCGAACGCTTTAAAAAGGTATCCTTAATTTCGGGATTAACTATTAAATCCAAATATCTTTGGCGGTAGCGAATTTCCTGATCCTTTAAACCGTGGAATTTTTCCGGCAAAACCTGCAAGCATTTGCTAAGCAGCACAACCTCCAAAGCCTTAATTGAAATTTCGCCCTTTTGGGTACGGAAAACCGTTCCCTTTACGCCCACAATATCGCCGATATCGTAATGCTTAAAATCCGCGTAAGGCTCCTCGCCAATATCGCTTTTGCTAACATACGCCTGAATCCTGCCGCCCAAATCCGCCACATCGCAAAAAGAAGCCTTACCCATTACCCGCTTAGACATCAGCCTGCCGGCAACGGAGACTTCGCTTCCTTCCATTTCGTCAAATTTTTCGTGAATATCATTGCTGTGGCAGGTTACGCTGTATTTTACATGCAAAAAGGGATCCTTCCCGTTTTGCGCAAGCTCGCGCAGTTTTTCCGCGCGTATTCGTGATTGCTCTTTTAAGTCCGGTTCCTGTGTTAACTGATGTTCTGCCGCCATATAATCAAATCCTTTAATTGGTATCGTTTTTCGAATTGTTTGAATTGTTGGTTGTAATTTCTAAAACCTTGTATAAAATAATGCCGTCCGGAGCGTCAACCTCTACGGTTTCGCCCTCTTTGCGCCCTAAAAGAGCCGAACCCAGCGGGGATTCGTTGGAGATTTTACCATTGGTAGGGTCTGCCTCGGCGGAACCTACAATTAAGTATTTCACCTCTTCTTCAAATTCAACATCCCAAAGCCTTACACTGCCGCCAAGCGAAATGGAATCGGTTTTTATTTCTTCCTCGTCTATAACCTCAGCGTTGCGAAGCATTTTTTCAAGCTGAACAATGCGCGCTTCAATTTCCGCCTGTTCCTCTTTCGCGGCGTCGTATTCCGCGTTTTCGGATAAATCGCCCTGACCGCGTGCTTCTTTAATTTTTTCCGCAACATCCTTGCGGCGCACAACTTTTAATTCCTGAAGTTCGTCCTCTAAATCCTTAAGACCGGCGTAGGTTAAAACTGTTTTCTTTTCCTGCATCACTAAACTTCCTTTCGGTTCCTTTAATTTGGAAATCTTTAGGCTCTCAAAAATTTATTACAGTATATCTCCACTTTTCTTTGATGTCAACGTAATAAAGATTGTAATAAATCCTTTTGAAAGGCTTGCTATTTAGAATGATGACAAAAAAATGTCATCATTGCGGAGAAAAGAAAAGCGCTGCCATATTATTCAAATGTACCGGAAAGGTATACCGGAGGAGGTTTGCAGATATGTTTGATGTGGAGTTTTCGTTCAGGGAAGTTAAACAAAAGCTGAGGGAAGAGGCTATAGAAGAAGCTCGAAAAGTAGTCAAAGAAGAGGCTATAGAAGAAGCTCGAAAAGTAGCCAAAGAGGAGGCTATGAAAGAAGCTCGAAAAGTAGTCAAAGAGGAGGCTATGAAAGAGGCAAGGGAAGAAGTTAAAAAAGAGGTTGAAGATGTGAGAGAGAAATTCGAAAAGAGAGCTAAAGAATCCGCCATCGAAACGGTAAAAAATCTTTTAAAAAACGGTGTATCTATAAAAATTATTTCCTTGAGCACCGGTTTAGATGAGTCAGCCGTTGGTGAAATAAAATCAAATTTGGCTCTTGTGTAGGTACTAAGGGCTATGTTTTCGGTTCAAAAAAACGCTAACAAACAACCTGTGTGTACAGCTTGAAGTGCTAAATACGAAGCCTTTACCGATTCCGAGAGGGAGCGTTTTTTCCGCGCGTGAACAGCAAGCGCGAACGACAGTATTGTTAAAAAAACCGCAAAATACTGGAGGATTACATTAAAATACTAAAACGCGACGATGTGCGTGACGCAAAAAAGCAACATGGCCTCTACTGCACCTTTGCGTCCTCGCGCGATACGAGCTTCGCCGAAAGCACATACCTATACATATCCTCGGATTTGTAAACAGAACATGTTGAAAGGTTTATAATTTTGTCATTCAAGCCAAATTCCACACCGGTATCGTAAAACCTTTGCCGCCTTATTTCATCCAACAGATATTTATAGTCCTCATCGGACGGTTCAACTTCCAAATAATTAAGGCTTACGTGGGTTTTCATAAACGAAAATACCTCCCATTCGGTATTTTCATATATAGTTTTAACCGATATGCGCGGGTGCTTTTTGTAAAAACTTTCGTCGCGGTAATAGCGAATCGCGTGAAACATTATATCGCGTTTCATATTGTGCCCGTAAATTATTGTGTTTCGGTTAATCGCGCCCAAATCGTTTTCGTAATCTAAAAAAATCCAACCGGCGGCGTCCTCTTCTTTTTTAATGTTGCGCTTTAAATAAAACGCGTTATCCTCGGCTTGCACAATGGGGTAATCCACGGATGTTCCTTCAATTGTTATGTAACCTACTATATCGTCGTTTCCGTATTCTGAGCGCAAATCCGCAATTTCTTTGCTTATTTTGCGCGGCTCAGGTTCCGGCGGCGCTTCCGAAACGGCTTTTGCGTTTGTTTCGTCCGGTACGTCTTCAAGCAGAAATTCCGCCGGTTCTGACGAGTTGTTTTGCTGGGATACTGCGGTAGTTACCGTTTCCTGAACGGCGGGTTCGGTTTTAGGAACTTCATTTGCGGTATTCGAAGGCTGCGGCACGGTTTTTGTCGCCAAAGACTGAAAATAAACAAACAAAACGGCAAGCGCGGTTATTGCAACCACGTTTGCCGCGAGTACCAATTTTAAAACAAATCTTTTCTTTTTAAGCGAATCATTTTTTGCGTCTATTTTAGCTTCAACCTCAACAAAATCTTGCTTTTTTAAATCGCTCATCAATACCATCCTTACCTGAAATTTTTCTCAAGCATTTGCAAAAGCTTATAATCCGTAAAATAATCCGCCGGCTTTGAAAATTTTTTGGAAAAATAATATCCGAAATTCTCAAAAACATTTTCCCCGCCGTCTAAAAAATTTTCTCTTCTATCGAAGTATTCCTTAATAAGCCTATATTCTTTTTCGGTTAGAGCAAAATTTTCCTCAACGGTAATTTCAGGTATAACCGGAACTCCGGGTTGCGAAGCATCTTGATTTTGCGCGGCAGCCTCATTCTGCGTAGCATCGTCATTTTGCGCGGCGGCCTCATTCTGCGTGGTAGCCTCATTCTGCGTAGCATCGTCATTCTGCGCGGCAGCCTCACCGTTCATTTTTTGGGCGTATTCGTTTAAAAACGAAGTATCGTACTCACTCTCTAAGGAAACCGAATCTTTTTTTTCGGCGCTTAGCATTTGCGCCAAACTAACCGCGCTCAAATTTATGCGGTTAGGGTCGAGCGCAACCACTATTGTTGACGCGGCCATATCCCCAAGCCTTTTACATTTTTTAGAAA
>JAISVZ010000061.1 GCA_031271295.1 Clostridiales bacterium | reverse complement strand
TTAACGGCAGATAACACGGAACCGAAAACTATAAACGGAGTTTTGTTTGTGCCGGCGCTTATTCCTAAAACCGACGCAAACATTACACTTTCTGTTAACGCGCCAAATGAAATTGAAATTTCAGAAGGCGAGTATTACCCAAATCCGCTTGAAATAAAGGCGGTTGCGGGAAACACCGGGGATATTGCGGCGCAAAACGTGCAGGCGGAAATTAACCTTCCCAAAGGAATGGAGCTTGCTTCCGGTAATGACGTAGTAAATATAGGGACAATTGAAAAAGACGCAGAATTTGAAGTTATTTGGCAAATAAACGTAGAGCCGGACGACAAGGACAGAACGTTTGCGTACAGTGTTACGCTAACCTCGGATAACGCGCAAACGCAAACAGTAGAAAAAACACTGTTTGTTCCGGCAATTGAAGAGGAAAAGACGGAAGCGGGAATAGAGCTGCAATTAAAACGAAGCCGTTTGATGGACGGTAACACCTTAAGCATGGACTTTAAGCTTGTAAATACGGGTACGGAAACTTATGATTTAAACAAGCTATCCGCTCGGTATTATTATATGGACGAATTCCCTACCGCAACGAAGGTGTTTAATGTTCACAATGCGCAGTTTCAACAACCTTACATGGACATAAATAATGCTGCCGTCAGCGTCAAAAACAATGCGCTGGAAGAAACACTAAGCGGCGCGAACGCGTATATCGAGTTTAACTTTACCGCCAACGCTCAATTAGTACCGGGGCAGGAAGCAATAGTGAATGCCGCCATGAATACTCCGGACTATAAAAACATGAGTGTAAAGAACGACTATTCCTATATAGGCGACGAACCCGAAGATACATACGACTATGCAGCGTGGGAGTATATGCCTGTGTACCTTTCCGGCGAAGAGGAACCAATTTGGGGCGAAGAACCGGAAGAAGGGGATGAAAACGCGGCGGAAGCGTCGGATTTACTTGTTGAGTTAGATCCTAACAATACAAAGAGCAATTATAACGCAATGAGTATTCAAATGAGGTTAACCAACCCCGGTGTTGAACCGGTGGATTTGGGAAAAACCGAAATCCTTTACTATTACACTAATGACAGGATTTTTACACAAATTGCGAATGCTGATCCGAAAGAAGAAATCGTAATTGATGAAATTGCGGAAATTTTCTCCGTAAATGGTACAATAACCTACCACGAAAACCCTCAAGGCCTCTTAAAAAGCAAAACCGAGGCAAAGCTTTTCCTTCTTAGCGAGTTTAGAGAAATGGCAAATGTGGGTTTATCTATAACGTTTAAGGAAGATGCCGGTGTTCTTGGGTATAACGATTCTATTGATTTGCAGATAAGTATACATAAACCGGACTATAGCGGCTTATACACGCAGGAAAGCTTAGAGGATGATTTTTCATACTTGGAGGTAGCCAACGAAGATTTGGATGTTGAAAACACGCCGGGTTTTAGAAGCGCGGGAAATGTTCAAGTTATAGTTCAAGCAGAAAAGGCACGGGAAAAGGACGAATTAAGAGCCGCTGCATTGCTTAGAGATATACGGAAAAAGTACGGATTGGATACCGGGGAAGCTCAGTTAAATATAACCGGAAACCAACCCGCAAGAAAAAAATGGCCGGGAAACGTAATTAAAGCGTTTGCAACATCTTCCGATATTGACTCAGATGAGGCACCGGGCTGGATAGTGCTTTTCACGCCGGACGAATTAAAGGATAGTTGGAATAAGTACGATGAAATTGAATTCTACGATTTCGACTCCTTCATTCGTAAGGAACGTACCGTAAACGGCGATATCCTTGTGGAATTTCCAAGCGGAATTTATGAAATTGGAAAAAGCGCATCAATTCCCGTTGAGAACACAACAAGGGGGGATTTAGGGCAACTTAAAATTAACTTTTCCACTGATGGATGGTTGCATTTTGAACGTTCCAGTGTTACGGGTTCATTGATGGATATTTGGCAAGGACCGTATCCGGACGGAGTGGAAGTTGATACTCAGTTAGAGGCTTTTATAAGCAATTACGGCCCATCGGGCAGAAGAGCGCCTACCGATACGTTGAGCGCGACACTTCCTCCGCAAATAAGTACTTATGCATCGGGTAATATCGATTATACGCAAGAAAGTGCTGACGAACTTTCGGACTATAACAATAGCGTTTATGAAGTGTGGTATGACGACACAGATGTGGACGATAAGTACGAAAAGCATACTGAAGATTTTGATTTTCCTTATAAAGCTATAGGTTATTTAGGCAGGCATTTGCGTCATGAAGGTGCTTATGTGCTTAAAATTACCGAAGGGAAAGAAGATAAGGAGATATTCAAGTTCAACAGCAATAAGTTGGAAGCGCCTACTTTTTATTTATTTGCGGGAAATACCCTAAAGGGCATAACCGAAAACTCAAATGATGCAAAGGGTTTTACTATGACTACCCAAGCAACAAACCCACATGTTATACGCTCCGATGGTTTATTTGCATGGACGGGTTACGAATTCCCGCCTACAAGCCAAAAGTTTGCGCATAGGGCCGAAAGAATTGTTTCTGAAAACGGCACAAAGATGAGGAATCGGTTTACCGATACGGACGGTGCCGGTGCGGAGGGAAATACCGGTGCCTACGTATACAGACAATCCGTAAACAACAACGCAAAAACGTGGTTTAGAGTGGTAGAAAAGGTGGATTTCTCGGATGTTGAGCTTACCGTTTTAAATTATACGACTGAGGCAGGTACGACGGACCGCGCCTTGGAGGATGACAAACAAGGCACACTTCGGAACGCTTACATTTTTATTTCAAGTGTTTTAAATGATAATGGAACAGACGAGGGCTACGCAAGCTGCGATTTGGGGCTTTTGGCAAGCAGGGAAACTGAAGGAAAATGGCAGTTTTTCGGTCCTACTAACTGGAATCAAGGATTTTTAAAACCAAAAATGGAGGAAACTGAGAATAGGCTGGAAGGTGATCAGTTAGCATTTTATCCTGTTAGGGTAAATGGCAAGTACGGTATAACTACCAACGAAAAGGGTGAAGAAGACGAAAATGGCGTTTATACCACATATACCTATGAGCCAAAAACGTACTGGTTTGTTTATGAGTTTGTGCCCGATGATAGTTTATTAGTGAATGGCGTTAAAGCGACTTTTTCACTATATGATGAAGAATGGGAACACGCAACCGCAATAGGTACTATGATAGCAGAAAACGATGATCGATACAGCATAACCAAAGGCACACCCGGATATATCAATTTTTCATCTTGCACATCATTTGTACCGAAAAATGAGTTTTCCGTAGATACTGATACTGATAGCGAAAGCGATGCTGATAGTGACAGCGACAGCGAAAAGGGCGAAGCAAATTACTATTTGGACGATATTAACAGTGGCGAAGCCTTGATTAATGTCGTAAGAAGTGATGGTAAAATTTACTTTCGCAATGACGATAAGACGGAAGATTGGTTTAACTTCAGCGGAACTGACTTTAACTATACGAAGGACATTATTCTTTGTATGAGTGACAAATTATCTCATGACCTTTTTGAAAACTCCGAGAAAATAAGCATAGTTTACCAGAAAACAGAGGCAGAGGTAAAATACAGGCTGAATGTTGCAAATAATAGAAAAAACGAATGATCTAAATTCAACCCGTAACATCTATAACTTAAGACCGGGAGCTTTAATTGTTTCCGGTCTTATTTTCATCAAATTCAAGAATGGAGGAATGGAAATGAAAAAGATTACACTTAGTTTTTTTATATTTTTCTTTTTAGTTTTTTCTGTGAGCACACCTTGCGCCGCGCAGGAGAATGTAATACCGCACGAAATACTTTCAGCA
>JAISVZ010000200.1 GCA_031271295.1 Clostridiales bacterium | reverse complement strand
CTTGTGTTTGTGCCTATGGTTGTTCCGGTAACAGGATTTATTGCCAGCGCGAGCGGAAGGGTTTCATCGTATGCCGCAATACCCATTACGGAGGCGGTAAACATACCCTCTACCCCTGCCGAATCCAGAGAAGTTATTTTGTAGTAATATTCCCCGCCAACCTGAACGGTGGTATCGGTATAAGAAATACAATTCAATTCTGGAATAGTTTACCGTGAATCCAAAGTTTCTACATATTTAAAATATGCCTGTAGTGCTTCATTTGTTGAGTCTAACGTGTAATAATTGATACCCTTATTACCTAAAAGATTAAACTCCATGTACTGTGGATCAGTATCCGTAAAATACATCAATTTAATATTTCCTGCATTTATCTTCCCAGCCTGTCGAACTCCAACAGTATAGAATTTGTAATTAGGTTTAAAATCTTTTATTATGGCTAAGAGTAATGTTTGCCCTTTTGTACTGTTTATATTATGTTCCTTCACGTGCCATCTAAAATCATCTTCCGCAATGTCATTATTCATGTTTTCTTTTATTTGCTGTTCAAGCTGCCTAATACAAGATGCTTTTACAAAGTGAATATTTATATAAGTCATATATAAAGTAAAAATTAAAGGAGATAATATCAGTAGGATTGTCAGTTTTGCTTTAAACGAAATATTCTTTTTTTTATTCTCTTTCATGTTTATTCACCTCTCAAAAATATAGGAATTTTCAAAAATCATCCCATTCTAACCTACACGTCGCGCGGACTCGGCACAAATCGACATTAAACCAATTCGGTTTCACACTACTTCTACAGTACCTGTACTTTTATCATAACTAAAATTTACACTGTAACTTCCGCAAATATTAACTCTATCTCTCGGTAAAAAGTCATGCATACGATTTACTGGCACAAATCTGGCATTATATCCTGCATAGTCGTACACAGTAACTTCAAGTACATGTTCTCCATCTGAAATTATTGAAGGAATATTATATTCCCAACTGTCAACCCATGAGCTACTCCAAGTAAACAAATGAGAGCCATCTATTCGCCACTCTACAAATCCGACACCAGTTTCTTCAACTACTTCTATGCGGAAGCTACCATTCGGATTCGGGTGTATTGTTACATAGGGAGAAAGAATATCGTACGCTGTTTTATTATCATCGAAGATTTCCCACACTAATTTCTTATCCGTAGCATAAGGACTACGAATAAGATTTCCATAAAAATTTTGAATTGTTGCATAAGCATAAAAATCCCCTAAAAGTTTCCAAGGTAAAAGAGGGTTTTCACGTATACTCTTCATAAAAACTTCGTCAATATTACTAAAGCTAATTCCTCCGTCATGCATTAAGTCATAGAAAGTTGATGCAACAAAAGCTTCCATATATGAGTATTGATCATAATCAAATCCGTTTTGAGGGTACAATGAATAGTCTAAGCCAGCTGATCTTTCAAAGTATATAGGCGCTTTTTTGTTTGGTATATCTACAAAATCAAGACCATAATAATCAGACACGCTCGTAAAATTTACATATTTATCTTCGTTTCTTGCTACAACGGAAAAGAAATCAGCCCAACCTTCCGCAAAAGCCAACCCTTTAGTAGTGCACGCATTGTCAAGATAATGATTCCACTGAAAATCCGGTATGAAAACAATTCCGGCAAATTGATACATTAAAAAATGCCCATACTCATGCAAAATAACAGAGCTATCAAATTGATCTCCAAAATTCAGACCGGTTAATTCTATGCAATGATGATAAGGTATGAATGGTGCCCAAGTTATTTTTTCAACTCCGGGTTCCCAATAGACGGGCACTTTATTAGGTATTTTACCTGTTTGAGTTTTATAATACTCATGTCCTATCTTTATCCAATGATAAATATTAAACGCACCCGCTAATTTATCATCTGCCGTTATACCGTCATGTAACCTTGTTACATTTACGGTTCCTAAATTAAGAACCGGTTTTGATGAATAATTGTCAACTTCACTTAACCATCTGTATGCGGCATCTGCGTCAAAATCAATAGCTGTTCTTTTTACATACAAATACTCATTATCCACCTTAACCTGTACTGCTAAATTGTAACCATACTGAGGAACCAAATTTTTATTATCGTAGTGATCGAATTTGGTTTCGAAGTTTCCGTTACTATCAGTGGTAGTAGTCCACAATTCAACTGTTGAACCATCAGAGTCTACGTCAACGATACTTATTTTATAATCGCTCAAAGGTGCAGTATCTTTAACTAACGCAATACCCGAAGTATAATCTTCCCGGTAAAAATCATACATTAGTGTTCCTTTAATAGTAACTTCAGGCGGCAGTGTTGATTCCTCAAAAAATATTTCCGTTCTATTAATTTCCCTCGTTACATTGCCTGATGAATCAATTGTTAGATACTCATCACTGTGCATATTGCTTATATAAAATCTACCATCTTCTTCTTTTTCCACATACCAATATTGCGTATCATACTGAGTTGTTGGTTTAAAATCGCTCAATAATATCGAGTTAAAAAAATTTGAAAATTCTAAATATTTAGTTTTTGTGAGATTTACCGTAGCAAGTAAATAAGCCTTCTTATCGTTGTTCCATTCTAACTTAAATTTGATGCTATCATAAATATCTATAGTCGAATTTACAACATAGCTCTGGTTTGTGCCAAGATAATAATTACTTCCTCCGACGTTTGAAGAAGGATTATAGTTCCGAATATGACCAATAAAACCATCAAGACTACTAAAATTTTCATTATACTTCGGATGTGTATTAAGAGCTAAAAAGTATAAATTTTGTTGCTTTTTAGGATAGTTATTTATATCATAAAAGCTACTGCCATGTGTTGCGGCACCAGAAAACGTTCTTACCGCAAAACCTTCCGGCGTTTCCGTTAACTCCGCGTTAAGGTGATTAAAGTATTCCTCCAGCGTAGGCAGA